>NZ_JBDTEM010000074.1:0-10388 GCF_039922535.1 Rhodoferax sp. | reverse complement strand
GCACCATCGAAGCGGCGTTGCAAATCACCATCGCCCACCGCCACGAGCAATTCAAGATCGACGGCCCCAAGCCCAAGGCCCAGCAGGCGCTGGAGCTGCTGCAGGCGCTGTACGAGCAGGCCGCCCGCCCGATCCGCCCCGACACCGTGCAATTGATGCTGGCCACCGACACCAGCGAGGGCGTGGACAGCCAATCGCTGCAAACCCGGCGCGCCGACCTGCGCGCCCGCACGCCCAACCAGGCCACGTATCTGGAAAACATCGCCCAGCACGACATCACTTTCGGCATTGGTCCGGCAGGCACCGGCAAGACCTATTTGGCGGTAGCCTGCGCCGTGGATGCGCTGGAACGCAGCGCCGTGCAACGCATCGTGCTGACCCGCCCGGCGGTGGAAGCCGGTGAGCGGCTGGGCTTTTTGCCCGGCGACCTGAACCAAAAAATTGACCCGTATCTGCGCCCGCTGTACGACGCGCTGTACGAGCTGATGGGGCCCGAAAAGGTACAAAAGGCTTTTGAGCGCAATGCGCTTGAAGTGGCCCCGCTGGCCTTCATGCGCGGGCGCACGCTGAACAACGCCTTCATCATTCTGGACGAGGCGCAAAACACCACGCCCGAGCAGATGAAGATGTTTTTGACCCGCATCGGCTTTGGGGCCAAGGCGGTGATTACCGGCGACGTGAGCCAGATCGACCTGCCCAAAACGCAAACCAGCGGCCTGATCGACGCCGAGCAGGTGCTGCGCCGCACCAAGGGCATCGCCATCTGCCGCTTCACCAGCGCCGACGTGGTGCGGCATCCGCTGGTGGCCCGCATCGTGGATGCCTACGACACCCGGGGCAAGTCCGATACCGACCCCGCACCGCGCAAACGCGCCGCGCCGTAATACTACACATTTGATAGCCTCCTGCGCAGGTTCCATATGCGCTGGAGCCCTAAAACATGCTTAAAAATCTGCAACTCTCGCTGCAATTCGGCACGCTCGCCGACGCGGCTCCCCACCGCGCCGCCCTGCCGCGCCACAGCGTGGCCCGCTGGATTCGCCACGCGCTGGCCGTGGATGCCGAAATCACCGTGCGTATCGTCGATGCCGAGGAAGGCCAGGCCCTGAACCGCGGCTACCGCAAGAAGGATTACGCCACCAACGTGCTGACCTTCGACTACACGCAGGAGCCCGTCGTCACTGCCGATCTGGTGCTGTGCGCCCCCGTGGTCGCCCGCGAAGCCTTAGAGAACGGCAAGTCGCTGAAAGACCATTACGCCCATTTGCTGGTCCACGGCACGCTGCACGCGCAAGGCTGGGACCACGAGACCAGCGCAGAAGATGCCGATGCGATGGAAGCCTATGAAGCCGAAATCCTGGCCGGGCTGGGCATCGCCGATCCCTATGCGGCATAAACGGGATAGCACCATGCGACTTTTTGTATCCACTCTGGCGCTGGTCTTGTGCTGCAGCACCGCCGGTGCCCAAAGCAGCGATGCCGCCCGCGCAGGCACGCTCAAAATCGTACAGGGCACGGTGACGGTCACCAACGCCCAGGGCCCGCATCCGGCCCATTCCGGCGACCCCGTGGCCGAGGCCGACATGCTGGCTACCGGCGCCGACAGCGCGGCCAGCGTGGTGATGCGCGACGGCACCACCCTGGTGCTGGGCCCGCACAGCCAACTCGACATCACCAGCTTCGCCTTCAACGGCACCACGCAAAAAGGAAATCTGTTCATCAGCCTGCTGCGTGGCAGCCTGCGCATGGTCACCGGGCTGGTCGGCAAGGGCCACCCCGATGCCGTCAAGATCACCACACCGACCTCGGTGATTGGCGTGCTGGGCACCGACTTTGTCGTCCACGCGGAAGGGGGTAAGCCATGATGGGCCCGGCCATCCTCGCCATCGGCGGTCTGGTCATCGCGCTATTGGCCGGCCGTGCCACACCGCCTTCCACAGAAGTGGTGCTGCTGCCCCAGGCCGACGGTTCGCCGTCGTCGGTGGTGGTGGTGTCGGGCACCGCCCGCCAAACCCTGTCCATCCCCTACCAGCGCGCTATGGTCGTGCGGGGCCAGGAACCCACCCAAGACACGCTGGACCTGGCCACCGTGCAGCAGGCCTACCCGGCGCTGTTCAGCGCCATGCCGCCGCCGCCCGAACACTTCATCCTCTACTTTGAAGCCGGGGGCACGCTGCTGACCCCTGCATCGCAGGCCGATCTGGCGAAAGTGGTGGCCGCAGCCCACCAGCGCGCCGGGGCCGACATTCTGGTTATCGGCCACACCGATGCGCAAGGCGACGATGCTGCCAACGATGCGCTGTCACTGCAACGCGCCCAGCAAGTTCGCCAGATGCTGCTACAAGACCCACAGTCGGTACAGGCGGAGTTGATCGAAGCCCGGGGCCGGGGCAAGCGCCAACTGGCCGTGCCCACCGCCGACGGCGTGGCCGAAGCCCGCAACCGCCGGGTGGAGATCTTTCTGCGCTGACGCTAGAACTGGATAGGAATGGTCACCGGGCCGTCATTGACCAGGTGCACCTGCATGTCGGCACCAAACTGCCCGGTCTGCACGGGGTTGTGGGCTAGCCGGGCCTGGGCAACAAAGTAGTCGTACAAACGCCGTCCTTCGTCAGGTGCAGCCGCGCCGGTAAAGCTGGGCCGGTTGCCGCCTGCCACATCGGCCGCCAACGTGAACTGGCTGACCACCAGCAGGCCACCGGCCACGTCTTGCAGGCTGCGGTTCATCTTGCCCGCCGCGTCGCTGAAGATGCGCAGCTTGAGGATTTTGGCCAGCAGCTTGTCGGCCTGCGCGTCGGTGTCCAGGCGCTCAGCGCACAACAGCACCAGCAGACCAGGGCCGATGGCACCCACTACCTGCCCGGCAATCTCGACGCGGGCCTGGGCGACGCGCTGAAGAATGGCTTTCACGCGGGGCGTTTAGTCGGTAATGCCTGCGGCCACAAACGCCGCCTTGCCCACCGGCCCGGCCAAAAAGGCCAGCAGCTCTTGCGCCAGCGCCTGCTGCGTGCCGGATGCCAGCGGCGCAGCGGTGTAGGCGGTGTAGTTCTGCACCGCTTCCGGCACCGGCCCGACCAGGGTCAGGCCTTTGCCGCGGTACAGAAGAATTTCGGTGATGGCGCCAAAGCCGATCTCGCGGCCCTGGCCGTGGAGCAGGTGTTCCATGACCGCCGCGCCGTCAGGGTAGCGGCTGGTTTTGCCCTCAACCTGGGCGGAGACCTCCCATTTTTTCAGCAGGCCTTCGAGGTACAGGCCGGTCGATGCCCGGTTGAACACCAACGAATCCGCATCCAGCACGGCCTGTTTGAGCGCCTCGGCGCTGCGGATATCGGGCACCGGCGCGCCATCGCGCACGGCCACGCCCATACCGACCCGACCGACATTGGCGCGGGTCTCGGCCAGTTTGCTGGCAGCGGCAAATTCGCCGATCACCGCGCGCGGCGCGATGACCACGTCGAACGCGGGGTTGCCGTCCATGCGCTTTTTCAACGCCGGTGCGGTGTTGAAAGTCAGGCGGGTGTGGTGTCCGGTTTGTGCGTCATAGGCCGCCACCGCCGCCCGCAGGCCGGGCTCAATGGCCCCCGCGCTCAGCACCGCGATCTCGGCCGCTTGGGCGGCCATGGCCAGCCCCGCCAGCATGCACACGGCGGCTATCTGCTTCACAAAATGGGGCGTACGGGGCATCACAGTCCTTTAAAAATGGAGGTTACAACGGCTACGCCACGGTCACTTTGGCGAACTTGCGCTTGCCGACCTGCACCACGTAGCTGCCCGCGCCCAGCTTCAGGCCCTTGTCGCTGACCACACTGGAATCAACCCGCACGCCACCGCCGTCGATCAGGCGGTTGCCTTCGCCGCTGCTGGCGGCCAGCCCGGCCATTTTCAACAGCGCACCAATCCCGATCGCCGCACCGCCCTCGCCCAGCGGCACGGCCACATCGGCGATCTCGTCCGGCACGCCGCCCTTGCTGCGGTTGTTGAAATCTTGCTCAGCGGCATCGGCGGCGGCGGCGCTGTGAAAGCGCGTGGTGATTTCCTTGGCCAAGGCAACCTTGGCATCTTTGGGGTTGCGGCCGCCTTCGACTTCGGCCTTGAGCGCGGCGATCTCGGCCTCGCTCTTGAAAGACAGCAGGGTGTACCAGCGCCACATCAGCACGTCGGAAATGCTCAACACCTTGGCAAACATGCTGTTGGGCGCTTCGCTGATGCCGATGTAGTTGTTTTTGGACTTGGACATCTTCTCCACGCCGTCCAGGCCTTCGAGCAACGGCATGGTCAGGATGCACTGCGGCTCCTGGCCGTATTCGGCCTGCAGGTGGCGGCCCATCAGCAGGTTGAACTTCTGGTCGGTGCCGCCGAGCTCCAGGTCGCTCTTCAAGGCCACGGAGTCGTAGCCCTGCATCAGCGGGTACAAAAACTCGTGCACCGCAATCGACTGGCCGCCGTGGAAGCGGTCGTGGAAGTCGTTGCGCTCCATCATGCGGGCCACGGTGTAGCGCGAGGCTAGCTGGATCATGCCGCGCGCGCCCAGCGGGTCGCTCCATTCGCTGTTGTAGCGGATCTCGGTCTTGCTCGGGTCCAGCACCAGGCTGGCCTGCTTGTAATAGGTCTCGGCATTGACCTTAATCTGCTCGGCGGTGAGCGGCGGGCGGGTGCTGTTGCGGCCCGAGGGGTCGCCGATCATGCTGGTGAAGTCACCGATCAAAAAGATCACCGTGTGGCCCAGGTCCTGCAGTTGGCGCATTTTGTTGAGCACCACGGTATGGCCGATGTGGATGTCGGGCGCGGTCGGGTCCAGGCCCAATTTGATGCGCAGCGGCGTGCCGGTGGCTTCGGAGCGGGCCAGTTTCTTGACCCAGTCTTCCTGAGGAATCAGCTCGTCACAGCCGCGCAGCGACACCGCCAGGGCTTCTTTCACACGATCTGTTACAGGAAATGAGCCACTAGGCTTTACGTGTGCGGGTTGATTCATAAGGGTTTTTCAGTGCTTTATCGGTTGTGGCCCACGTAGGGCACCGTTATACTCGCGGACTCGCTGTAACCCCTGATTTTAGTGGCGCGTTGCCTGATAGGCCGCCCCCACACTGAACTTGCAGGCCGCGCACACGATATCCAAATTGCGCCACAGCACCCACATTCGTTAGGAACCCCCGTTTTGAACCACGGTTTTTCATCCGTCAGCGATCGCTTGATTTCTCTGTTGCAACGCCACCCTAAGCGCCTCACCGCGCTGGTGGCAGCTCTTTTACTGGGCGGAGGCGGTGGTGCATTTGCCGTTGCGTCCCTCGGCCCCGATGCCGCTGACCTCCCCGTCCACCAGATTTCCGAGGCGGTGCAGCCGCTGGCCCTGCAAGACCAGGCCGATGCGCTGGACAGCCACACGTTCAACTTGTTCCGCACCGAAACCACGCGCTCTAGCGACACGGCAGCGACCTTACTGCAGCGGCTGGGTGTTGACGATGCGGCAGCCGTGGCGTTTTTACGCAGCGACGCGCTGGCTAGCAAGGCCCTGCTGGGCAAGGCGGGCCGCGTGGTCAATGCCGAAGCCAGCGACAGCCATGCACTGCGCCAGTTGAGCGTGCGTTGGAACCCCGGCAACGACAGCGTTTTTGAACGTTTGGTGGTCGAAAAAACCGCGCAGGGCTTCCGATCGCGCATTGAAGAAGCCGCGCTGCAAAACACCAGCCGCTTGGCGGGTGGCACCATCCGCAGTTCGCTGTTTGCCGCCACCGACGAGGCCAATATCCCCGACGCGGTGGCGACCCAGATCGCCGAAATTTTCTCGGGTGACATCGATTTTCACCGCGCCCTGCGCAAGGGCGACCATTTTTCAGTGGTGTATGAAACCGCCGAAGCCGACGGCCAAGTCTTGCGGACCGGTCGCGTACTGAGTGCCGAGTTCTACAGCAACGGCAAAACCTACCAAGCCATGTGGTTTGCCGAGCCGGGCCAAAAAGGCAGCTACTACACGCTGGACGGCCAGAGCCTGCGCCGCTCCTTTCTGGCTTCGCCGGTGGAGTTCTCACGCATCACCAGCGGTTTCAGCATGCGGTTTCACCCCATCCTGAAGCAGTGGAAAGCCCACCTGGGTGTGGACTACGCCGGAGCCATCGGCACGCCCGTGCGCACCGTGGGTGACGGCGTAGTGGAGTTTGCCGGGGTGCAAAACGGCTACGGCAACGTCATCATCATCAAGCACAACAGCCATAACGAAACCGTCTATGCGCATCTGAGCCAGATCAACGTGCGCGTCGGCCAGACTGTCAGCCAAGGTGACCATATCGGTGCCGTTGGCATGACCGGCTGGGCGACCGGACCGCATTTGCACTTTGAGTTCCGTGTCAACGGTGTGCACCAGGACCCATTGACCGTCGCCCGCCAGAATGACAGCCAGCCAGTGTCGCCTGCGGCCAAGGCCGCCTTCAACCAGCTCTCATCCGTGATGCGCCAACAACTGGCGGCGGCTACGTCGATACAGCAAGCCAGCGCAGATTAATCCGGTGCGCAATCTGTTCATCGGCCTGATGTCGGGTACCTCGTTAGACGGCGTGGACGGTGTGCTGGTGGACTTTATGGATGACCGCATGCAGGTGCGGCAATACGCTACCCGACCGTTCGCGCCCGCACTGAAGGCCGAATTGCTGGATCTCAACACACCCGGCGACAACGAACTGCACCGCGCCGCCCTAGCGGCCAATGGGCTGGTGGCTGTGTATGCCGAGGTGGTACAGCTGCTGCTGGAACAGTCCGGCACCCACGCCGCACAAGTCGAGGCCATCGGTGCACACGGCCAGACGGTGCGGCACCGCCCGCAAGAATTCGGCGGCACGGGCTACACCTTGCAACTGAACAACCCAGCGCTGCTGGCTGAGCTGACCGGCACCACCGTCGTGGCGGACTTCCGCAGCCGCGATGTGGCGGCGGGTGGCCAGGGAGCACCACTGGTGCCCGCCTTCCACCAGCAGGTATTTGGGCGCGCGGGCGAAACGGTGGCGGTGCTGAACATTGGCGGCATCTCTAACCTCAGCATCCTGGACGGGCAGATTCTGGGCTTTGACTGTGGCCCCGGCAACGCCTTGATGGACTATTGGTGCCAGCTGCACACCGGCCAGCCGTATGACGCAAACGGTGCCTGGGCCGCCAGCGGCACGGTGCAGCCCGCCCTGCTGGCCGCCCTGCTGGACGAGCCCTACCTGGCCAAAGCCCCACCCAAAAGCACGGGCCGCGACCTGTTCAATCCGGCTTGGCTGGCTAGCAAGCTACAGGGCTTTACCGAACTCGCCCCGGTGGACGTGCAAGCCACATTGACCGAATTGACCGCCAGCGCAATAGCCACCTGCATGAGTAGCTATGGAAAAAATAGCAATCAGCTGATTGTGTGCGGCGGCGGTGCCTTAAACGGCTATCTGATGCAACGCCTACAGGCCTTGCTGCCGGGGATACAAGTGCAGTCGTCTGCAGCGCACGGCCTGCCGCCCTTGCAGGTCGAGGCCGCTGCTTTTGCCTGGCTGGCCCGGCAAACGGTGCTGGGCCAGCCAGGCAACCTGGCCAGCGTGACCGGTGCCCGCGGCGAACGGGTGCTGGGCGCGGTCTACCCGGGTTAGGTTATCAATGCGTTTCGGTGTGGCTGACGGCACTGTCGGCCGTAGTCACCCGCATGTCAGGTGACAACTGCCAAAAAATCCAGGCCGAGGCCAGCGTCATCAACCCCATAGTCGCAAACGTGGCGTGGAAGGCATTCAAGGTCTGCGCCGAACCCGCCCCCTCAAAATGACCGGTAAAGCCCGCCAGCACAGCCCCAGCAGCCGCCACGCCCATACTCATCGCCAGCATCTGCACCATCGACAACAAACTGTTGCCACTGCTGGCCAGCGGGCCGTCCAGGTCTTTCAGGGTGACCGTGTTCATGGCGGTAAATTGCATCGAATTCACCGCGCCAAAAATCGCCAGCTGTACCAGCTTCAACCACAGCGGCTGCTCCCGCGTCACCAACGCAAAGCTGGCCATGGCCAGCCCTACCAGCAAAGTATTCAGCACCAGCACCTTGCGGTAGCCCATTCGGGTAATGAGCCGGGTGGCCAGCGTCTTGGTGACCATACCGGCCAAGGCCACCGGCAACATCATCATGCCTGCCTGGGCAGGCGAATAGCCCATGCTGACCTGCAGCAGCAGGGGAATCAGAAACGGCATGCAACTGCTGCCGATGCGCGCAAACAGATTGCCCAGCAGACCAATCGTGAGCGACGAAATATCGAACAGACGGGGTGAAAACAAGGGGTCGGGCTGGCGCATAGCATGCAGCCAGTACGCCACCAGACTGGCCAGCCCAAACATCAGCAGCACCAGCACAGAGGCTTGGCGCAGCCCCAACTCCGACAGGCCATCCAGCGACAGCGACAAAGCCACCATGCCAAACGACAGCATCACGTAGCCGCCCAGGTCAAATCGCCTAGACACCACCCGCAGGCCTTCAGGCATGAACGCCAGCGTGGCCGCGCAGCCAATGACTCCCACGGGCAGGTTGATCAGGAAAATCCAGTGCCAGGTGGTGTATTCCACCAGCCAGCCGCCCAGCGTGGGGCCAATCAACGGGCCAATCAAACCGGGTAAGGCCACGAAACTCATAGCCTTCAAAAATTGCTCGCGCGGAAAGGCCCTCAGCACCGCCAGTCGCCCCACCGGCAGCAGCAAAGCGCCACCCACGCCCTGCACCACGCGTGAGATAACCAGTTGCGTCAGGCTGTGCGAGACGGCGCAAAACAGCGAACCCAGCGTGAACAAGGCAATCGCCGCGACAAACAGACGGCGGGTGCCAAAACGGTCGGCCATCCAGCCCGAGGCAGGAATCAGCATGGCCATGGTCAGCGAATAGGCCACCACCACCGACTGCATGCGCAGCGGGCTCACCCCCAGGCTGTCCGCCATGGCGGGCAAGGCGGTGTTGACAATGGTGGCATCCAGCGTCTGCATGAAAAACCCGATGGCGACCAGCCACAACAGGCGTTGGTTGGATGCGTCGTCTTGCATAGTTCTATTTCACCAACGAAAAAGCCGCCCTCGGGCGGCTGTTTTGGACACGCTCAGCGTTTAAGCGGAGAAGCTGGAGCCGCAGCCGCAGGTGCTGGTGGCGTTGGGGTTTTTGATGACGAACTGCGCTCCTTGCAGGTCTTCTTTGTAGTCGATCTCGGCACCCAGCAGGTACTGGTAGCTCATGGCATCGATCAGCAAGGAAACACCATTTTTGGTCATGGTGGTGTCGTCTTCGTTGGTGATCTCGTCAAACGTGAAGCCGTACTGGAAGCCGGAGCAACCGCCACCCTGCACAAACACCCGCAGTTTGAGATCCGGATTGCCTTCTTCGGCGATCAGGTCGGCCACTTTGGCGGCAGCACTGTCGGTGAAGACAATGGGGGTGGGCATTTCGGTCTGGATGTTTTCGGCAAGTGCGCTCATGTGGTGCTCCGTTATCAATGTGGCGATGCTACTTCAATTCCCGACAAAGGGAGTAGGCATTGCAATTTGCCGGTGACGGCAAAGCGGTCTTTTAAAAAAACAAAAACCGCCAAAGCCCGAGGGCTTGGCGGTTTTTGTGTCGCAGTAGCGAAGCTTAACGCTTGGAGAACTGCTTGCGACGGCGAGCACCGTGCAAACCGACTTTCTTACGTTCCACTTCACGTGCATCACGCGTCACGAAACCGGCTTTGCTCAACTCTGGCTTCAGAGTTGCGTCGTAGTCGATCAGGGCGCGGGTAATGCCGTGGCGGGTTGCGCCAGCCTGGCCGGACTCGCCACCGCCGTGCACGTTCACCATCACGTCGAAAGTTTCGGCGTGGTTGGTCAGTAGCAGGGGTTGCTTGCAAATCATGATCGAGGTAGCACGACCGAAGAACTCGGTGATGTCTTTACCGTTGACCTTGATCTGGCCGGAGCCTTTTTTCAGAAACACACGTGCGACGCTGGATTTGCGACGGCCGGTGCCATTATTCCAATCACCAATCATCTGGATACTCCTTAGATGTCCAGCACTTTAGGCTGTTGGGCGGTGTGTGGGTGCACAGCACCACCGTACACCTTGAGCTTCTTGATCATGGCGTAGCCGAGCGGGCCCTTGGGCAGCATGCCCTTGACGGCTTTTTCCAAAGCGCGGCCTGGGTGTTTGGCTTGCATGTCGCGGAACGAGATGGCAGAAATGCCACCTGGGTAACCGGAATGGCTGTAGTAAATCTTGTCAGTCGACTTGGCGCCGGTGACGCGCAGCTGGGCTGCATTGATGATGACGATGAAGTCACCGGTATCGACGTGAGGCGTATAAATGGCCTTGTGTTTGCCGCGCAAACGGAGAGCAACTTCGCTGGCTACTCGTCCGAGGACCTTGTCGGTCGCGTCAA
>NZ_JBDTEM010000073.1:0-5322 GCF_039922535.1 Rhodoferax sp. | reverse complement strand
TTTTCCACCAGCACCACGCGCAAAGTGGTGGGCAGGGCCCACATCTCGGCCAGATTCAGCTCGCGGGTTTCCTGGTAGGCGCTGAGGAACTGCACCAGCAACGCCTCGTCAAATGCGCCATCGGTATGCGCCACAAAAGCCCATGCGATGCCATAAACGCGTGGCAACCCGGCCAGTGGCTCGTCTTGCAACACGGGCAGAGCGCGGAAGTAGCTGCGGGGCAGTCCAGCGTGGATCTCTTCCAGCTGGGCTTTGATCAAATGGAAATTGTCCAGCAGCCACTCGGCTGCCGGGCTTACATCGTAGCCGGTGGCGGCCTGCACACCGATGTAGCGGTGGGCCTCGTCCAGGGTCTGGATGTTTTCCCGCAG
This sequence comes from Rhodoferax sp., assembly GCF_039922535.1. GTDB lineage: Bacteria > Pseudomonadota > Gammaproteobacteria > Burkholderiales > Burkholderiaceae_C > Rhodoferax_B. Next base: position 4,951 of record NZ_JBDTEM010000073.1, on the reverse strand, counting down.
CCGCGGAAAAAAGCTGGCGGCCCGCAGACTGGGCCGTTCAGCCCGGTGGGTCTCACCCAGGCTACGACCGTGCTGCGCAAAGCGCTGCAGGCCAAATATCTCGGACCGTATTGGCGGCTGCACCGGGCCACGCACCCCGTCCAACATCTGGCACAGGATGGGGGATGCGCTGGGCACCAAGCGCAGCAGCTCGGTCGCCATCGTTTAAAGCACCAGCAAAGTGGCACCGATCAACAAGGCGGCTACGGCCAGGGTGGTGACAAAGCGCGAAGCGGCAAACCCATGCAGTTTGGCTCCCAGGTGGCGCAGGGCGGACCAGCGCTTGTTGCTGCCTTGGCACAGGCTCAGGTGCTCACCCAAAGCGGCCAATTCCATGGGTTGGCTGGTGGCGGCATCACCGTAAGAAGAGGTGCTCCAGCTAGGGCCGGTGTACTGGGAGGACGCAATGGAATCGGTAGCAGAAGCAAGCATTAAATTCTCCATCCGCACGGCGCGGGAAAGGTTGAACACGGGGGAAACTGGGGCCGGATTGCCTGGAGGTGCTATGCCACGGCCATCCGGTAGCTTCATGGTAGGAAAGTGGGGGTCGGCTGTCTGTCAGACAGTGCGCCGCAGCGGGTAGGACGCTGGCTACAAATTCCGGCTTTGTAGGACGATGCCGACGCGCATTGCCGACCACCGCCGATAGCCGCTGGCCGTGCAGACGGGAATGATGGGACACACTACTTTTTGCCCGAGGACCTCCATGCCCACTGCTCTCCAAACCGTCTCCGATCCGCGCCAGAACCAGTTGCTGGCATCCCTGTCAGATGCCGACTGGAAACGTTGGCAGCCGTATCTGGAATGGGTGGATTTGCCGCTGGGCAAGGTGCTGTGTCGCTCGGGCAGCACGCCCGGCTATGTGGTGTTTCCTACCACCGCCATCGTCTCGTTGATGTACCTGGCCGAGGACGGCGCGTCGTCGGAGGTGGCAGTGGTGGGGCTGGACGGTGTGGTGGGCCTGTCGCTGTTCATGGGCGGTGATGTGAGCCCGCACGAAGCGGTGGTGCAAAGCGCCGGGCAAGGATACCGGCTGAGTGCCCACCGCGTGAACGCCGAGGCCGAATCGGGTGGCCCGGTGATGCGCATGCTGTTGCGCTATACCCAGGCGCTGATCGCCCAGGTAACGCAGACCGCCGCCTACATCCGCCACCATTCCATCGACCAACAATTTTGCCGCCGCCTGCTGCAAGGGCTGGACCGCTTGCCCAGCAACAAAATGGCCATGACCCAGGAACTCGCCGCCAACCTGCTGGGCGTGCGCCGTGAGGGGGTTACGGCGGCGGCCCGCAAGCTGCAACTGGCCGGGGTGATTGCCTACCGGCGTGGCCATATCGAGGTACTGAACCGCCGTCGGCTGGAGCAGGGTGCCTGCGCATTCGACGGTGCCAGCAAGTCCCGGCCGCGCGATCTGATGACGATGGCGGCCTAGGTTTTACCTGGCTGCTTGCCTCCGTCCTGGCGCTTGCGCTCGCTGGTGGCTTCGGGTGAGCCATCAACCAGTGCCCGGTAGCGGGCCTCGCTAGCCTGCATGGCAGCGAACATGACCTTGGAGTCGCTGATATCGGCCAGTACCAGATGCTGTTCGGCCTTGTCTGCTCCGTCCTGGGCAGCGCTGGTGGTCAATTGGACCCAGCAGGTATGGCCCTCCATATTGGTTACTTGCAGTTCGCAGGTTTGGGGGGTTCCGGTTTCCAGTAACTGTGTGCGCAGGCGGTAGTAAGTGTCCTGGTGTTCTTTGGCTATGAAGCGGCTGATGCGCTGCCCCACCAGCTTGGCGCGCGCCAGTCCTAGCAACGCTGCAGCAGCCAGATTGGCCTCCACCACCAGCCCACTTTCGCTCACTGTGCAGTAGCCCACCGGGGCCATGTCGTACAGCTCAAAGTAGTTGGCGCGAGATACCTCCAGCAGCAACTGGGTGCGGCGCAATTCCTCGTTTTGCATTTCCAGTTCGATCTGGTGCACCTGCAGCTCGTGCATGGCGCGCTGCATGCCCGCCAGCGTCAAGGTTTCGGGTGGGCTGTTGCGCATCGCTACTTGGTCGCGGACGATCGCCTCGGCTTGTAGACGCAGGGACTGCGCGGCCTGTGCTTTATCCATGGGGGGCCTTACTGGTGGCGTGGGTTTGGGTGCGTTCGGTGGTGGCAACCGCATAGATATGTCCGGCTGCATCCAGCAGCTCGGTCGATGTCAGTGTAATGGTGAGCACCTGGCCGTCTTTGGTCAGCCGCTGGGTGGTGGGGTCGGTGGTCTGGGCCGGCACGCCTGGTGGCAGGCGGTCACGCGCATTCATTTGCAGGGCCTCGGCCTCGGTCCATCCGTACATGCGCACGGCAGCAGGGTTCCAGGCCAGGATGCGACCGTCCGGGTCTTGCACGGTGATGGCATCGAAGGCATCGCGCACCACCACCGCCAGGCGCAACAGCTCGTTGGCCTTTCGCAGCGCCTCGCGGGTGCGCACGATCTCGGTGATCTCCACAAAGGTGAGCACCACGCCCTCGATCACGTTGTCCAGCGTGCGGTAGGGCAGGATGCGCATGGTGTAGTGCCGGTGCTCCAGCGTCTCTACATCGGCTTGAACGGGCTGCAGGTTTTTCAGCACCGCCTGCACATCGGCCACCAGCCGGTCGTAGCCCAGCAGGTTAGATGCAATATGGCCCACCGGGCGGCCCACGTCGCTCAAAATCAGGTTGATGATCAGCGTGGCTGCCGGGGTGAAGCGCAATATGCGCAGGCCGTGGTCGATAAAAATAGTGCCAATGCCGGTACCCGCCAGCAGGTTGTTCATGTCGTTGTTGGCGCGGGACAGGTCGGTCACCTTGGTTTGTAGCTCGGTGTTGACGGTGGCCAGCTCTTCGTTGATGGACTGCAGCTCTTCCTTGGAGGTTTCTAGCTCTTCGTTGGTGGACTGCAGTTCTTCGTTCACCGACTGCATTTCTTCGTTGGACGACTTGAGCTCTTCGTTGGACGTTTCCATCTCTTCGTTGGCGGCTTGCAGGTACTCTTCCTTGGCCTGCAACTGGTCGGTCAGCGCATCGATCTGGGCCTGCGCATCCGGGTTGGTGGTGGGTGGCGGCGATAGCAGGTGCGGCGGCGCGTCCTGCACCCTGGCCAGTTCCAGCACCACCAGGTACAGCGCGGACTCCAGCGCCGATGCTGCACCCGTGGCTACCGGGCACACCGACAAGTTCACCAAGCTGAAGTGGCCATTGGTTTTGACCCGCAGGTTCAAAGCCTGTGCCGGTTCCTTGCTCACTGCTACCTTGTGCAACACCGAGGTCAGTTCGCGGCGCAGGCCTTCTCGGGCCATCTTGAGGATGTTGTTGATGCCCGCCTCGCCGGGCGCGGGCTCCAGAAACATGCCAGTGCGGCCATGCAGGTAGAGAATGTCGCCCTGGCCATTGACCAGTGCGCCTGCAGGGGCCAGGTGCTGCAACAGGGTTTGCTCGGTCAGGGTGCGCAGCGAGAGTTTCATCGGGTGGGCCAGTTTGTCAATCACGCGCGGCAGCGCCACGTCGCGGGCGGCCAGTGGCGGCAAAAACCGGCCCAGGGCGGCACGCTGCGCGCCCTGGAAATCTTCTTTGCGCTGGTAGGCCTTGGATTTGCGGTCTACCACGGCAAACACGTCGGCCAGCTCGCCCACGGTTTCCGAGCTACCCAGAAACAGCATGCCGCCGGGCAGCAGCGCGTAGTGGAACAGCGCCATCACCTTCTTTTGCAGCTCGGCACCCATGTAGATCAGCAGGTTGCGGCAACTGATCAGGTCGAGCTTGGAGAACGGCGGGTCTTTGACCAGGTCGTGCTCCGAGAACACCAGCATGTCGCGGATACCTTTGTGCACGCGGTAGGCGCTGCCATCGGGCTCGGCGGTGAAAAAGCGGGCCAGCCGCTCGGGGCTGATGTCGGTCGCGATGCTGGCCGGGTACACCCCGACGCGGGCAATCGCAATCGCGCGGCTGTCCAGGTCGGTCGCAAACACCTGTACTTTGTAATTCAGCTTGAGCACGTCTAGCCGCTCTTGCAGCAGGATGGCCAGCGAATAAGCTTCTTCGCCCGTCGAGCAACCGGCCGACCAGGCACGCACCACCGAGCCGGGGGCTTTATTAGCAAACAGCTTGGGGAGCACCTGCTCCTCTAGCAGTGCAAAGGCCTCGGGGTCGCGGAAGAAGTTGGTCACGCCGATCAGCAGGTCGTGGAACAGCGCATCTACCTCGGTGGGGGTGTGCTGCAGGTACTTCACGTAGTTGTCCAGCGCAGTGATCTGGTGCACCGCCATGCGCCGTTCGATACGGCGGTAAATGGTGTTGGGCTTGTACTGCGAAAAGTCGTGGCCGGTCTGGGTGCGCAGCAGGATGAAGATCTTTTTCAAGGCGCTTTCGGTATGCGGTGCGCTGGGCGCGCCGACATTTGGCGGGTGGCCAAAGGCGTGGGCCACGTAGGCCATCAACTGGGCGGGCATTTCGGCAGGGGGCAGCTCGAAATCGACCAGGCCGGTGGCCAGGGTGCTGCGTGGCATGCCGTCAAATTCGGTCGAGGCCGGGTTTTGCACCATCACCATGCCGCCCTCGCCCTTGATGGCGCGCACGCCCAGCGTGCCGTCGCTGCCGGTGCCTGACAGCACGATGCCAATCGCCCGCTCGCGCTGGTCTTGCGCCAGCGAGCGGAACAAATAATCGATGGGTAGGCGGTGGCCGCGCGGGGCGGTAGGCTCCAGCAGGTGCAAGGCACCGTTCAAAAACGCCATGTCGCGGTTGGGCGGAATGATGTAGACGCAGTTCACCTGGACCTCCATGCCGTCTTCCACCTCCATCACCTGCATGCGGGTCTTGCGCTGCACCAAGGACGTCAGGATGCTGGTGTGGTCAGGCGCCAGGTGCTGCACCAGCACAAAGCCCATACCGGGATCCTTGTC
>NZ_JBDTEM010000072.1:0-12828 GCF_039922535.1 Rhodoferax sp. | reverse complement strand
CTTACCATCATCATCGAGGTGCATCTGGAGAACGAACGGCCCGACCGCACCGCCCCCATGCGCGCCCGCATTGCCGCTGAACCCGCCGTGCAGCAGTGCTACAGCGTGACCGGCGAGGCGGATTACCTGCTGATCGTCACCGTGGCCTCTATGGCCGACTACGAGGCGCTGACCCAACGGCTGTTTGAGGGCGACGACAACATCCGCCGCTTTCGCACCTCGGTCGCGCTGGGGTGGCTGAAGTCCAGCATGCAACTGCCTTTGGACAAAGTGCCGGTTTAAATGGTGACCACCAGCCCGGTCTTCGCCGCTTCAGCAATCGCCTCCGTCACCCGCAGGTTTTGCACCCCGTCGCGCGCGCTGACCAGCGGTGCGGCCTTGCCTGTAATGACATCGGCGAAGTGGTTCATTTGGTGTTTCAGCGGGTCGTCGCGCACCATGCCGACCACGCCTACTTCAAATTCTTTCCACCACGAGCGGTCTTCGGGGCGGGGGTAGGTTTTAAGGCGCATGGTGGGCACGGCCAGGCTGCCCAGCGTACCCGCGACCAGGTAGCAGTCTTCGTCGGCGTAGCTGGTGTAGGCCTTGTTTTCTTGGCTGGTTTGCTCCCAGCTGCGGGCGCTGGCTGCCGTGTCTGACAGCATGAAGCTGCCCAGCACGCCGCTGGCAAAGCGCAGGTTGATGGCCACCGTGTCTTCCACCGCAAAGCCGCGTGTGGCGTTGCTGGCAAAGGCCTGTACGGCGGTGATGTCGCCGCACAGCATGCGCAGGTTGTGCACCTCGTGGATCAGGTTGATCAGGATGGGGCCGCCACCGGGCTGGGTGCGCCAGGGGCCGCTGGCAAAGTAGTCGTCGGGTTTGAAGAACTGGGCACTGCCCATGAGGCTGACCAGTTTGCCCAGCTTGCCGCTGTCCACCACTTCCTTGGCCTTGGCCATGATGGGGCTGTGGGCGCGGTGGTGGCCGATGAGCACGCGGGCCCCGCTGTCTTCCACCACTTTTTGCAGTTGCAGACCTTCGGCCAGGGTGGCTGCGATGGGCTTTTCCAGCAGGATGGGCACACCCGCAGCCATGCACTCCAGCGCCTGCGGCAGGTGCAGATGGTTGGGCGTGGCCAGCACCACGCCGTCGGGCCTGCCTGAGGTAAACAGTGCTGCCAGCGAGGTGTACAGCGGCACGCCCGCTTTTGCCGCAGTTGCCACGGCGGCGGGGGATGGATCGACGATGGCCGACAGGGCACAGCGGCTGCTTTTGGCCAGCACGTCGATATGGGCCAGTCCGATGATGCCCGCGCCCGCCACGGCGATGTTCAGCTTTGCCATTGGTGTCTCTTTATGCTTTACGTGAAGGTGACGAGCGGCATCGTACTCACAACCAATCTATTTGTAATTAGCCAAAAAGCTGATTCACAATCAACCTATGGTGAACAATAAATGGTGAATACACCGTGGGAACTGATCGACCTGCGGGTCTTCTGCTGCGTGGCGCGGCGCAGCAGCTTCAACGCGGCGGCGGTCGAGCTGGGCATTTCGCCCGCGTATGTGAGCAAGCGGGTCGCGGGGCTGGAGAAGGCGCTGGGGCTGGCGCTGTTCCACCGCACCACGCGGCGGGTGTCCATTACCGACGAGGGCGAAACCGCCTTGCTCTGGGCGCGCAAGGTGCTGGACACCGCCGACAGCCTGACCCAAGAGGTGGGGCGCACGCGGGCCACGCCCTCGGGCGCGCTGCGCATCAGCACCAGCTTGCGCCTGGGCCGCAACCATGTGGCGCACATCCTCGCGCGGCTCAAATTGCAGTACCCGGTGCTGGACATCTGGCTGGAGCTGGTGGACCGCCGGGTGGATGTGCTGGGCGAGGGCTTTGACATCGACATCCGCGTGGGCGACGTGCAAGAGCCGTATCTGGTGGCCCACCCCGTGGCCCAGAGCGTGCGCGTGCTGTGTGCCGCCCCTGCCTATTTGGCGCGGCGCGGTAGACCCAAGACCCTGGCCGAGTTGGCCCAACACGACTGCCTGCTGTTCCGCGACCGCGACCAGGCCTACGGCGTGTGGCGGCTGCAGGGGCCGCAGGGCGTGGAGTCGGTCAAGGTCACCAGCACCCTGGGCTCCAACCACAGCGATGCGGTGCAGAACTGGGCGGTGGACGGCCACGGCATCGTGCTGCTGTCCAGCTGGGACGTGGCCGCCCGCCTGCACGACGGCAGCATGGAGCGTGTACTACCGGCCTACCACCAGCAGGCGAATGTGTGGGCCGTCACGGCCACGCGGCTGGGCAATTCGGCCAAGTTGAAGGTGTGTGTGGATTACCTGGTGCAAGAGCTGCAGCGCGGGGACTTTGCGCTGGAGGCTTTTGGGGCCTGAGGGGTTGGCAGGACCAATCGTCCGGGCTTAGCCTGCGTCCTTCGCAGCCCGGCTCCAGCCGTTGTTTTCTTCGACGATGCGCTTGACCATGCCCATGAATTGAGACCGCTCGTCGGCGGGTAGGGGGGCGAGCATGCGTTCTTGGGCCCGCAGCATCGCGGGCACCACGCTTTGCAGCAGTGCGTGGCCGGTGGGCGTGACGCTCAGCAGGCGCACGCGTTTGTCGTCTGGTGAGACTTTGCGCTCTATCAGTTCACGGCTCTCCAGCCGGTCGACCACCGCGCCAATGGTCGATGTATCTAGCCCGATCCGGCCCGCCAGCGTGCGCTGGTCCAGCCCTGCCTGCTGGGACGCGGCAAACAACAAGGCGAACTGCACCGGCGTGATGTTCATCTCTTGCGTCTCGTCCATGAAGATGCCCACCGCGATTTGCTGCAGCCGGCGGATGTAGTGGCCAGGAAGGTCGTCCAGTTCATGCAGGGGCAGCGGTGTGGTCATCGGAATCTTTTAAGGGTTTGTACTAGGCGCAAATAAAAATTGTAACCCTACACTTATTATCAGTGCACTGATGATAAGTGTACGTATCTAGCTACGGAATTAAGACACCCCATGAAAACAAGCTCTGCACCCTTTGCCGCCTGCGTTGCAGGCGTTCCCGCCAACGCCGCTTGCGCGGTACTGCGTTAGACAACCGGCAACCACCATGGCAAATACAACCCCCGCCGCGTTAGATGCGCGGCACCTTCGTACCTTGACCTGGATCGTGGCGCTGGCCACGGTGGGACTGGTCTTTGACGGCTACGACCTGGTCGTCTACGGCACGGTGGTCTCAACCTTTCTGCGCGATCCGACGCAGATCGGCCTGGTCACGCCCAGCATTGCCGGTGCGCTGGGCAGCTATGCGCTGGTCGGTGTGCTCGTCGGTGCCCTGCTCGCCGGTAGCGTGGGCGACACCATTGGCCGCCGCAAGGTGATGCTGTTTGCCTACGCCTGGTTTTCCATCGGCATGGGCCTCACGGCGCTGACCACCAGCACCACGCTGTTTGGCCTGCTGCGCTTTGCCACTGGCCTGGGGGTAGGGGCCCTGGTGGCCACGACCGGCGCGCTGATTGCCGAGTACGCGCCCAAGGGCAAGAAGAACCTGTTCATTGCGATCGTTTACTCGGGTATCCCGCTGGGTAGCCTGCTGGCCGCTGGCCTGGCGATCGGTTTGCTGCCCCTCATCGGCTGGCGCGGCATGTTTCTAATCGGCGCCTTGCCCATGGTCACGCTGCTGCCGTTGGCGTACTTCAAGATGCCGGAGTCCGTGGCCTGGCTGGTTTCGCGCGGGCGGCTGGACGAGGCCCGGGCGATTTCCTTGCGCACGGGGGTGGCGGTGCCTTCTGAAGAGCCCACGGCGGTGGCCATTGACCAGTCAGCAGCGCCAGAAAAGGCCGGGTTTGCCGGACTCTTCGGCTCCAGCTACCTGTTTCCAACGCTGATCCTGGGTTGCATGAGTGCGACGGGCCTGGTGCTGGTGTATTCGCTCAATACCTGGCTGCCCGAGCTGATGCTGCGTGCCGGGTTCAACGCCAAGGGTTCGCTGTCGTTCTTGCTGGTGTTGAACGGCGGCGCGGTCATCGGCGCGCTGCTGGGCTCCAAGGTGGCCGACCGTTTCGGGCCGAAGCGGGTGGTGTCCACCTGCTTTGCCATCGGCGCGGTGGCGATTGCAGTGCTGACGCTGGACCTGCCGCTGGCCGTACGGCTGGCCGCCGTGGCCGTGGTCGGCATGGGCACCAGCGGCACCCAGACCCTGATCTATGGCTTCGTTGCCAACTACTACCGCACCCATGTGCGCGGCGCAGGCGTGGCCTGGTGCGCCGGGTTTGGCCGCCTGGGGGGCGTGGGCGGGCCGCTGTTGGGGGGCTTCCTGATCGGCGGCGGTTTTGCCCTGAATGCCATCTTCTACGTTCTGGCGGCCTTGGCCATCTTTGGCGCGGTCTTGACGCTGGTGGTACCCAAGGCGCACCGCCCGTCTTCACCCTCCGCCTGAGCCGCGCGCACACCCTCTCCACGTCCACCGTCCACTGTCCACCTAAAGCGAGTTAAAAAATGCAATTCCATCTGAACGGCTTTCGGCCCGGCAACCCCGAAGTTTCGAATCCATCGCCCCTGGCCATGCCCCACACCGACGCATTGCCCGAAGCGGTCGATGTGCTGATCGTCGGCTGCGGGCCTGCCGGGCTGACGCTGGCCGCCCAACTGGCCGTGTTTCCCCACATCCGCACCTGCATCGTGGACCAGAAAGACGGCCCCATGCAGCTGGGGCAGGCCGACGGCATTGCCTGCCGCACGATGGAGATGTTCCAGGCCTTCAACTTCAGCGACCGGGTGCTGCAAGAGGCCTGCTGGGTCAACGAGGTGACCTTCTGGAAGCCGGACGGTCAACAGCAAGGTGGCATCGTGCGCCACGGCCGGATACAGGATACGGAAGATGGCCTGTCCGAATTCCCGCACGTGATCCTGAACCAGGCCCGGGTGCATGACTTTTACCTGGAGTGCATGCGCCATTCGGCCAACCGACTGGAGCCGCACTATGCACGCAGCTTTCTGGATTTAACGGTGGACCGCAGTGCCGCCGACTACCCGGTCACGGTGCGCATGCAGCGCACCGATGCCGCCCACCAGGGCCAGGTGGAAACCCTGAAGGCCCGCTACGTCGTGGGCTGCGACGGCGCGCGCAGCGGGGTGCGCAAGTCCATCGGCCGCAAGCTGGTGGGCGATTCGGCCAACCACGCCTGGGGTGTGATGGACATGCTGGCCGTGACCGATTTTCCCGACATCCGCAACAAAGTGGCCGTGCAGTCCGAGCACGGCAACCTGCTGGTGATACCGCGCGAGGGCGGCTACCTGGTGCGGTTCTATGTCGAAATGGACAAGCTGGGCGAAGACGAGCGGGTGGCTAACCGCGGCATCACGGTGGACCAACTGATCGCCGCCGCGCAGCGCATTCTGCATCCCTACACGCTGGAGGTGAAAGAGGTGCCCTGGTGGTCGGTGTACGAAATCGGCCAGCGCATTTGCGACCACTATGACGATGTACCCGACGAAGATGGTGGCAGCGTGCTGCCCCACGTCTTCATCGCCGGAGATGCCTGCCACACCCACAGCCCCAAGGCCGGGCAGGGCATGAATTTCTCGATGCAGGACAGCTTTAACCTGGGCTGGAAGCTGGCCGCCGTGCTGTCTGGCCAGTGCGGACCGGAGCTGCTGCACAGCTATTCTGAAGAACGCCAGGTGGTGGCGCAGGAGCTGATCGACTTTGACCGCGAGTGGGCCCAAATGTTCAGCGACCGCCCCCAGCACACTGCCGGCGGCAACACCGAGGACACAGGGGGTGTGGACCCGAAAGAGTTCCAGCGGTATTTCGAGCAACACGGGCGGTTCACGGCCGGCATGGGCACGCACTACCGCCCCTCCGCCATTTGCGGGCCCGCCAAACACCAGCATGTGGCCACCGGCTTCGTGGTGGGCACGCGCTTCCATTCCGCACCCGTGTTGCGCGCCTTCGATGCCAAGCCGATGCAGCTCGGCCACGTGGCCAAGGCCGATGGCCGCTGGCGTCTGTATGCCTTCGCCGGTGCCACCGACACAGGTTTGGGCGCGCTGTGCGATTTTCTGGAAAGCTCGGCGGATTCGCCGCTGCGCAGATTCACGCCCGTAGGCCAGGATATCGACGCGGTTTTCGATCTGCGGGCGATCTTCCCGCAGGACCACCGCGCGCTCGACCTGGCGGCGCTGCCGAACCTGCTGGTGCCGCACAAAGGACGCTACGGGCTGCGAGACTACGAAAAGGTTTTTTGCGCCCACGCGAGAAGCGGACAGGACATCTTCGATGCGCGCGGAATCGACCGGGCGCAAGGTGCCTTGGTGGTGGTTCGCCCCGACCAGTACATCGCCCATGTGCTGCCGCTGGATGCGCACCAAGCGCTGGCAGAGTTTTTTGCAGGCTTTATGCGGCCGGACGGTGCGACGCAAGGGTAGTGGCCGCGGTTGGGCATTCTGAGCCAGGTACTGGTTTATGCTTGCTGTGCTATTAAATTAAAAGCATCTAGCGCAGATAGGGTGTGCGCTGCATGCCAATTTGATGCCAAAACTCAAATCATGCAACCCCCCAATGTTGGCAGGATATCTTGGGGGTACGCAAGCCAAAACTTTCGCTTTGTAGCGAGGCCGTGAACCCGTTCTAAGATCCGGCCATGAAGAAACCGACTGCACCGCCTCTGGATAGACAATTGTTTGGGCGGCCCGATACGGGCTGGCGGCTGCAGGTGTACACGGTGATTTTTGAGGCCGATACGCGGGCGGGCAGGCTGTTTGATCTGCTGCTGATCGGCCTGATCCTGGCCAGCGTGGGTGTGGTGGTGCTGGACAGCATGGCCGCGGTGCATGCCCGGTACAGCGCCGTGTTCAATGTGCTGGAGTGGGTGTTTACCACCGCGTTTACCGTGGAGTACATCGCCCGGCTGGCCTGCGTGCGGCGGCCCATGCGCTATGCGCAAAGCGGCTTTGGCATCATTGACCTGCTGGCCTTGCTGCCCACCTACCTGGCCGTGCTGGTGCCGGGCTTGCATGCGCTGATCGATGTACGGGTGCTGCGCCTGCTGCGGATCTTTCGAATCCTCAAGCTCACCGCTTACGTGGCGGAATTCCGTGCGCTGGGGCAGGCGCTGTCGTCGTCACGGCGCAAGATTCTGGTGTTCATGAGCTTTGTGATGCTGGTTGTGGTGGTGATGGGCACGCTGATGTACGTGGTGGAGGGGCCGGCCAACGGCTACACCAGCATTCCGGTGGGCGTGTACTGGGCCATTACCACCATGACCACGGTGGGCTTTGGCGACATCACCCCCAAGTCGGACCTGGGCCGGGTGATCGCCTCGCTGATGATGCTGCTGGGTTGGGGCACGCTGGCGGTGCCCACCGGCATTGTCAGCGCCGAACTCAGCCTGCAGCGCATGCCCCATGCGCCCACCACCCGCACCTGCCACGAATGCCTGAGCGAAGGCCACGCACCGGGCGCGCGCTTTTGCTGCGACTGCGGTGCCCGGCTACCGCGCTGGCAAAACGACTCGGAAGGATAGCTTTGCTACTTAATTGAGAGCTTCTTGTACAGGTGCTATATGCGCTAGAGGCTTATTCCATGTAAATTTTCAAACCGCCCAGCTTGGCGGAAGTTTGCGTTGGGTTGGGGGCGGTAACGGCACCTGCACCACCGGCTCCTAGGCGCGCACAAGCTCCACCGGCTTGTCAGGCGAGCCTTCGGCCCGGTTGCGTCCGAGATGCTTGGCCGCATAGAGCGCCTCGTCCGCGCGCTGTAGCAGTGCGTCGGCCGAGTCCCCGGTCCTGACATGGGTGACACCGCAGCTGATGGTGACGGTGTGGCTGTCTACCAGCGGCTGGGCAGCCACATGGGCACACAGGGCACGGGCCTTGTGCAGGGCATCGTCCAACAGCGTTTCCGGCAGTACCACGACGAATTCTTCGCCGCCCCAGCGTCCCAACGTATCGACATCACGCAGTACTTCGGCAGCGCGTTGCGCCAATCTCACCAGCGTGGTGTCGCCCACGCTGTGGCCAAACCGGTCGTTGATGGTTTTGAAGTGATCGATGTCGATCAGGATGATGGCGAATGCGTGCCCATACCGCGCGAAGCGCAGCAGCTCGGATTCGAGCGCTTCGGTCATGCGGCGGCGGTTGGCCAATTGGGTGAGTTCGTCGGTGTTGGCCAGGCGGGCCAACTGGTCCACGGTGAGCTGCGCAATCTGGAAGCGGTGTTGGTGGCTGGAGAAAAAATACAGCGCCGCGATCAGCACGGCAGACACCAGGTGCAGTTGGATGGTGAAATTGCCGAAGGCCGCGTCGAAATGAAAAATCAGATAGGGCAGGCTGATCAAGATGAACAGCGCCAGAATGGCGAGCGCGAGTGCCAAGCTGGACTTGTGGCCCATCTGCGTAAAAACAAACACATAGATCACCGGTATCCAAAGATACAGGGGTTGCAGGTCAATGCTGGCGCCATAGACCGGCGCGTAAAGCCGCAGCGCCATGCAAACCCCGCACACTATGGCTGCAAATAGCAAGCAGCCCATGTCGATGACCCGCGGTGGCAGCCAACGCCTCCACACGATGGCGAACATGACCGGATGGAACACGATGTTCAGGCCAAAGATGCCGCGCAGCACCGGAGACGACACGCCCCGCATTTCCATGACCGCCCAAGCCGCCGCCGAACTGACCCAACTCAGGGTCAGAATCGTGAGCAGTGCTGTACGTTTGAGGTGGTCGGCTGGCTGCAGCACAGATGCGGGGTGCTTTAGGGTGGATCGCCAAGCTGCGCATGGACCTTGAATGCCAATACGCAACCTGCTGGAATAGGCTGGAGCGGCAGTATACGCATTTTGTAACAAGTGAAGGTGAACCGCCCACAGCCGGTACACCAAGAACGTGTTGGCGTGATTGAAACGTGTTCAAAGTCTTTTTGGAGCCGCGCAGCTGCCTTTTCGGGAGGGGCTGGTAGGCGCGGCTCGCCGCCAATAGCTGGCTATTGGCAAGAGTCGCAACGCCCCAGACTGCCCGAAAAGGCAACTGCCCTTCGGGTTGGGGAGAAATCGGGCGATTTGCCCGCCATCACCCTTGCATGGGCAGAGAGCCCATGCTGCGGGCGCTGACAGCCAACGCATCCCGATTGCTCCCCAACGCGGCCCCAAAAAGACCTTGAACACGTTCCTAGTACAGCCGGATCGCCATGTCGAAGTACCAGGTTCGGCGGATTTCGACCACGTCGAATTCGCGGGCCAGCGCGGGTTGGAAGGCCGGATAGTTGGCCTGGCTGTTCACGATGCGCCGTATCGCGTCGTCGATGGCCGGCACGCCACTGGAGGTGACGAAACTCACCGATTCCACCGAGCCATCGCTGCGCACGGCCACCAGCACCATGGGATTGGCATGCGGCGGCTTGACGACTTCGCGAACCGTGTCAAAGGACATGCTGATCTCGATTTTTCGGGCCCAGGCTTCCGCGTACCGCTGCAGTTCCTCGTTGGCATCGCTGCGGCCAAAGATGCGGCCTCGGCGTGCACTGCTCCACGAGGATGGCAAGGGGGAGGTCGCCCGCGCCGCAGCGGCTGCATCACGCCGATCTGCTTCTTCGTTCAGTTGCCGTCCTATCGCCTTCAACTTGGCCTCGCGTTGCTCGGCCGCAATGCGCACAGCGTCTTGTTTTGCCGTCTCGGCACGGGCGGCTTCCTGGCGGGCGGCGTTTTGGCGGTCGGCTTCGGCGCGGGCGGCTTGGGCGGCCTCTTGTTGGGCGCCTTCTTGCCGTGCGGCAGCTTGCTTTGCCGCTTCGACGCGCTCGCCTTCTTGTTTAGCCGCCTCGGCGCGTGCGGCTTCCTGGCGAGCGGCGTGTTGGCGCTCGGCTTCGGCACGGGCGGCTTGGGCGGCCTGTTGTTGGGCAGCGTCTTGCCGTGCGGCAGCTTGCTTCGCGGCCTCCATGCGCTCAGTGTCCTGTTTTGCCGTCTCGGCACGTGCGGCTTCCTGGCGCGCTGCGTTCTGGCGCTCGGCTTCGGCACGGGCAGCTTGTGCGGCCGCCTGTTGGGCGGCTTCTTGCCGTGCGGCAGCCTGCTTTGTGAGCTCTAGGCGCTCGGCTTCTCGTCGCGCGGCTTCCTGCTTAGCCGCCTCTTGGCGTGCTGCAACTTGCTTTGCGGCATCCACACGCTCGGCCTCTTGCTTTGCGGCTTCGGCCCGCGCTGACTCCTGGCGCATGGCGTTCTGGCGTTCGGCCTCAGCACGTGCGGCTTTTGCGACCTCTTGTTGCGCTGCCGCTTCTCGCGCGGCGGCCTGCTGGGTGGCCTCCAGGCGTTCGGCTTCCCGTCGCGAGGCTTCGGCAGCTTCTTGGCGCGCTGCCGTCTGCTTGACCGCGGCCAAGCGCTCGGCTTCTTGCTTTGCGGCCTCGGCCTGGGTGGCTTCCAGGCGTGCGGCGTTTTGGCGCAAGGCCTCCAGGCGTTTGGCCTCGGCCTGTGCCGCCTCTAGTTGTGCGGCGGCCTGGCTCGCTGCTGCCTGGCGTTCGCGCTCCCGTTTTGCGGCTTCAACCCGCACGGTTTCCAGCCGCTCGGCCTCGGCACGGGCGGCTGTCAGGGCTTGCTGTTGCACCTCGGCTTGCCGCGCAGTTTCGGCCTGCGCCGCTTCTTGGCGGCCCCTCTCTTGCTGCAGCGCCTGCAAGCGCATGAGTTCGGCCAATGCCGCTTCCTGGCGGACCGCGTCTTGGTGCACGGCCTCCTGGCGTTCGGCCTCCAACTGGGCAAGCTTGGCGCGTGCGGCTTGGGCCTCTTGCTGTTGCGCCGCGGCTTGTCGGGCGGCTTCCAGTCGCTCGGCTTCCATACGGGCAACTTCGGCCCTGGCCGCCTCCAGGCGAACGGTGTTTTGGCGCTCGGCTTCCAGCCGTTGTGCCTCCTGTTGTATTGCTTGGGTCAAGGCCAGGGCTTGGCGTGCGGCTTCCTGGCGCTGGGCCTCCACGCGTTCGGCTTCTTTTTGCGTTGCTTGGTGCACTGGCGCGGGTGCCGCAGGCGCTGCAGGCACGATCTGGGTCGCCCCATCAAATGGCATGAATGCGGCTTCGGCCGGTTCGGCAGTCGGCAGGGGCGTGGCCTGCTCAGGCGGTTTTTCTGGCAATGGGCTACCCGTTGCAGCCGTGGTGCGGGTGGCTGGCGCGGGGTCTGCGGGCGCCGCTGTACCCGTGCCTGTGTCCTCTGGCGGCTCAGGGGTGGCGGCTGGCAGCGGATCCAGCACCACGTGCAGTGCCGGCTCCGCGCCGCGCCGCTCTTGCCATGGGAAGCCGAAACCCGGCAGTCCATCCCCTTGGCCGCCTAACACTAGGCTCAACAGCAAGGCATGGAACAGCAGAGACAGCAGCAATCCCAAAGGCAGCCGAGCGCCTGGGCTGGGCCATGGGGTATCGGTAGGAATAGAGGCCGCTTCTGTTGACACGTGTGAATGGGTTCCACGGCTGCGCCAAGATGGCCGGGTAATGTGGATAGGGGTTGGGTAGTGAATGTAGCCGCTGTCGGAGGCACCCACGCGAACTTGTGCCAGACGACGCTATGGGCAGAGCGGCGAGTGATCACTGGTGGTCAGCTTTTCCCAACTCGGAAGTTCCATCCCCTCCTTAACGGCCCCAGGGGACGGGAAAGATGGCGGTCAGTCGAAAGCCGTCACCGTATCGGGAGGGCCCCATGATCGGACATTCGTGCTCGGGCAGGGAAATGGAGGCTTCAACACCACCCAGCCCAGGGGGCCGCATCCAAAAGCATGAAGTGCGTTCTGGCGGATGAGGCGGCTAGCGCTTAACCGTTTGAGGCAGGCAGACCGATGTGTGCATCTGCGCAATTGCGCACTTGGGCGCCGGTGGCATTGGCGGCAAATCCGTTTGAGCCCTGCGGCGCGGCGGCATAGGCTGCGCAGCTTGCGGCGGGAGCCGCGTTCGTTGCCAGATCCTTGTCGTCATCGGCGTAGAACTGGTGGATTCCAGCGATGACTGCGACGGTAATGAGAAACTTGGCTTTAAACATGGTGGCAATCATTTGTATGAAACATCTACATACAAATTCTCGCTGTTCGGGCATTTTTGCGAATAGGCGCTTTCCCTTATCGCCGCTTTGGCTGTGGCACGGCCTGTTGGGTTGGGTTTGGTTTTGATGTGGCAGGGCCATTTCTGCCAAGGGGATGCAACTCCGGTGAGGGCTGGTTGGCGTACTTGCCGGTGCTCCGCCATGCAGCTAACGTAAAATGCTATCAAAATAAAAGCATCTTACGCAGGTGCTAACTGCGCCAGAGGCCGATTGGACGCCTAACTTTAAGCCGTCCACCCCAGCACGTGGTGCATGGCCCACAGCAGGGCGCTGATGCTGAAAAACGAGGTGATGGTGGTCACCAGCAGGGCGGCGGCGGTAAAGCCTTCCAGGCCGTACTTCTGGGCCACTACCGGGTAGATGCTTAGCATGGGCATGGCGGCGAACAGCACGGCAGCGACGCGTAACTCAGGGGCAATGGGAGGAAGTAGCCACAGAAAGGTAAAAACCGCCAGCGGATGCAGGATGAGCTTGCCCGTAGCCACCCAGGCCAGGTCACGCCGCACCCCGGCCAGCTTCAGGCCCACCAGGCTGCCGCCGATGACAAACAACGCGACCGGGCTGGACGCGGTGGCCACGATCTGCACGGTTTGCGCCAGCACCGCGGGCAGGTGCAGGCCCAGCAGCGCGGAGCAGAAACCGGCCAGTATGGCCAGCACCATGGGGTTTTTCAGCAGGTTGCGCAGGCTGATCCACAGGGTGTGGTGCCAGCGCTGGGCGGCATCCTGGCCTTGGTTGTCGGCCATGGCAAAGCACAGGGGCAGCACCAAAAGATTTTCGACCAGCATGGTCAGCGCCAGCGCCAC
>NZ_JBDTEM010000071.1:0-8599 GCF_039922535.1 Rhodoferax sp. | reverse complement strand
TGCAGTGAGTCCGGTCGGTAAAGTGCCGGTATGGGTAGATGGCACGCTGGCGGTATGGGACACATTGGCCATTGCGGAAACTTTGGCCGAGCAACAACCCGGTAAACACCTGTGGCCGCGCGACCCGCATGCCCGCGCCCGGGCCCGCAGTGTGTGTGCCGAAATGCATTCCGGCTTTGGGGCCCTGCGCAGCCATTGCCCGATGAACATCGAAGCCCGCCTGCCGGTGGTGGGGCAACTCATTTGGCGTGACCAAGCTGCCGTGCGTGCCGACGTGGCACGCCTAGTCAGCCTGTGGGCGGAACTGCTGCAAACCCATGGTGGCCCCATGCTGTTTGGGGATTTCAGCATCGCCGATGCGTTTTTCGCGCCGATTTGCATGCGTTTGAACACCTATGGCTTGCCACTGCCCGCAGTCGCCCAGGCGTATGTAGAGCGTGTGACGGCTCTGCCCAGTGTGCAGGCGTGGATTGCGGATGCCCTGGCTGAGCAAGACTTTCTCGACTTTGAGGAGCCGTATCGCGTTAGCCGCTAGCCAATGCGGTCGCTAAACTGGGCGGATGCAAATCTATTTAGTCGGCGGCGCGGTCCGCGACACCTTGTTGGGCCGAACCGGCGGCGACCGCGACTGGGTGGTGGTGGGTGCCACGCCCGAGGCCTTGGTCGCCCAGGGCTACCTGCCGGTGGGCAAAGACTTTCCGGTCTTCCTGCATCCACGCACCCACGAGGAATACGCCTTGGCCCGCACCGAGCGCAAAACGGCACCCGGTTACCACGGCTTTGCGGTCCACGCGGCCATCGACGTCACGCTGGAGCAAGACCTGGCCCGGCGCGACCTTACTATTAATTCAATAGCTGCCGCCGCAGGATTAATAAGCGCTAGCGGCCAATTGGACGTAAATTTTGAAGCATTGACAGACCCTTTTGGCGGCCAACGCGACCTGCAGGCTAAGGTGTTGCGCCATGTCACCGATGCGTTCCGTGAAGACCCGGTGCGCATCCTGCGCGTGGCCCGTTTTGCCGCACGCTTTCCCGACTTCAGCCTGGCCCCCGAGACCATGGACCTGATGCGCGAAATGGTGTCGGCAGGCGAGGTCGATGCCCTGGTGCCCGAACGGGTGTGGCAAGAATTGGCCCGCGGCCTGATGGAGCCGCAGCCCTCGCGCATGTTTGCGGTGCTGCGCGACTGCGGTGCCCTGGCCCGGCTGCTGCCCGAGGTGGCGGCACTGTGGGGCGTGCCCCAGCGGGCCGACTACCACCCCGAGATCGACACTGGCATCCACGTGATGATGGTGCTGGACATGGCCGCACGGCTGCAGGCACCGCTGCCGGTGCGTTTTGCGTGTTTGACGCACGACCTGGGCAAAGCCACAACTCCAGCCGACATCCTGCCCCGCCACATCGGCCACGAGATGCGCAGCGCCGATCTGCTCAAAGTGCTGTGCCAGCGCCTGCGCGTACCCACCGACTGCCGTGATCTGGCAGACGTGGTGGCGCGGGAGCACGGCAACATCCACCGCGGGTTGGACATCAGTGCCGCCGCCGCCTTGCGTTTGCTGGAGCGCGCCGATGCTTTCCGTAAGCCAAAGCGTTTTGCGGATGCGCTGCTGGCCTGTGAATGCGATGCGCGTGGTCGGTTAGGCCTGGGCGAACAGCTTTATCCGCAGCGCCCGCATTGGTTAGCGGTGCTGCAGGCCGCGCAGTCGGTTGCCACCGAGCCGATTGCCAAGGCCGCCCAAGAAAAAGGCGTGCAAGGCAAAGACATCGGAGGTCTGATTCACGCCGCGCGGGTGGCGGCGATCAAACAACAGGGAATCTGTCAGGAGAATTAGCTGGCCAGCGGAGGTCCGTCGCTATCGCCGATTTCCAGTTCGGGCATGCACAGTTTTTGCAGCGACTCCAGTGGTTCGCCACGCAGGCGTGCCAAGGTCATTTCGGCCAGTGCCACCCCCGTTGAGGCGGGTGTGGGCTGCATTACCGCGGTGACTGTGGTGCGTACCACCGAGTCCGAGCCCAGCCCGTCATACACGATGACCGACAGGTCACGCCCCAGTACCAGACCTGAATGCAGCACGGCATGGACCGCGCCAATACCGGCCAAATTGTTGTCTACTAGCACAGCCGTGGGGGGCTGGGGCAGGGCCAGCAGTTTTTGCATGGCCGCATAGCCCGACCTGCGCTCCAAGGCATTGCGTTGTACCGCCAGCGGTTTGAGCGGAACGCCCGCCGCTTTCAGGCTGGCGCAAAACCCGGCAAAACGTTGATCGGCAAAGTTGTATTCAGGGGGCGCGCCCAAATAGCCCAGGCGGCGGTGGCCTAGGCGCAGCAGACGGTCGGTGGCCATGCGAGCACCGGCCAGGTTGTCGAAGTCAAACCAGGCGTATTCGGAGGTCAGCGACGCACTGCGACCATAGGCCACAAACGCCACATTGCGCGCTTGCAGCAGCTCCAGCCGCCGGTCGCGCACGCGGGTGCGGGGCACCACAAACACGCCGATGTGGCGACCGGTGATGGCCCGTTCGTAGGCGGCCAGCTCGTCGTCGGCCGATGCCGACACAATCAGCAAGTCCAGACCCGACTGGGCGAAACGCTCGCTCATCGACGAGGCTACCTGCAAGAACTGCTGGTCGCCCAAATCACCCGTGGTGATGGGGAACACGATGCCCACGGCATCGGCCCGACCCAAGGCCAAGCCTCGGGCCCGGGCATCGGCCCGGTAGTCCATGCGCGCTGCAGCCTCCAAAACGTCACGGCGTGTGGCGGCGGCCACTTCGGGATAGCCGTTCATGGCGCGGCTCACGGTGGTGAGCGACAGGCCGAGTTCTTCGGCAATCCGTTTCAGTGACATCTAAAGAGCGTAGTGGGTGGGGCGGGCGGCCGATAGTAGCCTATGCGATTTAAATGTAACGGCTTGTCAATACCGCCAGAAGCGGGTGCAGCCTAGTGTTTGTCGCAATTCTGCAACGGGCGACGGAATTCGGAAAAATAATTAAATTCCTATTCGGCCACCTATTTGTATGGTTACAGCATTGTTACATCGGTGTAAACCATTGCCATTCGAACACCAGGGATAAGTGGCTAAAAAGGGCCTCCCTGGGAGGGGAAAGCAAGTTTAAAGGCTGACTTGTACTCCTCTTGTAACTAATGCATGCGTAGGTTAATAGCAAAGAAGTGTGAAGTAAGTTATGGATAGTTCATTTGTATGACTATTGGGGTTCATCCTGATCCCTCTCTCCACACGGCTAACCAAAAATGCGGCAGGTTTGAATCTTTGGTGGCAACCAAGGGCTCCGCAAGGCCCTGCCTGAACACAGACGCAAATCCTTCAAAAAACTTACACACACAGGAGATTTCCTTGAGCTACATTTTGAATACCGCACTCCGCGCCACCGCACTCGCCGCTATGGCGATGGTGTCCGTCGCCGCTTTCGCCGCTGTCGATATCGATGCCAACATCGAGTTGGACAGCAAAGTTGAAAATAACGGCCGTGGCGCTTCCCAGTCGGGCCGCGTCGAACTCAATGGCAGCAAGAAGATGGGGTCCAAGTACTTCATCGCTGGCCGCGCAACCTATCTGGCGCATCCAGATGGCACCGCTGGTGTCGATGACTTGTGGGCACAGATAGGCACCGAAAACGCCGACATCAAGTTGGGCCGCTTCGAAGCCGCCAATCTGTTCCAAACCCCTGGCGACGTGCTGGTTGAATATGCCGGTTTCTCCCCTTACCAAGCCAATGTGCTGCGTGGCCGCCAAGGTGCCTACGGCAATGGCAACGCATCCTTCCGTGCTGCGGGCACCTTGCTGTTGGGTGGCGGTTTCTCGTTTGAACTGGGTGCCGTGTCCAGCAAAGGTAGCGGCGCTACCGGCTTGCGCCCTGTGTTGAGCTACGCAAACGGCCCATTGCATTTGGCCGCTGGTATTGAAGCTATCCGCTATGGCGATTCGTCGACTACTACTACGGTGAACACCTTCGACCCAACGACCTTGGTCATCACATCCACCAGCACTACCGCCACCACCAAAGGCACACGCCAAAACGGCTTCGGCTTGACGGGTGACTACAACTTCGGTGCCTTCACCTTGACCAGCAACTTTGCGTCAGGCAAAGACACCAATGGCCTGAAACAAAGCACGTTTGCTCTGATGGGTGCATTCGGTAACCTGACGGTTGCTAGCGTGTTTGGCAAGGCCGCAAATGCCGTGGGTGAAGACTCGAAGGTCACCACGTTCTGGGCGGCCTACGCGATTCCATTCTTTGACGTGAAGGGTGCCACCATCACCCCCGCTGTTTCGTTCTCCAAAGGCGGCGGTGCCAACACGGCTCCCAACTCGTCTGGCGGCGCAGTGCGCGTGCACTACGACTTCTAAGTTTTTGGCGGCGATGTCCGCTGTCCACCATGGCTTGCTTCTTTAGGGGAGCCAAGCCGGCGTGCAAGAGAAAAGCCCCCACCTGCCGTTGCGGCAAGTGAGGGCTTTTTGCATGGTGCCGAGGGGTTCTGTGGCCAACCCATTGGCCTATCCACGGCGGACTTTACGTAACAAAGTAACCAGGATTGGCGTTTCCTCGGGTAAACCCAGTGTTCAATTCAAAGCGCTTTGAATTTATACTGCACTGGCTTTAAATCGCAACAAAATTTCGGCCTTCGGCATGGGTAACACCACGACATTCGCCTTGGCCGATACCGAACACAACAGGAGACATTCCATGACAGCAATGACCAAAACCGCAGCCGCCGTGCTGATCAGCTTCGGCGCACTGGGTGCCATTGGCGCGCATGCAGCGGGCGTTACCGTCACCATTTCGTGCGGCTCCGTCGGCCAGGATTTCGAGTTCTGCAAAAAGGCCGGCGATGAGTGGAGTGCCAAGACCGGTAATACCGTCAAGCACCTGAGCATTCCCCAGTCCTCCAGCGATATCTTGGGCCTGTTCCGCCAGATGTTTGCCGCCAAGGCTACTGAGTTGGATGTGCTGTCGGTCGATGTGGTGTGGCCTGGCCTGCTCAAGCAACATTTGCTGGATTTGACCCCTTACGCCAACGGCGCACAAAAAGACCATTTCCCTGCCATCGTCGCCAACAACACCGTAGACGGCAAGCTGCTGGCTATGCCCTGGTTCACCGATGCCGGTGTGCTGTACTACCGCAAGGATTTGCTGGCCAAGTACAACGAAAAAGCGCCTTCCACCTGGGCTGAGTTGACCGCTACCGCTACCAAGGTCATGGAAGGCGAGCGCAAAGCCGGTGCCCCCGACATGCAAGGTTTTGTGTTCCAGGCCAAAGCCTATGAAGGCCTGACCTGCGACGGCGTGGAATGGGTGTCCAGCTTCGGTGGCGGCAACATCATCGATGCCACGGGCAAAATCACCATCAATAACCCCCAGGCGGCCAAAGCGCTGGATACCGCTGCAGGCTGGATTGGCACTATCGCCCCCACCGGCGTACTGAATTATGGTGAAGAAGAGGCCCGTGGCGTGTTCCAAAAGGGCAATGCCGTGTTCATGCGCAACTGGCCTTACGCCTGGTCGCTGAGCCAGGGTGCTGACAGCCCCGTCAAGGGCAAGGTTGGTGTCGTCGCGTTGCCAAAGGGCGATGGCGGCAAGACCGCTGCCACGCTGGGTGGCTGGCAGCTGGCGGTCAGCAAGTACTCTAAGCACCCCAAAGAGTCGGCGGATCTGGTGATGTACCTGACCAGCGCCGCGGTACAAAAAGACCGTGCCATCCGCGGCTCTTACAACCCGACGATTGCGGCTCTGTACAAGGACAAAGACGTACTGGCTGCCAACCCTTTCTTCGGTGATTTGTATGACACTTTTGTGGGTGCCGTTCCCCGCCCCGCCACCGTCACCGGTGCCAAATACAACGAAGTGTCGGCTGCGTTCTGGAACGCGACCCACGACGTGTTGTCCGGTAAAGAAAAGGGCGCTGACAGCGTTAAGAAGCTCGAAGCCAAGTTAGGCCAGATTCGCCGCGGTCCTAAGTGGGAATAAGCCTCTTCCGTTGAACGTCGGGCCGCTGCGTGCTAGCCATGCAGCGGCTCGTTCAGCCATTCTTCCAATGCCGCATCCATCCGAATATGTCGTTGCTTCGCCTTGCCGTGGCAAACCACTGTCTGCGGCTTCGTGCCTAATCTCGTATAGATGTGGCATTGGAATTAGATCCCCTTGGAGTTTCCATGCGCACTAAAACATCCGAACTCACCCGCGAGCGCACCCGCAGCGCGTGGATTTTTCTTGCACCAACGCTGCTCGTTTTGCTACTGGTTGCCGGTTGGCCTTTGGGTCGCACCATTTTCTTTAGCTTCACCGATGCTTCCTTGGAAGCGATTGGCGACTCCACCTACAAGATGGTGGGTTTCCAAAACTATTTTGGTGAATACGGTGTGTTCAATCTGAATGCAGTCGATGGTTTTTGGAGTACAGACTGGGGCATGGCGATCCGTAACACCTTTACGTTCTCTTTCTTCTCGGTGGTCACGGAGACGTTCTTGGGGATTGTTTTTGCCCTGGTGCTGAATGCCAATTTCAAAGGCCGCTCGTTCATCCGTGCCGCGGTATTGGTGCCCTGGGCGATTCCGACCATCGTGTCGGCCAAGATGTGGGCCTGGATCATGAATGATCAGTTTGGCGTGATGAATGCCTTGCTGCGCAGTGCTGGCATCATCGACCACAACATCGCCTGGACCGCCGATCCCCACTACGCGCTGTGGTCGGTGGTGTTGGTAGACGTGTGGAAAACCACACCGTTTATGGCCCTGCTGATTTTGGCTGCGCTGCAAATGTTGCCTACCGATTGTTATGAAGCGGCCCACGTAGACGGCATCCATCCGGTACGCGTGTTTTTCAAGGTGACCTTGCCGCTGATCTGGCCAGCCTTGATGGTGGCGGTGATCTTCCGCTTGCTCGATGCCTTGCGGGTGTTCGACATCATCTACGTGATGACCTCCAACAGCGTAGACACCATCAGCATGTCGGGCTTTGTGCGGCGTGAAATTGTGGACAACAACTATGTGGGCTATGGCTCGGCAGCCTCGACCGTGCTGTTTCTGATCATCGGGGCTTGCACGGTGCTCTACCTGAAGCTGTCCAAAGTGGATATGTCGAAGTAAGGATATTGGCCATGAACTACCAACACCAAAAAATACTGGGCACGATCGGGCTATACCTGCTGGTCGCCGTGATCGCGTTGTTTTGCCTGTTTCCTTTTTACTTCGCGATCGTTACTTCGCTGAAGTCGGGTACCGAACTGTTCAGCTCCACGCTGTGGCCTGCGGCACCGTCGTTCAAGAACTACATCGCCATGTTCACCGTGGCCGAGCATCCGTTTGGTCGCCACATCCTGAATTCGTTGATGGTCTCCACCCTGGTGGTGATTGCCTCGCTATTTCTGGGCGTCACCGCTTCTTATGCGCTGGGCCGCATCCAGTTCCGGGGCCGGGGTTTGCTGCTGCTGACGGTGCTGGCCGTGTCCATGTTCCCGCAGGTGGCGGTGCTGTCGGGCATGTTTGAGCTGATGCAGGCCATCGGCTTTTACAACCACTGGTGGGGTCTGACGCTGCCGTATATGGTGTTCACCCTACCATTCACCGTGTGGGTACTGACCACCTTTGTGCGCGATCTGCCCAAAGAGCTGGAAGAAGCCGCCATCATGGACGGTTGCACGCCATGGGGCATCATCACCAAGGTGTTTTTGCCCGTTATGTGGCCTGCGCTGGTTACCACCGGCTTGCTGGCTTTCATTGCAGCTTGGAACGAGTTCATGTTCGCCCTGACCTTTGTGCTGAACAACAACGACCGCACCGTACCGGTGTCGATTTCGCTGATCAGCGGTGCCGACAAGTATGAAATCCCCTGGGGCAAGATCATGGCGGCCTCGGTGCTGGTCACCCTGCCATTGATCGCGCTGGTGCTGATATTCCAACGCAAGATCGTGGGCGGCCTGACGGCAGGTGCCGTCAAGGGCTAAGTTTGTTCCACCTACCCCAACATTTCTTAAAAACAGTAGGAGACCTCTATGTCTGAAATTCGATTCCGCGATGTCCACAAGCGTTATGCCAGCCACCTGCCCGACACCATCCGCAAGGTCGATCTGGACATTGACAAGGGCGAATTTGTGGTTTTTGTCGGTCCGTCGGGCTGCGGCAAGTCCACGCTGCTGCGCATGGTTGCGGGCCTGGAAGACATCACCAGCGGCGAACTGAGCATCAACGGCCAGCGCATGAACGAAACCCCACCGTCGCGCCGCGGTGTGGCCATGGTGTTCCAAAGCTATGCGCTGTACCCGCACATGACGGTGTACGACAACATGGCTTTCGGCCTGAAGCAGGCCAAGACCGATGCGGAGACGGTAGAGCAGCGTGTCAAAAAGGCTTCCAAGATTTTGCAGCTCGACCCGCTGCTCAAGCGCCTGCCCAAAGAGCTTTCCGGCGGCCAGCGCCAGCGCGTTGCGATTGGCCGCGCCATCGTGCGCGAACCCGATGTGTTCCTGTTCGACGAACCCCTGTCCAACCTGGATGCCTCGCTGCGCGTTCAAACCCGGCTGGAAATCGCCAAGCTGCACAAAGACATCGGCACCGCCAGCATGATCTACGTGACCCACGACC
>NZ_JBDTEM010000070.1:0-7390 GCF_039922535.1 Rhodoferax sp. | reverse complement strand
CGCCGGCTTTCAAAATGACGGCCCCCACTGGCACCTCACCCGCTGCGGCCGCCAGGCGTGCCTGGGCCAGGGCGAGTTGCATGGCATCGGAGTCAGTCATGGGGCGAATACTATCGTTTTAATAACTGCCCGCGCAGGTGCTACCTGCGCCAGAGGCCTAAAAAGCTTAAGGTTTTTCATCGGGCATATCGCGCGGTGTTTGCAACGCCGCATCCACCGCTTGCTTGACTTGCTGTGGTATTTGCTGGGCCGATGTCGGGCCTTGGGGTCCGGCCACCAGGGGGGTGATTTGCTTTTTGGCCAGCAGGCTGATGACCACCACCACGAGCAACAAACCCAAAACGCTGAAGACGGCGCGCATCACATTTCCCACTGGTGAACAAGCGTGGATTTTACGGTCTGACCAGCCTATTTCGGGCTGTCGCTATGGATAGCTACAGACCAATCAGGACGCATCTTCAATACTTCCGGCATGGATTTTTAAGGAGCCCACCATGTTGCACGCCACGGTTAAAACTGTTTCTTTTTGCGCCACCGCCCTGCTGGGCATCGCCGCCTGCCTGCCTTTGTCTGCCACGGCGGCGGACGACGAGCTGGTGTTCTTCTGCCCGCCCACCATCATGGCTGCGGTGGGCCAACCCACCACCGGCATCATGTGCGATGCAGAGCACTGCTTCCACCCGCAGTCGCCCGAACTCAGCGCCAAGCAAAAGGCGTTCTTGCAGTCGGCCAGCGGGCAATGCCGGTATTTCACCGCGCAAGAGGTGGTCGACTACTGGCCCAAAGAACCCATCCAGCAGGCCAGCAAGTAAATCACCCCACGCGCAGCGGCAGCAAGCAAGTCAAGCGAGTTGCAGCGGCAGCCAGAGCCGGAACTGCGTGCCACCCGGCACGGTGTCCCAGGCCACCGTGCCACCAATCGCGTGCGCCCGCCGCGCCATGTTGGACAAGCCTCTGCCTAGGCTGTCCTTGGGCTGGAAACCATGGCCGTTGTCGATCAGCAGTACAAACACACCGCCTTCGGCCTCGCCCGTAGCCACCCGCAGTTCAGTGGCACTGGCGTGCTGCAAGGTGTTTGAAATGCCTTCTTGCAATATGCGCAACACATGCAGGGCGCTGCGCGGGTCTAGCCAGGTCAGCGCGGGTACGTCTACCACTTCCCAGCGCAGGTGCAGGCCCGAGCCCGCTAAACGCGGTGCTAGCCGATAGCGCAGCGTGGCCAGCAACAACAGCAAGTCGGCCTCTACCGGCTCCAGCGAATCGACGGTGAGCTTCAGGTCGTCTATGCATTCACGCAGCACCAAGGCCATCTGCGCCTCGCTCAGGCCACCGGATTCGGCCACTTTCAGGGCGCTCATCAGCTGCGAGCCCATGCCGTCGTGGATGTCTTGCATCAGGCGCTGGCGCTCTTGGCTTAATACTTGGCGCTGCTGCGCACCGCGTAGCTGCTCGTAGCTAGCCGCCAGCTCGGCTTCGCGCTCGTGCAGGCGCTGGGCCAGGCGCAGATTCGCCTGCTCGGCGGTGTCCACTGCGCCCACGTAGCGGCTCAAGATGACATACAAAAACATGCCCAGGCGCAAGGTGGTGGAAAACGGCCAAGCGTAGATATGTTCAGGATCCACCAGGTAACTTTGCAGCATCCAATCGTGCACGGCCACCGGCACATGCAACAGGCCGATGCTGGCGGCCACGATGCCCTCGCGACCACCATGCCGCCAGGCAGCCCAGGCCATCAGCAAGGTGCACGGAATGCCCGCTACCAGCGTCAGCAAATACGGCAGCGGTGCCAACGCGTTGATCCACGCCGGGTTCGACAACAGCGGCAAAGTCACCGCACTGGACAGCAACAACAGCCCCAGCAGCATCCGTAACGGCCAGCGCGGTGCCGTGGGCACCAGGGTGCACATGAAGGCGTACCAGGTCACCAGCAGCGCATTGCCCGAATTGATGGTCATCCAGCCAAACCACACGCTGGGCAAGGCGAGCGGCTCCAGCCCCACAAGGAAGCGCTGGCTGCGTAGCACCCACAGCAGCGTAAACAGTGCAAACAATAAATAAGTGCGCTCTTGGCGTAGCAGCCACACCGCAAACGCAAACCCGCCCAGCCCTAGAAACGCGAGACCCATGATCTCGGCAATGCCGGTTTGCAGCAGGCGCCGCAGCCGGTAGCGCGGCCACAGCACCTCCGCCGGTCCAACCCAGAGGCTGGACACCGTGCCGCCTGCACTGGCCATGCTGTCGATGCGCAAGCGCAGCACCCGGGGCACGGGCTGCGTGCCATCGGCATCCAGCGGCACCCACAGCGGGTGGTTAAAGCCGTTCCATACCACGTCGCCCACCGAGCGGAACAGCAGCTTGTCGTCGCCGTAGACGGCGATGCGGCCTATGGTTTGCCAGCGCGGCAGGTACAGCACCAGGCCGCCAGGGGTGGCGGGCAGATCGCCCAAATGCACTTGCAGCCAGGTGACGCGCGGGGCGGCATCCAGCGCGGGTTGCAGGGGTTGCGGCCAGGTATGGGGCAGTGCCACGGTTTGCCAGCTGCCTTCCACCACGGTGGCCTCGGGCGGCAAAGGGGCAAACGAGCCACCGGGGCCGGTCCTCCACTGCGCCTGGTCAATATGCTGTGCGCCGGTGGAATCCAGCCGGTGCGCCAGCCACAGCACCGCGCCCGTCACCACCGCCAGCAGGGCCAGGCTAAGGAGCCAGTAAGCCTTGGACGCGGGCTTCATAAATGGCTTCCAGCTGCGAGCGCACCTTGAGCTTGGCGTAGATGCGACGCACAAAACTCAGCACCGTGTTGCGCGACACGCCCATCAGCACACCAATTTCTTCGTAGCTGAAACCCTTGGTGATGTAGTCCAGCACCTGGCGTTCACGCGGCGACAGGCGGACCTGCTCCTCCTGTGGTACTACGCTGGGTGACAGCGGCATGGGCGCGGACTCAATGGCCATGGCGTGGCGAAACCGGGTCAGCAACTGGCGCGCAATCAGCGGGCTGATGGGGCTGCCACCGGCGTAGACGTTGCGGATTTCCTCCACCGTCAGCGCGGGGGTGCTGTCTTTGAGCAAATAGCCGCTGGCCCCGGCCTCCAGGCTCTGGATCACATGGCCTTCATCGCCAAACACGGTGCTGACCATCACCAGGCACCGCGGCCACTGGCGTTGGGCGGCGCGGATGATGTCCAGGCCCGGCCCGTCCGGCAAGCCCAAATCCACCAGCAGTACGTCAGCGGGAAGCTGCGTCAGCATTTGCCGGGCCTGCAAGCAGTTGCCCGCGGTGCCCAGTAGCTGCATGCCAGGTGCGGCCTGGATGGCATCCGCCAGGGCCCGCGCGAAAAACACGTCGTCTTCCACCAGGGCAACCTGGATGGTCGGGGCAAGGGCGGGTTCGGGCATGGCGATCAGACGGTGTATTTCGCCCCATTGTCGGGGCGCACAGGGCGATCTGTGTGCATGTCACTACGAATAGCTACATACCTTGCTAGTCTTTTAGCAAGGCATTGCATCACCATTTTTGATTTATTTACGCCAACTTACACCCGCCTTTCCCATAGCACACCCTGTTTTTGACTACCGTATGTCGCTACGCATAGGGGCAGACCGTCGGGTGTAAAGCACCAAAAATGCTGGACCGCCCAGGAGTTTGCCGCTATGCCCCACCATGCCAGCCCAACGTCCCAGCCGCCCGACATCTGGCGCCTGCGCGACGGCACCTGCATCACGCTGCGGCCCCTGAGCCCGCACGATGGCCCGCTGTTGGACGACATGCTGGACCGCCTGTCGCCCCGCGCCCGGCACAACCGCTTCCACGGCGGAGTCAACAGCCGCCCTGCTCTGCTGGAGCCGCTAGAGCGCAACGGCCAAGTGGTCTTTGTGCTGACGGCCGAACGCCATGCCCAAATACAGATCGTGGCCGAGGCCCGCTACGCCATGGACCCCGATGCCGATAGCGCCGAGTTCGCCCTGGTGGTAGACGACCGCTGGCAACGCCGGGGCCTGGGTGAGCGGGCCATGCGCGCGTTAAGCAACACCGCAGCCCATGCCGGTCTGCATTGGCTGCACGGTGAGGTGCTGGCCGACAACCGGGCCATGCTGGGGCTGATGCAGCGCTGCCACTTTTGCTGCACGCCGGATGCCGAAGACCCGCAGTTGGTGCATGCCGAATCGGCCCTGCGCATACCTGTAGTCAAACCCGAACCATGGCACTGGCTGCACGCCAAGGTTCGCCGGATGGCTGGAGCCCACCGTGCATAGCCCTTTGTCCCCTTCCTCCCATCTGTCCAGCCTGCCGGAACCGAAATTGGCGCTGGTCGTGGGCAGCGGGGGCGTGCGCAGCATTGCCGCCCTGGGCATGGCCGAGGTGCTGGCGCGCGAAGGCATACGGCCCGACCTGGTAGTGGGCTGCAGCGCCGGGGCGCTGTTTGGCACGCCCATCGCCCTGGGCATGCCGATGGCCGACGCCTTGCGCATCGCCACCACGCTGTGGACCGCCGAAATCACCCAAACCCAGCGCTGGCGGGCGATTCCGCAGATGGTCTGGCCGCGCTGGGGCCGGTTTGATGCCGACTTCAGCCTGCGCGACGACCGGCTCATCCTGGCCCGCATGCAGGCCGCCTTTGGCGACCTGCGGCTGGAGGACTTGCCCCTGCCCTTGCGCATCACCGCCACCGATGCCGCTACCGGCACGGCCGTGGTTCTGCGCCGGGGCCGGGTGGTCGATGCCCTGCGCGCCAGCGTGGCCATGCCCTTCATGTTTGCGCCGCAGCGGGTGGACGGGCGGCGGCTGGTAGATGGCTTCGTGTCCGACCCGCTGCCGGTCAGCGCCGCCAGCGATGCCCATGCCGTGATCGCGCTGGGTTTTGAAGCCCTGATGCCGCAACGCGTCAACAAGCCGTCGCGCATGCTGGCCCAGGTGACATCGGCCATGACCAACAACCTGATGTATGCCCGGCTAGCCAGCGCCGAGGCCGACGGCATGCGGCTGCTACGCGTGTTTCCGCAACTGGAGCGCCGCGTCAGCCTGTTCGACACCGCCGCCATGCCCTACCTGGTAGAGGCCGGGAGGCGCGCCACCGAGGCACTGCTGCCCAACATCATCGCCTTGTTGGAGCGCCGACCACACCTGGCGGCTGCGGCATGACGGTTCAGCGAAAAATTAGGCATGGAATGGCCTTTCAGCGCATATTTCATCTGCGCTAGCAGCTATCTATTAGATAGCATTTGATAGCTTGGTGATTACGCCGTATGTCACGCGGGTGAATTCCGTGCACTGGGGTTCAACTTAAATCCTTAGCGGACAATCATCCCCATGGCGCAGCAACCTCCTCTTTTTCCCGAGTTTGGCGATAACAACAGTGATGCTCAGCCGCCAGCTTCTGTCCTGCGTCCCTCGACCAAACGCGCTACGCCGGTACTTCCGCAGCCACCCGACCCGGCCTGGACCGCGCTGGCCCAAGCCCTGCCACGCCACCTGAGAATGGGCACCTCGTCGTGGACCTACCCCGGTTGGGCTGGTTTGCTGTGGGATGGCGACTACTCCGACACCCTGCTTTCCAAACACGGCCTGGCAGCCTATGCACAACACCCGTTGTTGCGCACCGTGAGCGTGGACCGCAACTTTTACCGCGCCCTCACAGCCAGCCAATACGCAGCTTACGCAGCCCAGGTACCCGACGACTTTCGCTTCGTGGTGAAAGCGCCGAGTCTGGTCACCGATGCCCTGGTGCGCGCCGAAAACGGCCGCGGCCAACAGCCGAACGCCGCTTTCTTGGATGCCAATTTGGCCGTGCAGGAATTCGTATTGCCTGCGCTAGAAGGCCTGGGCTACAAGGTAGGTGCGCTGGTGTTCCAACTCAGTCCGCTGCCACCGCAGTTGTTGGCCCGGATGCCGCAAGTGCTGGCCCGGCTAGGCCGGATGCTGGCCGCCCTGCCCGATTTAAAGTCCATCGCGCCTGACGGGGTGATTGCGGTGGAAGTGCGTGATCCGGCTTTCCTCACGCCCGATTTCACCACCGTGCTGCGCAGCGCGGGCGCGACCTATTGCCTCGGCCTGCACCCCAAGCTGCCACCCATAGCCGAACAACTCGGCATGCTGCGCGCCCTCTGGCCCGGCCCCCTGGTCTGCCGCTGGAACCTGAATCGACTGCATGGTGCCTACGGCTACGAAGATGCCCGTGATTTGTACGCCCCGTTCAATGCCATCGTGGACCCCGACCCGGACACCCGCCTCGCCCTGGCCAAAGCTGTGGCGGGCACCATCGGTCGCGGACAGAATGCTTTTGTCACCATCAGCAACAAGGCCGAAGGCTCGGCACCGCTCACCGTGTGGGCACTGGCACAGGACGTGCTGACTGCGCAATAACGTTGAAATTTAAGAGAAATAGGCCGCTAGCGCTTGTTTCACCTGCACGGGCAGCTATTTATTTGGTAGTGGCGGCCCGTGTTTTACGCGTTTTTATTCCCACTCAGATGTTAACGAGATTGAAAAGTCCAATAAATTCAACAGCTTGTATGACATTTCCAATTTAATACCATGAAAAATACCATGCTCACAAGTAAGTCCTAAAAACACGTACTCAGCGACAGCAACTTAGCGTATTTTGGCGAAGATAGGCTGACCTGTTGCCTGTACTGTGCGGGGATGTGAAAGCTCCATGAAAACGCATCTAGCCTCACCCTCATGGATACACAAATGTGTATCCATCTGCTATTATGAAACGATGTTGCTCAAAGACTCCGGGATGCGCATCAGAGTGGAGAAAGAGCTGCGCGATGCGTTCGTGCAGGCTTGCCGTGCCCAAGATCGAGCCGCTGCCGATGTGCTACGGGACTTCATGCGTGCATTCACCGAGAAGCAGCAACAAGGCCAGGCGAGTCTGTTCGCAGGTACGAAACGAAAATGAAATTGAACATGCGGGCAGACTAATCTATGGCAAAAAAAGCAACCCTCAAACTCGTTCACAGTGCAGAGCAAACGCCTAAAAGCGCTCATCAAGAGGAAGTGATTGATCCAGCGTTCTTGAAAAAGGTTATCGCCGAAGGTGTGATCCAAGGGGACGCGCAAGCCCTACTTCCTCAGCTCCCCAAGGAAAGCGTGGATCTCTTTTTCACCAGCCCCCCCTATGCGGACGCGCGAGCCTACAGCCGCATTCACCCCGACCGCTACGTCGAATGGTTCTTGCCGTTCGCGCGGGCCATGTACGACGCGGCCAAGCCCACGGGTAGCCTCATCATCAACATCAAGAACCGTGTGGCGAACCGTGGCCCTCTGAAGGGCCAGCGGCACCCCTACGTCTATCAGTTGGTGCTGGCTCTTCAAAACATGGGCTGGCGATGGGTCGAGACTTACATATGGTCGAAGCCCAACGCGGTGCCTGGCAAGTTCGGGCCC
>NZ_JBDTEM010000069.1:0-14624 GCF_039922535.1 Rhodoferax sp. | reverse complement strand
CGCGGTGTCCAGTGGCTCAACGTCATCGACCCCACGTTCAACCTGCACCTGCGCGAGGACTCCATCGCCCACGTCTGGCGCGTCGAGAAGCCTACGGCCGACGGCGTGGTCACCTCGGTGGAAGTCTTTGACCACGCGGGCGAG
This sequence comes from Rhodoferax sp., assembly GCF_039922535.1. Taxonomy (GTDB): domain Bacteria; phylum Pseudomonadota; class Gammaproteobacteria; order Burkholderiales; family Burkholderiaceae_C; genus Rhodoferax_B. Next base: position 14,480 of record NZ_JBDTEM010000069.1, on the reverse strand, counting down.
CTGATGGCCATGTTCTTCGGTGCGCGCAAGCCCGGCCAGCCCGAGCGGCAAAGCTGGCGCGACCTGGTGGCCCAGTTGCCTGCTTTGGACGCGGTACCCGCATGAGCCAAACGCATTTCCCGCGCCGCCGTACTGTGCTGGGGTGGGCCGCGCTTGCCCCTGCATTTGCCGGGGCCCAGACGGCCAAGCTGCCGCGCCTGGTGACGGTCGGCGGAGCTATCACCGAATGTGTTTACGCCCTCGGCGCCGAAGCCCAATTGGTCGGCACCGACACCACCAGTCTGTACCCGCTGGCCGCGCAGCAAACGCCCAAGGTCGGCTATATGCGCAGCTTGTCGGCCGAGGGCCTGCTGGCCCTGAAGCCCGATGCCGTGATCGGCACTACCGAGGCCGGCCCGCCGGTAGTGATGGACCAGTTGCGCAGCGCCGGCGTGAAGGTCGATCTGATCGCCGCAGACCACAGCTGGGCCGAGGTGCAGCGCAAGCTGCAGGCCGTGGGCCGTGGCTCCGGCCGCGAAGTCCAGGCCCGCGCGCTACAGGCCAAGCTGGATGCCGACTGGGCGGCCACGCAGCAGCTGGTGGCGCGGTTCTCGGGGCGCAAGCCCAAAGTGCTGTTCATCCTGTCGCATTCCTCCACGGTACAGGTGGCGGGTGAGAAGACCGCGGCCGATGCCATGCTGCGCTTTATCGGCGCGCAAAACGTGATGGCCGGTTTCAACGGCTATCGCCCCATGACCGCCGAGGCCATGGCCGCTGCAGCGCCGGACCTGATTCTGACCAGTACCCAGGGCATTGAAGCGCAGGGCGGCCTGGACAAGTTCTGGTCGCGCCCCGAGCTGGCGCTGACCCCGGCGTTCAAAACCAAGGCCCTGGTACAGCTGGATGCACTGGAACTGCTGGGCTTTGGCCCGCGCATGCCGGGCACGGTGCGTGCCTTGCACCAACGCATTGTTTTGGCATGAACCTGCAGACCCGCCGACTCGCCGGGCCGCAGGTGCTGCTGCTGGGCAGCGCGCTGGTGCTGCTGAGCCTGCTCACTGCCAGCGCACGCGGCGCCTATGCGATTGACCTCGCGGATATCCTGAAGACGCTGTGGGCCGCAGCCTCGGGTGGGCTCGATGGCTCGCCGGAGCAACTGGTGTTTCTGAACATCCGCCTGCCGCGTCTGCTGCTGGGCCTGGCCGCGGGTGCCGGCTTGGGCATGGCCGGCGCGCTGATGCAAGGCCTGTTCCGCAACCCGCTGGCCGACCCGGGGCTGATCGGCGTCAGCAGTGGCGCCGCGCTGGCGGCGGGCATCACCATCGTGCTCGGCAGCCACTATTTTCCCGATTTGCCGCGCAGCCTGGGTAGCTGGACCCTGGTGGTCATGGCATTCGCCGGCAGCCTGGCGGTAACGGTGCTGATCTACCTGCTGGCCCAGTCCGAGGGCGGCACCCGCGTGGGCCTGATGATGCTGGCCGGCGTGGCCATCAACGCGCTGGCCGGGGCCGGGCTGGGCTACCTGACCTTTCTGGCCAGCGACGAGCAGCTGCGCAGTATCCAGTTCTGGCTGCTGGGCAGCCTGGGCGGTGCGCGCTGGAGTGCGGTGCTGTTGGTGGATACTATTGTTTTGATAGCTGTCACCGCAGGTATTACCTGCGCTAGGCCCTTAAATGCCATTGCATTGGGTGAAGCCCAGGCGGCACTGCTGGGGGTGGATGTGGAGCGCACCAAGCGCCGCGCTATTGCCATCACCGCGCTGGCGGTGGGGGCCGTTACTGCCACCACCGGCATGATCGGCTTCGTTGGTCTGCTGGCTCCGCATTGCGTGCGCCTGGTCGCGGGGCCGGACCACCGTATCGTGCTGCCGGGCTCGGCCATGTTGGGTGCGGCACTGGTGCTGCTGGCCGACAGCGTGGCGCGCACCGCGGTGCAGCCTGCCGAACTGCCGCTGGGCGTGTTGACCGCCTTCGTCGGCGTGCCGTTCTTTTTGTTGCTGCTGCGCCAGTTCAAGGGACGGGTATGAGTGCCACTCTGGAAACCCAGGCCGCGGGTTGCAGCGTCGGCAGCGCCACCTTGCTGCAGTCGGTGTCGGCGCGCTTTGCCGCGGGCCAGTTCACCGCCATCCTCGGGCCGAATGGCGCGGGCAAGTCCACCTTGCTGTCGCTGCTGTGCGGCCAGCGCAAGCCCAGCCAGGGCAGGGTGCAACTCGACGGCCAGGCTTTGGAGGCTTATCCGCCGCTGCGGATGGCGCGGCGCCGAGCCTTGCTGCCGCAAGACCTTTCGGTGGCGTTTGACTACACCGTGCAAGACGTGGTGGAGCTAGGCCGTTACCCGCACCGCCAGCAGCCCAGCCAGCCACCCGGGCCCAGTGAAGCCGAGATCGTGCAGCGCGCCATGCAGGCCACCGGCGTGCAGGCCCTGGCGCAGCGCGTACTCAATACCTTGAGCGGCGGCGAACGCGCCCGAGCCCAGCTGGCCCGTGTGCTGGCGCAAATCTGGGAGCCCGTCCCCGACGGCCAGAGCCGCTGGCTGCTGCTGGACGAGCCCACCGCCGCGCTGGACCTGCACCACCAGCACGCGGTATTGCGCCTGGCGCGCCGCTGGGCGGTGGACCACGGCGTGGGCGTGGTGGCCGTTCTGCACGACCTGAACCTGGCCCTGCGCTACGCCGACCAGGTGCTGTTGCTGCAAGACGGCAAGGTGCAGGCCGATGGCCCTCCGGCCCAGGTGTTGAGTGCCGACACCGTGCGCCGCATCTGGCAGGTCGATGTGCACCCGGTCCGCGATGCCGACGGCAGCCTGCAATTACTCATGGCCTGAAAAGGAGACGCTGATGTTGGTCCAAGAAGCCCGTATCCATCTCATACGCAAACTCCCACCCCAGGCCACGTCCGACGTGGCCTGCGAACACGCCGCCCTGGTGCGCATGCTGGCCAGCGCCCAGGCCCGCGTGTCGGCGTTGGTTAGCGACCACGCGCAGAAAATCTCCACCCTGCAAGCCCAAATCATGCGTATCCGCGCCCGCGTGATCGTGCGCGACACCATGCTGGCCTGGCTACGGGAGACGCTGGTGCAGTTGGAGCCGGATCCGGTAGAAGATTTAGAAGCCCATCAAGCTGCGGCGGATCTGGTGATTTGCCAAACCGGCTGTGTGAGCCATGGGGGGTACTGGCGGGATGAGGACCATTGCCGGCGCACTGGGAAGAGCTGCACCATGGACAGCGAGAAGGTGGAAATACCGCGCTAGATAAATATTGCGTAGGAGGTTATTGAAAAAATAGCATTTCTGCAATGAACAAACCTACAGAGCCTGTGCTGGTATTTGACACCATCGCTATTGCTGATAATGCATATCACCATGAATATTTGATCCATCGTCCAGCCACGTAGGCGAGTTTCGGTTGAGGTCGACGTTCAAGCGGGCTTCTAGCCGGCAGACATCGCTTCGCAGCCATTCACAATTTGGGCGGCTAGGTCAACCAACCGCATGCTTCTGGAACGGGCGGCTCGTCGCAATTGCTCGAAGGCTGGCTGGCGAGCCAAGCGGTACTGCACCATGGTGATACCCACCGCGACACTGATACTGCGCTCGTTGTCCAATGCATCTTGCAACTGCTTGCGCGTGCTGCGTAGCGTATTGAGCTCGTTCGCACGCGCCAAAGCAGCCCCGATGGCGGGGAACAATTGGGCCTCGTCTATGGGTTTTACCAAGAAGGCCAAGGCCCCTTGTTCAATCGCTTGCTGCACCGTCTGCTCATCGCTGTATGCACTGAGCATTAAAAAGGGTATGTGGTCCAGTTCGCGCAGTCGCTCCGCCAGGAACAAACCGCTCTGCCCAGGCATGCGCACATCCAGTATGACCATATCTGGGTGACAGCCACCGGCAAGCATTTCCTCTGCCTCTTCTGCGCTCTTGGCAATGCTGACCGCATAACCCGCTCTCGCCACGCTGGCAGACAGCGTAGCAAGCACCAGCCGGTCGTCGTCCACCATGAGTATGTGCGGGGTCTTTCTGTCGGCCATCGCAATCATTCAGTTAGTTCAATACAAGTACAGGCGCATTTAGCAGCAGCTCAACCACCATCGTGTCGTTCATGTGCTCGACATTCAGCTGGGCACCTGAGCTAGGCATCAAGTGGGCCATCAATTGCTGGCCTGAACCTGACAGAGGGTCCCGTGCAACCGGCAAACCTGACGTCACGTTATTGGTGATGCGTACGCTTGCGCTGCGTTGCAGCGCGTCCTGTACCAGGCGAACGCACACGCCAGGGCGGTTTGTGTCGCAATGCTTGACGGAGTTGAAAAGCATCTCGTTCAATATCATGGCCACCGGTACAGCCTCTTCATCGACAATAAAAAAATCGGCTGCGCTGGGACTCTCGGCCATCTCCACAGGCACCCGCCAAATATCCCTTACCTGCGCAACGATGGCACGCATCAAACCACCCACAGAAACCCTGCCCTTGTTGTCTTGCCCTTGCAAGCCATGGATGGTCGCAATGCTCTTGATTTGGCCGATGGCCTGGTTCAATACCAAAGCTGTTTCGGGGTGCTGTTGCCCAAACTGGCGTAGCAGGCCGGTAATGCCTTGCAGGTTGTTCTTGATGCGATGGTGTACCTCACGCACCAGCGCTGCACGTTGGACCGCCTCGTCCTGGCGGCGCTGCTCATCCCGACGGTACCGGTCCGAAATATCAATGAAGGTGAGCACATAATTGGCAAGAGCTCCCTGTACATCCGCTACGGCAGTAATGGTTAGTGACGCAGGGAATTCATACCCTGCCGCATGCTTGCACCAAAGTTCCCCCTCCCAACTGCCCGTAGCTTGAACCCGCGAAACAATATCCTCGTAGACAGCATCTTGGTACCGGCTGGAACGGAGCGGAAACGCACGCTTGCCCAAAAGATCGCCAGCCACAAATCCTGTGATACGGGTAAATGCAGCGTTGACCTGTAACACCAGGCGCTGATCGTCCATCACCATGATGCCTTCCTGCCCCTCAAACGCCACGGCAGAAATGCGAATCGCCGCGTTGACTCTTTCCAATTCGAATTGACTTTGCTTGAGCGGTGTGATGTCTGAGACCAGTACGAAAAAGCCGCGCACCTCGCCATCTACGCGGTCCGCAATGTACTGGGCCCACGTATAGCCCGTTTCACCATTCGCTTTTACCAGGGTGCGCTCGAATTGCTGGTCTTCACCGCGCAGTGCTGCACGTATATAGACCTCATTCTTGGCAAACAACTCCGGGCCCATCAGCTCCTGCATGGAGATACCGCGCATCTGCTCTTCGCTACGGCCGAACCAAACTTGGTACTGTGCGTTGGAGAACCCGCAACGCAGATCACGCGTCCAATAGCCCACCATGCCTGGCAAACTATTTGCCACGGTGGAAATTAAGCGTTCTTGCTCACGCGCCAGCCGTTCGCTCCGACGTATTTCAGTCACGTCACGGGACACAAAGACCACGCCTAGCAGCCCACCGGCTTCACCCGCGTAGGCATAACAGCGTGTCTCCAAGTTGCGCAGACTCTGGCCACTTAGGAGTGTCTCTACGTTTGCCAACTGCGGCTGCCGCGTCGCCAGGCAACGTAAAAAAGCATCCTGAAGCTCTTGATTGAATAAATGAATCGGAACCTCGGTTGTTCGGCATCCAAGTACCTGCTCGCGCCTCAGACCAGTGGCCAGGCACCATGCATCGTTGACCATCACATAGCGCTGCTGCAAATCAACCACGCTCACCATGTCGGTGATGGAGTCCACTGTGAACTTGAAAGTGCGTAACTCTTGTTTGGTTCGCACGCGGTCAGTGATATCTATGTAAATGGTTAAGAAGCCACCGCCATGCAACGGGCTGCGCTTGATGGCAATCACCGAACCATTTGACCGGGTGCATTCATAGGTCTCAGGGTGTGCGTAGCGGAGCTCGGTCATGCGGCGGTCCGCCTCCAGCTGCGCATCACACAGGCCGAACTCTCCAGCCTCCGCCCGCAACACGAACATATCCCGTAAGTGCATACCGGGTATGGCCTGCTCAGCAGTCAAACCCGACAGCTCAAGGGCTCGGGCGCTGATGCTGACCAGACGACAGTCCCCATTGAACACCGCTGCGCCTTCGCCAAAGTTCGCGAAGACCTCAAGCAGCGCATCGTGCTGATGCAGCGGGTCGGAACGCAGGGGGATATGTTGGGAAGTCATGACACCCATGAAAGCAGAGGCCGAATTATCAGATTAGCCAGCCAAGGAAGCGAATTATCTTTAGCCATGTTTGTGAGGGATGACGCACTACCCGAGGCGATGGCATGCTACAGTAACCAAATGTTTCGTACGCCCCAGCACATGGCGTCGAAACGCATAAGGCCCTGCACCCGCCTTGCAATTTTTGGAATGCCACTCAAACGGTGGCAACGAGAAGATGGCAATACATTCAATTCAGAAAATGGATGCAGGCGCGCAGGGTTTCCTAGCCTCCACTCTTGCATATAAGCCAACCATCCTTGGTTGCTTGCCCCCGTCCGCGCCAGATCACACCTGTCGTATGGGGAAGCCCTTCGTTAAAACACGTTCACACCGCTCTCGACGCAGTAAAGCGCCGTAGCTGCGCCTAAATCCATTCTGACGGACAACGAGTCCGACCTGGGCGATCACGAGCCCTTTGTGCGCATCTCCGCGCTTGCCTAAAACCCCTTCAAGATTTCACCTCAAAGAGGCACTCCAATGAACTTCAAGAATTTCACCGTCAAAGGGCAGTTGACCTTTGCATTCGGACTGCTGGCGGTGTTGGTCATAGCTGTGTCATCAGCAGCCATAACTGCGCTAAGCGGTATCAATCGCAACCTCTCTGAGTACCACCAAGGTGCCATCGCACAAGAGCATATGGCAGTCGATGTACGGGTATCTGTGAACCGCCGTGCGATTGCTGCACGCAATCTGGTGCTAGTGACCACCCCGGAAGACCTAGCGGTCGAGAAAGCCGCTGTGAACGAAGCCCACCAGGCAGCCCAGGCAGCCTTGGAAAAATTAAACGGCAGCGTGAAGAGCGATCCGCAGGCTACGGTGGAAGAGCGCCGCCTCGTCGAAGACATCGACAAAATCGAAGCGGCCTATGGCCCCGTCGCACTGGACATTGTGAAGTTGGCACTGGATGGCAAGAAGGACGAGGCCATCGCAAAAATCAACAAAGACTGCCGCCCCCTGCTGGCGGCGCTCATTAAGGCCAGCCGTGCATACCAAGATTTCAGCGTGAAAGAGGGTGAAGCCAGGGTGGCATCGGCCAATGCCGACTATGCGCAAGCGCGTTTTCTGCTGATTACCGCCAGCGCTATTGCAGTAGCCGCAGCCCTATTTTTAGGCATCCTGATCACGCGCAATCTCGTGGGCTCCCTAGGTGGCGAGCCCGGCGTAGCTGCCGATGTAGCACGTGCGGTAGCCCAGGGCGATCTGAGCATGCCGATTTCCGTCAGGCCGGGCGACAGCGAAAGCCTGATGGCCCAGCTCAAGGCCATGCAAAGCAGTTTGTCCAGTGTGGTAACCAATGTTCGCCAAAGCGCAGAAAGTGTCTCTACCGCCAGCGCTGAGATTGCCCAGGGCAATAGCGATTTGTCTGGCCGTACCGAACAGCAAGCCAGTGCCCTGGAAGAAACCGCCGCCTCCATGGAAGAGCTGTCCAGCACTGTCAAGCACAACGCCGACAACGCCCGCCAAGCTAACCAGCTGGCCGTCAATGCGTCCACTGTTGCCGTCGAGGGCGGTGATGTCGTGGGGCAAGTGGTTGAAACCATGAAGGGCATCAACGACAGTAGCAAGAAGATCTCCGACATCATCAGCGTCATCGACGGGATCGCCTTCCAGACCAACATCCTGGCCCTGAACGCCGCGGTGGAAGCCGCCCGTGCCGGCGAGCAGGGGAGGGGTTTTGCCGTGGTGGCCAGCGAGGTTCGCAACCTGGCCCAGCGCAGTGCTACCGCAGCCAAGGAAATCAAGGTTTTGATTGATAACAGCGTGAGCCAGGTGGACCAGGGCACCATCCTGGTAGCGAAGGCCGGCAACACCATGACCGAGGTGGTCAGTGCCATTCGACGGGTTACGGACATCATTGGCGAAGTCAGTGCTGCCAGCGGCGAACAAAGCCAGGGCGTAGCCCAGGTCGGCGAAGCGATTATCCAGATGGACCAAGTGACGCAGCAGAACGCTGCCTTGGTGGAAGAGAGTGCAGCTGCGGCAAACAGCCTGAGCACGCAGGCACAACAACTATTGGCGGCAGTGGCAGTGTTCAAGCTCGACGCTGGCAAACACCACGGTTCGGTAAACGTCGTAGAAAATGATCGCCAAGTATCGACTGAACGACGTGGACCTCATCGGGCAATCAACGTGGCTCGCCCGTCCTTTGGCAAGGCTTCTGCCACGCCGACTAAGAAAATCGGACTTCAGACGGCGGGCGCTAAGCCAGCCGTCAAGACAGGATCGGATGGTTGGGCCAGTTTCTAAGCTGAAATCTCGATAGCGATTTGGATGGCCACTGCGCTTTGTCGCCACGGGCCTCCAACGCAATATCCGCCTGCGCAAGCAGCTGCACATTCAATAGCAAATCAATTGGTCAGTGCGCGCTTGACGTCTTCTTGCAGATTCCGCAAATGCTCCCTCATCAAGGCGCTGGCGCGCAGGGCTTGGACGATTTCTGCGTGCTCGTCGTGGTTCTCGCGCTGGCGGTGTAGGGGGCTGTGCAGGCGGAACAAGCGGGCGTTCACAGCCCAACAACTTGCTCAAACTGCTATCGGCCTGATGGGTTGCGTGTGGCGGCGGAGGGGCTGCCGGACGGCCGAGGGTAGCCTATGCACCTCCTTCGCTAGGGGGGGTATCGGTTTTAAGGGCTTTTTTTAGGTATAAAAATGGCGGTTTGTGCAGATTTAACCAGTGCTAGTAGCTCCTGTTTTTTTACTATAAAAACGGTAGCAATTTGTGCCTGCTGCAGGCGGGGCGAACACGCCGGGTTGGGCTTCCCTGTGATCCCAGATCTGGATGTGCATCGGTTATGGTTGCCTGATGGCCGCCACCTTCTTCCCCAACCCTGCCGCCTTCCGCCAATGGCTGTTCACCCACGCCAGCACCGCCACCGAGCTCCTCGTCGGCTACCACAAGGTCGGCAGCGGCACACCCAGCATGACCTGGTCCGAGTCGGTAGACGAGGCCCTGTGCTTTGGCTGGATCGACGGTGTGCGCCGCCGCATCGACGACGCGGCATATTCCATCCGCTTCACCCCCCGCAAGCCCACCTCCATCTGGAGCGCCGCCAACATCGCCAAGTGCGCGCAGCTCCAGGCAGCAGGGCGGATGACCGCCGCCGGAGCCCAGGCCTTGGCCCGCCGCACCGAGGCCAGGTCGGCCGTGTATTCCCACGAGCGCGCCGTGCCCGCCGCGCTGTCTGCCGACGAGTTGACGGCTTTTCAGCGCCAGCCAGCGGCCTGGCAGTTCTTCGCCGCCACGCCGCCCGGTTACCAAAAGAGGCTGCTGCATTGGGTGTGCAGCGCCAAGAAACCCGAGACGCGCAGCGCGCGCTTGCAGAAGCTGGTCGAGGCCAGCGCTGCGGGGCTGCGGCTGCGGTAGGGTGCAGAGGTCGCTGCTTCCGCCTGGTGGGGTATAAGGCTTTTAGGCCTCTAACGCATATTCCACCTGCGCGGGTAGCTATTTTAAAAATAGCAGGTGACGGTTTGGCCCGTCACTGCACCGCCTGCTCTCCATCCTTGAAATCCACCCCCAGCGCAGCCAGCTTTTTGGCATACGCATCCCGGCGTTTTGCCGCCTTTGCAGCGGTGTCAATCGCCGCTTTAATAGCCGTAGGCCCTTTTTTGGCTACCACTTGGATGAGTCCAAATTTGTGGGCCGCATCGGCTTCGGCTCTGCGGAAGGTGGCGATAAGTTCAGCGTGGGGAGCGGATGGATTCACAAGGACCTCGTGGGTTAAAGCGCTATTTTCTGCGGCCAAATGGTGGTTTGGCTAGCTTTGATGCATAGCGAAAGGCCGCAGCGGGCCTTATGGAGTAGCTGGTAGCATGACTGAAATAGGCCATTTTTGGACATTTACCAAACACCTCCACGTCACATCGGACTGTCGCTTTCATGTTAGCTATTCTTTTCATAATTTTGCTGGTTGTGGGCGTGGTGTGTTTGTTGCCACGGAAGCTTCAATTGTTGAAGCGTCACGGCAACCTTACAACTGACCAGTTGATCCAACTTGCGAAAAACGGAGATAAAGAAGCCGCTCGTTTATATAGAGACACAAAGTGGTGGATAGCTGCAGCTTTGGCGGTCGGCCTACCAATGAGCGTGATCCGTTTTTGGCCACATTGACGATATATTTCTAGCCTCTCTGCTGCGATAGCTGCAAGCGGCAAGGAGCAGACTTAGCCCGCTAAACGCCTGCCGAACTGCATTAACTCTTCATGATGGTAGAAAACCATCCAGTCATGCGCCTCAGACCACACATTTAGGTCATCAGAAGCCGGGTAGCAAAACGCTTCCCAGTAGTGCGTGAATATTCCCCAGGTGGTTGATATTGCAAGGTCTGACTGCCATGAGAGGTAAACGCAAGTCTCTTTGTTATCGTGACAGGAGAGCAACCAGTTGGTTACATACGCTGAGGCAGTGGAGCGCGTACCAATCTGGTCGACTGAAAATATTCGTTCACTCAAGCCATCCGCATCATTAAATGCAACCGATTGATGAAACAGCTTCTTAGCCACTGGCAACATCTGCGGCTCAATCCGCGCCAAGATATCCTCCGGCAGCAGAGCATATTTCGCATCGGTCCACCGCCATGCAATAGGAAAATTTTTGAGCCTCATGGTGTCCCGCTGTTTGTGATGTGCGAATGTTAGAGCGTCTAAAGAGGTCGGTATCGGTTAACCGCCCGTATCGGTTTTTAGGCAACCTCAAAGACCGCAATGGGCCCAAAGCTGACATGGCATATAGGTCACCCACCTCGCCAACCCCACCTTCTACAATCTCCCCCATGCCCTTGACCACCCGCCATTCCCACCGCGCCCAGCGCGTGGGCCCGTGCATGGCGGCCCGGTTTCAAAGCTTCACACTGGCCCGCATCCGGCGGGATGCGTACAGTCGGCAGTCGGGCTGTTCTCGCCTCACTCCGCCTTAAAAGGCCGGACCCATTTGCTCACCTGGCACGGGGTTTTTCATTCCCGTGCCTTACCCATTCCCATCCTTTGATGCGCTCCCTGCGGGGGGCTAGTTCTGCCATGTCCAAATATCTCCATCCTTTCCGCGCCGAGTGGGCGCCCCATATTCCGCGTGAGCTGATGGCCGGCGCGGTGGCGACTTTCGCCCTGATCCCGGAAGTCATCGCCTTTTCTTTTGTGGCCGGGGTGGACCCGGCGGTCGGGCTGTTCGCCTCGTTCGTGATCAGCATCGTGATTGCTTTCGTGGGCGGGCGGCCTGCGATGGTGTCGGCGGCGGCCGGGTCGGTGGCCTTGGTGGCCGCACCGCTGGTGCACGCGCACGGGGTGCAGTACCTGTTGGCGGCGGGCCTGCTGGCCGGGGCGGTGCAAATCCTGTTTGGCTGGCTGCGGCTGGGGGTTTTGCTGCGGTTTGTGTCGGGCTCGGTGCGCACCGGCTTTGTGAATGCGCTGGCGATTCTGATTTTCTCGGCGCAGATGCCGCACCTGATCGGCGCCAACGCGGCCACCTGGGCCATGCTGGGGCTGGGGCTGCTGGTGATTTACGGGCTGCCGCGCATCACCACGGTGGTGCCATCGCCGCTGGTGTGTATCGTGGTGCTGACGCTGGTTGGGCACTGGATGGGCCTGCCGCTGAAGACGGTGGCCGATCTGGGTCTGTTGCCGGACGCCTTGCCGGTGTTTGCACTGCCGTCGGTGCCGTTCTCCCTGGAGACGCTGCGCCTCATCGCGCTGCCTGCGTTTGCCATCGCCATGGTGGGCCTGCTGGAGTCGCTGATGACGGCCAGCGTGGTGGATGAGCTCACCGACACGCCCAGCGGCAAAAACCGGGAGTGCAGCGGGTTGGGCATGGCCAATGTGGCGGCCAGCCTGTTCGGCGGCATTGCTGGGTGCGGAATGATTGGCCAGACGGTGGGCAACGTGCGCTACGGCGGCCGGGGGCGGCTGTCTACCCTGTTTGCGGGGGTGTTTTTGTTGGTGCTGATGGTGCTGCTCAAGCCCTGGGTGGCGCAGGTGCCGGTGGCGGCGCTGGTGGCCATCATGGTGATGGTGTCGGCTTCTACGCTGGATTGGGGCTCTGCGCGGGCGCTGCTGCGCCATCCCAAGCTGTCCAGCCTGGTGATGCTGGCGACGGTGGTGGTGACGGTGGCCACCGATAACCTGGCGGCCGGGGTGGCGGTGGGCGTGCTGCTGAGCGGGGTGTTTTTTACCTTCAAGGTGTCGCGGCTGCTGGCGGTGACCCAGAGCGGGGAGGGCGCGCTGACCTACCGGGTGACCGGGCAGGTGTTTTTTGCCTCCGCAGACCTGCTGGTGGACGCGTTCGACGTGCGGGAAGTGCAGGGCCGCCGCGTCACCATCGACCTGGCGCAGGCCCACTTTTGGGACATCACGGCAGTGACCGCACTGGACAAGATTTGCCAGCGGCTGCGCAAGCATGGCAGCGTGGTGGAGCTGGTGGGCATGAACGATGCCAGCCGCGCGCTGGTGGCCAAGCTGGACCTGGGCATGGAATAGGCGTTACTGCCGAGCAGGCATTAGAATATACGAAACATAGTCGTTTCGTATATTGGAGTTCATCTTGGGCCTTGTCAAAATTTCAGAACCGATGCACGCCAACGTGCGGGTCGCCAGTGGCGCTTTGAACCGCTCCATCAACGCGCAGGCCGAGCACTGGCTGCGCATCGGCATGATGTGCGAGCTGCACCCCGAGCTGAAGTACGGCGAGCTGTGCCGCCTGCTGATCCAGGATGAAATCCAGGCCGAGGCGCAAGTCATTGCTTTACCGCAAAGGGCGCGGGCATGAACGGCGAAACTGTCACCATCCGCAGCCCGGAAGAAGTCGCCATGGCCCGCCGCGCCGGGCACCTGGCGGCCTCAGTGCTGCACATGATTACGCCGCACGTCACGGCGGGCATCAGCACCGAAGCGCTGGACCAGATTTGCCACGACTACATCGTGGATGTACTGGATGCCATTCCCGCCAACATCGGCTACCACGGCTTCCCCAAGACGGTGTGCACCTCGGTCAACCACGTGATCTGCCACGGCATACCGTCGGCCAAGGTGCTCAAGCGCGGCGACATCATCAACATCGACGTGGCCATCATCAAAGATGGCTGGTTTGGCGACTGCAGCCGCATGTACTTTGTGGGCGAACCCAGTCCGCTGGCCAAGCGCCTGGTGGAAACCACCTACGAGGCTATGCGCGCGGGCATCCAGCAGGTGAAGCCGGGCGCAACCCTGGGCGACGTGGGCCACGCGATCCAGAGCGTGGCGCACAGTGCGCATTTCAGCGTGGTGCGCGAGTACTGCGGCCACGGCATCGGGCAGATCTACCATGACACCCCGCAGGTGCTGCACTACGGCCGGCGCGGCGAAGGGCTGCGGCTGCAGACGGGCATGATTTTCACCATCGAGCCAATGGTCAACGCAGGCAAACGCGACACCAAAGAGCTGCCCGATGGCTGGACCGTGGTCACCAAAGACCATTCGCTCTCGGCCCAATGGGAGCACATGGTGGCCGTGACCGACACCGGCTTCGAGGTGCTGACACCGTGGCCGGACGGCCTGGGGACTTACAGCGCTATTTGACGGTGGTACGTCTGGGGTAGGCTGAGTTTCTGGTCATTTTGGCCGTTAGCGCAGGCGCTACCTGCGATGGGTGCTGCATAAAATGTAGCAGAATGGCCCGGCAGCTTTTAACCCTGTAGCGCAACCTCTGGCAGGTCAAACAGCGCCGGTAGCTGCCGTTGCCCGAGTGCCGTGGTCTGCAGCGCCCGGCTGTCCAGGTCTTGCACCACCCACGCGCGTTGCAGGCAGAGTTGCAGCAGGGCCGCGCCCACGGCGCCACCGATATGCGGTTTGCGTTCGCTCCAATCCAGGCAGGTGCAGGCAAACCGCCGACGCAGGGTGCGCAGGGCTGCCACATCAATCCCCAAGTGCGCGAATGCCGTTTCTCCGCTGGGCGACAAGGCGTAGCTGCTGGTGTCGGTGGCCAACGGCACCAGCCATCCATGCGCCAGAATGCGGTCGCCCATGGCCACGGCCAAAGCGCCGGCCATGTGGTCGTAGCAGGTGCGGGCCTGGCGCAGCCTGCCGGGGGTAGACGGCACGAATTGGCTGCGGGGCTGGCCTGCCAGCACCAGCAAGGCTTCCAGGGCGGTGCCCACCTGGGGGCTGGCCAACCGAAAGTAGCGGTGCTTGCCCTGGCTCACCAGGGTGATGAGCTGCTGCTCGGTAAGCCGCGCCAGATGGGCGCTGGCGGTGGAGGGGCTCACTTCGGCGACCACCGAGAGTTCGGTGCTGGT
>NZ_JBDTEM010000068.1:0-2130 GCF_039922535.1 Rhodoferax sp. | reverse complement strand
TGCGCGCGCAGCACGGCGCTGGTGGTGGCGTGTTCGCTGGTGGCGGTGGTGTGGCAGTTTGGCTTGCTGGCGCTGCTGGGCTACGAGCTGGACCCGTACTCCATCTTGGTGCCCTTCCTGGTGTTCGCCATTGGTATGAGCCACGGCGCGCAGAAGATGAACGGCATCATGCAGGACATCGGCCGTGGCACGCACCGCGTGGTGGCGGCGCGCTACACCTTTCGCCGTCTATTCATGGCCGGGCTGACGGCGCTGCTGTGCGACGCGGTAGGCTTTGCGGTGCTGGTCATCATCCAGATCAAGGTGATCCAGGACCTGGCGGTGATTGCCAGCATTGGCGTGGCCGTGCTGATTTTTACCAACCTGGTGTTGCTGCCGATTCTGCTTTCGTACACCGGTGTGGCCCCAACGGCTGCAGCGCGTAGCCTGCGTGAAGACACGGCGAGCGAGAACGCTAAGCGCCCCTGGCTGTGGGCGCTGCTGGACCATTTCACGCAGAAGCGCTGGGCGGCTGCGGCCATCGTGGTGTCTGCGCTGATGGCCGTGGGCGGCTATGCGGTCAGCCTGCAGCTGAAGGTGGGCGACCTGGACCCCGGCGCCTCTGAGCTGCGCGCGGATTCACGCTACAACCGCGACAGCGCCTACCAAATTGCGCACTACGCGGCCAGCGCCGACATCCTGACAGTGATGGTCACCACGCCTGAAGACCAGTGCACCCGCTACGCCACGCTGGCCAAGCTGGACACCCTGGCCTGGGGGCTGGAGCAACTGCCTGGCGTGGAATCCACCAACTCTATGGCGGCCCTGTCCAAGCTGGCCATGGTGGGCTACAACGAGGGCAACTTCAAATGGTTTGAGCTGCTGCCCAATGACGGTGCGCTGGGCGGTGTACAAACCCGCGCCCCGCGTGAGCTGTTCAACCAAAACTGTTCCTTCCTGGCGCTATACGTCTACCTGAAGGACCACAAGGCCGAAACCCTGTCCCGGGTCGTGGCTGAGGTGGAGAAGTTTGCTGCCGCCAACAACACCGATGTCATCCAGTTCAAGCTGGCCGCCGGCAGCGCGGGCATCGCCGCCGCCACCAATATCGTGGTGGCCAAGGCCATGCACGAGATGTTGCTATGGGTTTACGCCGCCGTGGTGCTGCTGTGCTGGATCACCTTTCGCTCCTGGCGCGCGGTGGTCGTCGCGGTGCTGCCGCTGGTGTTGACCTCCATCCTGTGTGAGGCTTTGATGGTCTGGCTGGGTATGGGCGTGAAGGTGGCCACGCTGCCGGTGATCGCCTTGGGCGTCGGCATCGGCGTGGACTACGCGCTGTATGTGCTCAGCATCACGCTGGCCCGTATGCGTGAGGGAGCCAGCTTGTCCGACGCCTACCACCACGCGTTGCAATTCACCGGCCGCGTGGTGATGTTGACGGGTATCACCCTGGCGCTGGCCGTGGGTACCTGGGCGTTTTCGCCCATCAAATTTCAGGCCGATATGGGCATTTTGCTGGCCTTCATGTTTATCTGGAACATGGTGGGGGCACTGGTATTGCTGCCCGCGCTGGGTTATTTCTTTCTACGCCCGGCAGCGGCTAAGGCCGCACCACTTCCTGTCGCAGTAACGGTTTAAACAAGGAGACTCCATGGCTGTTTGCAGCACACTTGAGGTGGCACCACTCGACCCGGCACTGGCCGGCTTATTGGCCCAGATGGCAGCCCAGGGCAACCCGCCGCTAGAGGCTTTGCCACCTGCGGTGGGGCGGCGAATCTACCGGGACATGGACGCCGCGCTGGGCCTGCCTGCCCCGGTCGTCGGCAAAGTAGAAGACCTGGTTATTGAAGGCCCTGGCGGGCCGCTGGCTTTGCGTGCCTATGCGCCAGCCACCCCTGGCCCCTGGCCGGTGCTGATGTTCCTCCACGGCGGTGGCTTTGTGATTGGCGACCTGGACACCCACGACAAGGTGTGCCGCACCCTGTGCCACCACGCCCATATGCTGGTAGTGGCAGTGGACTACCGGCTGGCGCCCGAACATCCGTTTCCCGCCGCCCCGGACGATGCGGAGGCCGCTTTGCGCTGGCTCTGCGCCCATGCGGCCACGCTGGGTGGCGATGCCAGCCGTATGGCGGTGGCGGGCGACAGCGC
>NZ_JBDTEM010000067.1:0-2609 GCF_039922535.1 Rhodoferax sp. | reverse complement strand
AATCCCCAAGCTGCCGCGCAACGCCAAGGCCCTGGCCGACAACGCCCATGTGGCCGACGGCCTGCGCCGCCTCTGGCTCAGCGTGACCTGGCTGGATGCCAACAACCGCATCGTGGCCCATGTGCCCGACCAACAACCGATGACCGACAGCGCCATCCGCGAGTCGCTGGACAGCGCCGGCGTGTCGGCCCACCTGGTGCAGCCCGTTGGGGGCGACAAACTGGTGGTGCGCTATTCGGCGGCCCTGCTGCTGCGCCGCGGCGCGCCCTGGTGGCTGACCCGCAAATACGACGTGGTACTGATCGACAGCTCCGACCAGGCGATTGCCTCGGTGGATGAAGTGCCGCTGCGCCTCGATCCCACCCTGCACGAGAACTACAAGGTACTGGTCGGCGGCAACATGCCCGGCACTTACCTGGAGCTCAGCCTGCGCGAAGTGCAGCGCCCGTTCTGGCGCAGCCTGCCGATTGTGCTGGTGGGCGGATTCCTGGCGCTGATGCTGGTGGCCACCGCCCTGCTGCGCCGCCAGATGCGACAAATCTCGCGGGCCGAAGACGCCTGGCGCACCGAAGCCGCCTGGCGCCAGGCCATGGAAGACTCGGCCCTGGTGGGCCTGCGCGCACGGGATGCCGATGGCCGCATCCTGTTTGTCAACCGCACCCTGTGCGACATGGTGGGTTTGACAGCGCAGCAACTGGTGGGCCTGGCCCCGCCCATGCCCTACTGGCCCCCGGAATCGCTGGACGAAGTGATGGTACGCAACCGCCGCAACCTGGCGGGCAATGCGCCGCGCGACGGCTACGAAGCCGTGTGGTGCCACCAGGACGGCCACCAGCTCAACGTGATGGTGTTCGAGTCGCCGCTCATCGATGCCGACGGCACGCAGATCGGCTGGATGGGCTCCATCATCGACATCACCGCCCGCAAGCAGCTCGAAGAACGCCAGCGCCACCAGGCCGAAGCCATGGCCACCCAGTCGCGCCTGACCACACTGGGCGAAGTCGCCTCGACCCTGGCCCACCAGCTGAACCAGCCGCTCACAGCCGTCATTGGCTACAACGCCGGCCTGCAACGCATGCTGGGCCAGGATGCCAGCGCCTCCCCGTCCCTGCTCAAGGCGCTCAAAAGCCAGGGCGAACAGGCTGCGGAAGCAGGGCGCATCGTGCAGCGCATCCGCGAATTTCTCACCCGCCGCGCGCCCCAGCGCGAATCCTGCGACCTGGCCGCCGTGGCGCGCCGCGCCGTCGAACTGCTGCAGCGCGACCTGCAACGCCAACAGATCCAGATCGCCTGGGATATACCCGCCAAGCTGCCGCCGGTCTACGCCGACCCCATCCTCATCGAACAGGTGCTGATCAACTTGGTGCGCAATGCTGCCGATGCCATGGGTGGCCACGGTTCGGCTGGCCACATCCACATCGCCGCCACGCTGGACACGCCCCAGCAGGTGCGCCTGGCCGTGGGCGACGACGGCCCCGGGCTGGAAGGACGCAACATCGAGCAACTGACCACCGCGTTCTACTCCACCAAGGCCGACGGCATGGGCATGGGCTTGGCGATTTGCCGCTCCATCATCGAGCTGCACCATGGCAGCATGTCGGCCGATGCCAGCCCATCGGGCGGTGCGCGCCTCTCCTTCAGCTTGCCGGTGTTCGATAACGCCCACCACCACTCCACGGACGAGGAAACCAGCCTATGACCACCCCCGACGCAGTCGCCGTGCACCTGGTGGACGACGAAGCCCCGGTGCGCGACGCGCTGGAGTTTTTGTTCAGCTCCCACGGCTTCAATGTGCGCAGCTACGCCAGCGGCCCCGAACTGCTGGCCGCGCTGGACGGCCCCACACCCGTGCGCGGCTGCATTCTGCTGGACGTGCGCATGGAGCCGATGTCTGGCCTGCAGGTGCACGACAGCCTGGTAGCACGCGGCGTACCGGTTCCGGTGATCTTTTTGACCGGCCACGGCGACATCCCGATGGCGGTAGAGGCACTGAAAAAAGGGGCTTTCGACTTTGTGGAAAAGCCGTTTGGCGATGCCGCCCTGGTGGACCGGGTGCGCGACGCACTGGCCGCCGAGGCCGACCAGCAGCAGCGCCTGGCCGAGGGCGACGCGCGCGGTGCCAAACTGGCCGGACTCACCCCGCGCGAGCAAGACGTGATGCACCGCGTAGCCGCGGGCAAGCTGAACAAGGTGATTGCCGACGAAATGCATGTGTCCATGCGCACCGTTGAGGTGTACCGCGCCCGGGTCTACGCCAAGCTGGGCGTGCGTTCGGCCGCGGAAGTAGCGACGCTGCTGGCACGGGGCTGAAATTTATAGAAAATCAGCCTCCAGCGCAAACGACACCTGCGCTGGCAGCTATCAAATCAATAGCCTGCAGCGCCAGGTTTTATTACTTTCCGTAGGTCAGCACGTAGAACTTGTCGTCAAAAAACGTGTTCGCGTAATAGGGAGAGACGCTGGTGGTGATCTTCTTGGCGTAGTCGGCACTGCCCTCGGCCGTGATGGCGTAGACCTTCTTGGTGGTGTGGTCCATGGCCATGGTGCGCACCCCGGCCTGGGTGCCCAGGGCTTCGGACGGCTTGTAGGTGTTGGCATCCACCTGCTCA
>NZ_JBDTEM010000066.1:0-6347 GCF_039922535.1 Rhodoferax sp. | reverse complement strand
CCACGGTCACCGGCATGTCCATGACCTCGAATTCGTAGATCGCCTCCATGCCGAGATCGGCGAAGCCGACGACACGCGATTGCCGGATCGCCTTCGACACCAGATAGGCGGCACCGCCCACGCCCATCAGATAGGCGCTCCTGTGCTTGCGGATGGCCTCGATGGCGACCGGGCCGCGCTCGGCCTTGCCGATCATGGCGATCAGGCCGGTCTCGGCCAGCATCATCTCGGTAAAGCCGTCCATGCGGGTCGCAGTGGTCGGGCCGGCGGGGCCGACGGCTTCGTCACGCACCGGATCGACCGGGCCGACGTAGTAAATGACGCGGTTGGTGAAGTCCACCGGCAGTTTTTCGCCCTTGGCCAGCATGTCTTTGATGCGCTTGTGGGCGGCGTCGCGGCCGGTGAGCATCTTGCCGTTCAGCAGCAGGGTGTCGCCGGGTTTCCAGCTGGAAACTTCGGCCGGGGTCAGGGTGTCGAGGTTGACCTTTTTGCTCTTGTTGTAGTCGGGGGTCCAGTTGACGTTGGGCCACAGGTCCAGGCTCGGTGGGTCCAGGTAGACCGGGCCGCTGCCGTCCATCACAAAGTGGGCGTGGCGGGTGGCGGCGCAGTTGGGGATCATGGCCACGGGCTTGCTGGCAGCGTGGGTGGGGTACATCTCGATCTTGATGTCCAGCACGGTGGTCAGGCCGCCCAGGCCTTGCGCGCCAATGCCCAGGGCGTTGACCTTGTCAAACAGCTCCAGGCGCAGCGCCTCGACCTTGCTGAGTTCGGCGCCGGACGCGGCCTTGGCCTGCAGTTCGTACATGTCCAGGTCGCCCATCAGGCTTTGCTTGGCCATCAGCACGGCTTTTTCTGCGGTGCCGCCGATGCCTATGCCCAGCATGCCGGGCGGGCACCAGCCGGCACCCATGGTGGGCACGGTTTTCAGCACCCAGTCAACGATGCTGTCGCCGGGGTTGAGCATGACCATCTTGCTCTTGTTCTCGCTGCCGCCGCCCTTGGCCGCCACGGTGACTTCCAGTGTGTTGCCGGGCACGATCTCGGCAAAGATGACGGCAGGGGTGTTGTCCTTGGTGTTCTTGCGGTCAAAGTGCGGGTCGGCCACGATGCTGGCGCGCAGCATGTTGTCGGGGTGGTTGTAGCCCTGGCGCACGCCTTCGTTGATGGCGTCGTCCAGGCTGCCGGTGAAGCCTTCCCAGCGCACGTCCATGCCCACTTTCAGGAACACGTTGACGATGCCGGTGTCCTGGCAGATCGGGCGCTGGCCGGTGGCGCTCATCTTGCTGTTGGTCAAGATTTGCGCAATCGCGTCCTTGGCCGCCGGGCTTTGCTCACGCTCGTAGGCGCGGGCCAGGTGGGCGATGTAGTCGGCGGGGTGGTAGTAGCTGATGTACTGTAGGGCGGCGGCTACGGATTCGATCAGGTCGGCTTGGCGGATGGACGTGCTCATGGTGGGGTCTGTAGTTGTGGGGAAACCCTAGGATTATCTCTGTTGCGATGGGTTAATGTTCTCTACAGCCAAGCGGGGGGCTTGTGCATTGTTTTAACTACCAGAATCGAGTGATCATGCAAATCTTTACCCACATGAAAGTCATGACCCGTTTGAATCTGGTGTTTGGCCTGGTGCTAGCGCTGCTGGCGCTGGTCATCGCGGTGGCTTGGGTGCGCCTGGGCGACCTGGGGCAGATCAACCAGCGCATGGTGGACGAGGGTTTTGTCAAAACAGCGGCAGCCGCCCGCATCAATGTGGCAACGCGGACCATTGCGCGCCGCACCGTCGAGTTGTTCTTTGCCGTGGACAAGGCGCAAGAAGACAAGACGGTGGCGGACATCGAAGCCGAAAAGAAGCAGATCGCAGATGCCCTGCAAACCCTGGCGCGGCTGGAGGGCTCCACCGAAGGCAGCGCCATGGTGGCGGCAATAGAAGCCAACCGCAAGAAGCATGCGGACTCGTTTGCCAAGGTACTGCATTCCATCGCAGAAGAAGAACTGCCCGATGCGCGCAAAGAGTCCAAGGAGCAAACCTTGCCCACCCTGGACGCCATGCAAGCCCAGGTCGAAGCGCTGGTGGGCAAGCAAAAAGAGCTGGCCGATGCCGATGCGGCGGACGTGCTGCAGCGTATCCGCACCACCCGCAGTTTGCTATTGGGCCTGGGGCTGGCGGCCTTGGTCCTGGGCAGTGGCGCTGCGTTTGCGATGGGCCGCAGCATTGTTCGGCCGCTGAACCAGGCCTTGCTGCTTTCAGAGGCCATTGCCACAGGCGACTTCAGCCAGAAGTTTGAGGTGCAGGATGGTGGCGAGTTTGGCCTCTTGCTCGGCTCCATGGGCGATATGGAGGCCAAGCTCAGCGATCTGGTGTCGCGCATCAAGGATGCGACGGGCTACATCACCGTAGCTTCTCGGGATATTGCGCAGGGCAACGCGGATTTGTCGCAGCGCACGGAATCCCAGGCGACTTCTTTGCAGAAGACAGCCTCCAGCATGCAGCAGTTCACAGCCACGGTGCGCCAAAACGCCCAGCGGGCCCAGAGTGCGAACGGCCTGGCGGGCAATGCGTCGCAGATCGCCTTGCGCGGCGGTGCCGTGGTGGACGAGGTGGTCGAGACCATGGACGCGATCAGCGCCAGCTCCAAAAAAATTGTGGACATCATTGGTGCTATCGAAGGCATCGCCTTCCAAACCAATATCCTGGCCCTGAATGCCGCGGTAGAAGCCGCACGCGCCGGGGAGCAGGGGCGGGGTTTTGCTGTGGTGGCCAGCGAGGTGCGCAACCTGGCCCAGCGCAGCGCCGAAGCGGCCAAAGAGATTCGGGGGCTGATTGGCAACTCTGTGGCCCAGGTGGAGAGTGGCGCATCGCGGGTGGGGCAGGCCGGGCGCACCATGCAGGAAATCGTGCAGGCCGTGCAGCAGGTCACCGGTGTGCTGGCCGAAATGACCGAGGCATCGGTGCAGCAAAGCGACGGCATTGAGCACGTCAACCAGGCGGTGATGGAGCTGGAGCTGGTGACGCAGCAAAACGCAACCCTGGTCGATGAAACCGCCTCTGCAGCCTCGGCCATGGCAGAGCAGGTGGGCCGCTTGCAAGCGGCTGTGGACGCCTTCAAGGTTTAGCACTCAACTTCCGTGGTGCTATATAAAGAATAGCTTCTGCCGCAGGCGCTGTCTGCGCTAGCGGCCTGCTCGGCCTATTTTTATACGCCATGTAGTTCAGCTTGGCTCCCTGCCAAGCCCGCACGGGTTGTGACAGTCAAAAAACTGACACATGCGCTTCCTATGATCGGTTTACATGTGTACACGTTATGTCTAAACGTTTAGCGCATTGCAGAGCCCACGACGTCTATTTTTATAAACCCACGGAACCCCCCCATGTCTGAACTGAACCTAGCTTCGCGCCGCAGCGCTTTGAAGTTTTTGGCCACCGCACCCATGCTGCCGCTGGGCGCATTTGCCACCACCTCGCTGCTGTCGGGCTGCGCCACCACGGCCCCTACCGCCACGGCGGCGTTTGTGTCGGCGACCTTCACCGGCATGGCCGCACCGACGCTGGCCAGCCCGGCCGCCATGGCCACCGTGGCCGTGGGCTCCACCCTGAACGTGGCCTATGCCGACAACAGCACCCGCAGCTTCAAGCTGGCCTACCAGCCGTTCTTCAACACCGGCGACATGGTGCCGGACGGCAAGGGCAGCAAGGTGTTGGCCGGCGGCTATGTGGATATCCGCAACCAGCCCATCATGGACCGTTCGGTGCCTGGTAAAGAGCGCCAGTTCTTCTCGGATTGCCCGGATGGCAGCTCGTTGCTGACCTTGGCCAACCCCAATGTGCCGGGCGTCAAAGGCAACACCGTCTTTGCCGTGGTGCAGTTTGAATACACCACCCGCGACCAAAAGGGGGCCGATGCCTACGGCACGCTGCCGTCGCCCATCGCCGTGCTAACGCTGGACCAAAACCCCCAAACCGGTAAGCTCAGCCTGGTGAAGTACCACAACGTGGACACCAGCGTCGCCCACGGCCTGTGGATCACCTGCGGTGCCAGCCTGTCGCCTTGGAACACCCACCTCTCCAGCGAAGAATACGAGCCCAACGCGCCCTTCATCGGCGACGTAAAGCACTTCAAAACCTACAGCAAAAACCTGTTTGGCGACGAAAGCAAAGCCAACCCCTACCACTACGGCCACCTGCCCGAGGTAACCGTGAACCCCGACGGCACCGGCTCCATCAAAAAGCACTACTGCATGGGCCGCATCTCGCACGAGCTGGTCCAGGTGATGCCTGACAACCGCACCGCGCTGATGGGCGACGACTTCACCAACGGCGGCCTGTTCATGTTTGTGGCCGACCGTGAAAAAGACCTGTCCGCAGGCACCCTGTACGTGGCCAGCCTGGACACCGGCTTCTCAGTCAACCCGGCCGCGCCTGCCGTCGGTGTCTACTGGGTCAAGCTGGGCCACGCCACCAGCGCCGAAATCGAGCAGATGGCCAACACCTTGAAGCCCGCCGACATCATGGACGTGCGCAAGGACGACCCCAAAGACGCCAGCTTCACCCAGGTCTTCTTGAGCGGTGTGCCCAACTGGATCAAGGTGAAACCTGGCATGGAAAAAGCCGCCGCCTTCCTGGAAACCCACCGCTACGCCGGTCTGGTGGGCGGTACCATGGCCTTCACCAAGATGGAAGGTACCACCGTCAACATCAAGGACAAGACGGCCTATTCCGCGCTGTCTTACATCCAGGAATCCATGGTCAAGGGCGGTAAGGGCTGGACGGCGGGCAGCGGCATCGCCTTGCCCAAGGCCCTGGTGGCCGGTGCCGTGATCGAGCACAAGCTGATGGGCGGCCAAAAGGATATTTTGGGCGAAGCCATCCGCAGCGAATGGGTGCCCACCGCCACCAAAACCCTGCTGGCCGGGGAGGACATCGCCCCCGATGCGATGGGCAACCGGGCCCACATCGACAAAATCGCCAACCCCGACAACCTGAAGTTCTCGGAAAAGCTGCGCACCCTGTTCATCGGCGAAGACACCAGCCTGCACGTCAACAACTACCTGTGGGCCTACAACGTCGACACCAAGGCCCTGAGCCGCGTGCTGTCCACCCCCGCGGGCGCGGAATCCACCGGCCTGCACGCGGTAGACGAAATCCACGGCTGGACCTACATCATGAGCAACTTCCAGCACGCCGGTGACTGGATCCCCGCTCTGCACGGCAAAGTGCAAGCCACGCTAGACCCGCTGGTGCGCGCCAACTACAACGACCGCTTTGGCGCGGCAGTGGGGTATCTGACGGCCGACCCGATGGCGATCAAGCTGGGGTAAGGCTTGCTATGGAATAAGTAGCTTCCAGCGCAGGTGCTGCCTGGGCTGGAAGCTCTTTTTTTATATATTTTCAGGGCTGGTTTTTTGACACCGTTTGTGGCGCTGCTTGCCAGTCGCCACCCAGTGCCTTCACCAGAAACACCGAGGTCACCAGCCGCTGGCCCAGCAATTGCGAGGCTTGGCGCTCGCTGGCTAGCCAGGACTGCTGGGCAGTGATGACATCCAGATAGGCCGATGCGCCGCCTTCGTAGCGGGCGGTGGCCATGTCGAGTACGCGGCTGGCGGTGTTTACGGTGATGCGGGCCTGGGCGGACGCGCGGTCCAGCGCGGCCAGGCCGGTGATGCCGTCTTCCACTTCCTGCATGGCACCCAGCACCACCCGGCGGTAATTGGCCACGGCGGCTGCGTGGCCGAGCTTGGCGACTTCCAGATTCGCTTTGATGCGGCCACCGTCAAACAGCACTTCGGTGGCCGATAGGCCCAGCGACCACAGCAGACTGGGCGCATCGAACAAGGTAGACAGACGGTTGCTCTCGGCCCCCAGCGCCGAGCCCAGGATGATGCTGGGGTAGAAGGCCGCATTGGCCACGCCGATTTGCGCATTGGCTGCGGCCATGGCGCGTTCGGCCGAGGCGATGTCGGGTCGACGCTCCAGCAGGTCGGAGGGCAGGCCCAGCGGTACCGCCGGTGGGGTCAGCGCGCGCGCATCCGGTGCCAGGCTGAACAGTGGCGCGGGGATGCCGGCCAGGGTGGCAATCGCGTGTTCAAACTGGCCGCGCTGGCGGCGCAGCACATCGACCTGGACCAGAGTGGTGTCGAGCAGGGCCTGCTGCTGGGCTACATCCAGCCCGGTGGCCGCGCCCAGGTCGTGGCGCGAGCTGACCAGTTCCAGGGCACGGTTTTGCAGCGCGATGGAGCGCTGCAGCACGTCCAGCTCCACATCGAGTGCGCGCAGGTTGAAGTAGTTGGTGGCCAGGTCGGCGCTTTGCAGCAGACGGATGTTTTCAAAGTCGGCACCGGCTTGTTCGGCCGAA
>NZ_JBDTEM010000065.1:0-3244 GCF_039922535.1 Rhodoferax sp. | reverse complement strand
TTGTTCAATCCATTGGGGATCGATCAACGCGCTCAACTGATCCAGGCTTGGCGGGGTCCGCGCCAGTGTTTGCGACAACTCGCTTTGCAACCAACTCATAAAACAAAAAAGGGAACATGTTGAACACATTCCCTTTTTACTTTACGCACCTGGCTGTCTTAACTGACTGGCATTACGCGCAAGCGGCCTTTTTTACGTTTTGGGGCGCAATTGGTTGTTCTTTGTGGCGGGTGTTGTCAAGCACATTGGCTTAATCATGGGCTGCAAATGCATTGAAAGACACATTTGTATTCCCGCGCGGCTTGGATTAAATTGGCATTGCCTGTGCAAACAGGCGCTAACCGGTAGGAGCCAGTGCCACCTGACATTTTGCGATGGTGGGATGCAGCAGCCCCGGTCCTTAATGGAAGCAATCTCTTGCCTCCAACGCAATGGGGGACATCAATCTCTCCCTTGCAATCTCGACGGCATGAACCGCAAGTTCGCCGTCAAGCCCGGCAACCGATGCGAATCGGATGCCGGGCTTCTTGTTTTTGGCACGCCGTTCCCTCCACTAGGTGCACATCCGCTTGCAGACACTCCCTCGGTCTGGCGGCAAAATGGGCGCCATGACATTTTTTCAAAACAAGTGGTTGCGCCGGGCGGCGTGGGTGGTGGCCGGGGTGCTGGGGCTGTGGGCCATTACCTGGCTGGCGGTGCCAGCCTTGGTGAAATACGAGGTAGAAAAAGTCGGCAGCGCCACGCTGGGCCGGTCCGTCACGCTGGGCCGTGTTGATTTCCACCCCTGGACTTTGGTGTTGACGCTGGATGACCTGGCTATTGCGGGTGCCCAAGATGCCAAGCCCCAAGTCCACATCCAACGCATCCTGCTCGATGCCGCGCTGTGGCAGTCGCTGCGGCGGCTGGCCCCGGTGGTCGACGCGATTACGGTAGACCAGCCAACCATCCACGCCACCTACCTGGGCGATGGCCACTACGACTTTGACGATGTGCTGGCCAAGCTCAACACCCCGTCCGACAAGCCTGCGGGCGCACCCCCTAGCTTCGCCGTCTACAACATCGCCCTCACCGGCGGCGCGCTGGACCTGACCGATCAGACCCGCAAAACCACCCACACCTTGCGGGATGTGAACCTGACCCTGCCGTTTTTGAGCAACCTGGACTCGCAGCGCAGCATCCAGACCCTGCCGCACCTGGCCTTCAAGTTGAACGGCAGCAGCTTCGATTCCGCTGCCCAGTCCACGCCGTTCGCCCCCAGCCGCAAGACCGACGCGCAGATCCGCCTTGACCACTTCGACCTGGCCCCGTACCTGGCCTACCTGCCCGCCAGCCTGCCGGTGCAGTTGCAGGGCGCGGTGCTGAGTGCCGATCTGCAACTGGCTTTTGAAGAAACCCCCAAGATGTCGGTCAAGCTCAGCGGCACCGTGCAGGCCGACCAGCTCAAGATTGCCAACCCCCAGGGCGAGAAATGGCTGGCGCTGGACACGCTCAAGGTGACGCTGGACGAGCTGCGCCCGCTGGAGCAGAGTGTGAAGATCAGCGACATTACTCTCAGCGCCCCGGTGGTCGATTTGCGCCGTGACGCTGCGGGCAAGCTGCAATTCACCTCCCCGGCCACCCGCACAGAAACTACAAAAATAATAGCTGCCAGCGCAGGTGCATCCAGCGCCAGTGGCACAAAAGATGCTGAAAATGACGCGGGCTGGAAAGTCAGTGTCGCCAAGCTGGCCCTGCAAGACGGCACGCTGCGCTGGTCCGATGCCAGCACCCGCCCGGCCGCCGAGGTGGCTTTGCACGGCGTGGCGGTGGAGGCATCGGCCATTGCCTGGCCGTTCACCCTGCCGCTGCAGTTCACCGCCTCGGCGCAGGTCGATGGCGGCGGCACGGCCTCGGCAACACCTGCCGAATTGACACTGAAGGGCACCGCCACCGATGTGGAGGCCAACGTCGATGCCAGCTTGGGCGGCCTGCCGCTGGCCCTGGCCGCCCCGTACCTGGCCAACACCCTGGAGCCCCGGCTCAGTGGCCAGTTGGCGGCGGACCTGCAAGTCCAATGGCAGGCAGCGGGTGCGCTGCAGGTCACGGCCAAGCAGCTCACGCTGGACCGGCTGGCGCTGGGCGAAACCGGGGCGGACATGACCAAGGACAACACCAAAGTCAATACCAAAGACAGCGCCAAGAACAAGTCCAAGAGCCCAGCCGCTCCACCCGCCCTGTTCAGCCTGCGCCAGTTGCAGCTCAGCCAGGCGGTGGTCGATGTGACGGCGCAGCGCGTGCAGATCGGCAAGCTGGTGCTCACCGAGCCGCGCACCCAGGTGCAGCGCAGCACCGATGGCCACTGGATGTTTGAACGCTGGCTGAAAACCCCGGCGGCTAACGCCGAGACAAAGCCGTCCCCCGCCAAGCCTGCCAGTACACCCTGGGCTGTCAGCATTGCTGACCTGGCGTTGGAGGGTGGTGCGCTGTCCTTCCTCGACCAGTCCGCCTACCAGCCCGTGGCGGTGGACATCAGCGCCCTCAGCGTGCAGATGAAAGACCTGGTGCCCGGCAGCGCCAAAGCCTCGCCCCTGGCCATCAGCGCCCGCATCGGTGCGGAAAACACCCGCAACGTCGAGCCGGGGCGGCTGACCTACAAGGGCACGTTGGCGCTGCAACCGCTGGCCGCCGTGGGCCAGGTCGAGCTGCTGCACCTGCCGTTGCATGCCTTCGAGCCGTATTTCGGCGCGTCGCTGAACGTGGACATCGTGCGTGCCGACACCAGCTTCAAGGGCCAGGTGGCCTACACCGCCAGCCCGGCCGGTCCGGTGCTGAAGGTCAAGGGTGACGGCACGCTGGAAGATTTCCGCGCCAACAACGGGGTCGGCATGGTGGCTATCCAGGCTGCAGCGCCGAAAGCGGCCAGTTCCGCGCCGCTGGGTGCGGCAGCCTCGGCGGCGGCGGTGGCCGATGCCTCCAGCGAACAGGCCCTGCTGCGCTGGAAACTGCTGAACCTGCGAGGTCTGGACGTGTCCCTGTCGCCCGCCAGCCCCACCACGGTGGATGTCAAGGAAACCGCGCTCAGCGACTTCTACGCCCGCCTGGTGCTGAACGAAAACGGCCGCTTGAACCTGCAAGACCTGGTTAAGCCCAGTCCGGCAGACGCTGCTCCTGCTACTAATACCGTAGCTGCTAGTGCAGGTGCACTGGGCGCTAGTGCCCAAAAAGATGCTAAAAAAGAAGCGGATTCTGGTGGCGCGGTCGTCCG
>NZ_JBDTEM010000064.1:0-1719 GCF_039922535.1 Rhodoferax sp. | reverse complement strand
TCAACATCGTCTACGCGTTTTTTGACACCTTCGCCATCATCGACTCGACCACCCAAGGCGGGCCGGGCAAAGACACGTCCATTCTGGTCTACAAGGTGTACTTCGACGGCTTCAAGGCCATGGACCTGGGCGGCTCGGCAGCCCAGTCGGTGGTGCTGATGGTGATCGTGGTGGCGCTGACGGTGGTGCAGTTCAAGTTTGTCGAAAAGAAAGTGAATTACTGATGGTCGAACGTAGAACGACTGCGGGCATCCTGGCCCATGTAATTCTGATTCTGGGCGTGCTGGTGGTGGCCTTTCCGGTCTATGTCACCTTCGTCGCGTCCACCCACACGGCGCTGGAGATGGTGCAGCGCCCCATTCCCATGCTGCCCGGCTCGCACTTTATCGACAACTACCTGACGGTGCTGCGTGGCACGGGCTCCAGTGGCGGCTCGAACGCGGCGGTGGGCCAGATGATGGTGGTCAGCCTGGTCACCGCGCTGATCATCGCCTTTGGCAAGATTGCGATTTCGCTGCTGTCGGCGTTTGCGCTGGTGTACTTTCGGTTTCCGTTCAAGCAGTTTTTCTTCTGGGCGATCTTCGTCACGCTGATGCTGCCGGTCGAAGTGCGCATCGGCCCCACCTACAAGGTGGTAGCTGACTTGGGCATGCTGAACAGCTACGCGGGCCTGACGATTCCGCTCATCGCCTCGGCCACCGCCACCTTCTTGTTCCGCCAATTTTTCATGGGCGTGCCCGATGAACTGGTAGAGGCCGCGCGCATGGACGGCGCAGGCCCGATGCGCTTTTTCAAGGACATCCTGCTGCCGCTGTCTACCACCAGCATGGCGGCTCTGTTTGTGATCCAGTTCATCTACGGCTGGAACCAGTACCTGTGGCCGCTGCTGGTCACCACCAACGAAGACATGTACCCGGTGGTCATCGGCATCAAACGCATGATCTCGGGCGGCGACGGCCAGACCGAATGGAACCTGGTGATGGCCACCGCCATCCTGGCCATGCTGCCGCCCGCGCTGGTGGTGATGCTGATGCAGAAGTGGTTCGTCAAGGGTCTGGTCGATACGGAAAAGTAGGCTACGACCTTGCCACCCTCGCCCTCCAGAAATTTATAAAAATAATGGCTCCAGCGCAGGTAGCACCTGCGCTGGCAGCTATATATTAAATAGCAGAACACTTATGGCCGCCATCTCCCTGAAAAACGTCATCAAGCGCTACGGCAAAGGGCCCAGCGCCAACCAGGTCATCCACGGGGTGAACGCCGAGATTGCCGACGGCGAATTCATCGTCATCGTCGGTCCGTCGGGCTGTGGCAAATCCACCCTTCTGCGGATGGTCGCCGGGCTGGAAGAAGTCAGCGGCGGCACCATCTCCATCGGCGGGCGGGTGGTCAACGACCTGGAGCCGTCGGACCGCGACATCGCCATGGTGTTCCAAAACTACGCGCTGTACCCGCACATGAGCGTGTTCGACAACATGGCCTACGGCCTGAAGATCGCCAAGGTGCCGGTGGACGAGATCAAAACCCGGGTTGACAAAGCCGCCAAGATTTTGGAGCTGGGCCAGTACCTGACCCACAAGCCGCGCGAGCTGTCGGGCGGCCAGCGCCAGCGCGTGGCCATGGGCCGTGCCATCGTGCGCCAGCCACAGGTGTTTTTGTTCGACGAGCCCCTGAGCAACCTGGACGCCAAGCTGCTCGCCCAGACCCGGCTGGAGATCC
>NZ_JBDTEM010000063.1:0-2908 GCF_039922535.1 Rhodoferax sp. | reverse complement strand
CGCGAAAGCCTGCACCAGGCCATGGCCGACCCGGCCCTGGCGGCCACGCGGACCGCGCTGCTGCTGGGTGCGTTCGAGGTGGTCGATGCAAGGGCTTACGCGGGCATGCAGGCCATGGACCGGCATGCTGCGGCGCTGGGACTGGAACGGCTGTAATTTATAAAAAATAGGCCGCCAGCGCAGGTAGCACCTGCGCTGGCAGCTACTGTAAGCATAGCAATTACCTAAAGCTGCGCATCGCGCGCCAGCGCCCCCAGCCGCTGCACCAGCGGCGCAAACAGCTCCGCCGAGGTGTTGCCGTAGCCCAGCACCAGCCCGTTGTCTTGCGGCTGCGGCTGCAACGCAAAACTGGACAGTGCGGTCGGCGCAATGCCGTAGCGCTGGGCGGCCTGGGCGATGGTGGCATCGGGGTAGCCCACCGGCAAACGCACGCTGAGGTGCAGACCGCAGTGGCCACCTTCGATGCGGTGGGGTACGCCCAGGTGCCGGGTCAGGGCCTCGCGCAAGGCTTGCTGGCGGTCACGGTACAGGCGGCGCATGCGGCCCAGGTGGCGGCTGAACTGGCCGCTTTCGATGAACTCGGCCATGGCCAGTTGCTCAAAACGGTGGCCGCCGCGCAGCATCTCTTGCAGCGGGGTGCGGGTGGGGGCCAGCAGCGCCTCAGGCAGCACCAGAAAGCCCAGCCGCAACGACGGAAACATGGTTTTGCTGAAGGTGCCCAGGTACAGAACCGGGGCCTGCGCCACCAGGCCCTGCATCGCGCCGATGGGCTCACCCGCGTGGCGGAATTCGCTGTCGTAGTCGTCCTCCAGAATCCAGGCACCCAAACGGCGGGCCTGGGCGATCAGAGCCAGGCGGCGCGCCACGGTGAGCACGGCACCCACCGGGTACTGGTGCGACGGCGTGGTGTAAACCAGGCGAGGCGGCTGGGTTTTCCAGTCGGCCTCGGTGGCGGCCAGGCCGTCGGCATCCACGCGCAAGGGCAGGATGCGCAGGTCGCCGCCCTGCATCGCCACCTTGGCACCGCGGTAGCCGGGGTCTTCCACCCAGGCCGTGTCGCCGGGGTTGGACAGCAGGCGCACGCACAGCGACAGGGCTTCTTGCGCGCCTTCGGTGATGACGATCTGCTCCGGCGCGCAGCGCACGCCCCGGGCCACGGCCAGGTGCCGGGCGATGGCGGTGCGCAGCGCGGGCTCGCCCAGCGGGTCACCATAGCCCAAAGCGCTGGGTCCGGCGCGGCGGATAGCCTGGTCGCAGGCGCGCCGCCAGGCGGCCAGTGGAAAGTGCGACAGCGCCGGGATGCCGGGGCGCAAAGCTTGGCTGTTGGGGCTGGGCGGCGCGGTGGGCCGTATCTGCGCCAGCCGCCGGGCGGTCACCGGCATGGCAGCGGGCTCGGCACGGGGCCGGGCCGGTCGGCTGGTGCTGGACAGCGCCGCCACCCGCGTGCCCTGGCGGTCTTGCTGCACATAGCCTTCTGCCGCCAAGTGCTCGTAGGCGGCAGTCACCGTGTTGCGCGAGATGGCCAGCACCTCGGCCAGACCGCGCGAGGCGGGCAGGCGGCTGCCGGGGGCCAGGCGGCTGTCCAAAATGGCTTCTTTGAGGCGGTGGTGCAACTGCCGCTGCAGAGGTGTGGCGGCGCTGTCTTTGTCCAGCGGGGTTTCAAACAGGGCGTGTGGAAAGGTGGTTGTCATGGCACCATGAAATCAAGGGTTTGTGGTGCTTTTCATGCGGCCACGGATAGCGTAACTTTAGGGCTTATTTCACCCTGGACAGCACCATGCCCACCACCAACCTCTTCGACCAGCCCATCGGCGATGCCCTGCCCGCCTGGACCGCCCGCGCCCTGCCCGCGCCCAGCCCCCTTGTTGGCCGCTTTTGCCGCCTGGAGCCACTGGATGCCGCGCGCCACGCCGACGACCTGTTTGCCGCCTACAGCCAGGCCCCGGATGGCCGCGACTGGACCTACATGCCAGTGGGCCCGTTTGCCACCCTGGCCGACTACCAGGCGCACGCCACCCAGGCGGCGGTGGCCCCGGGCTTCCTCCACTACGCGGTGATCGACCTGCGCACCGGGCGCGCCGTGGGCACGCTGGCGCTGATGCGCATGGACCCGGCGAATGGCGTGATCGAAGTGGGTTTTGTGGCGTTCTCGCCCCTGCTGAAGCGCACGCCGATCTCCACCGAGGCGCAGTTTCTGCTGATGCAGCACGCCTTTGACAGCCTGGGCTACCGGCGCTTTGAGTGGAAGTGCGACAGCCTGAACGCGCCGTCCAGGGTGGCGGCCAGGCGGCTGGGTTTCCAGTTTGAGGGCATCTTCCGCCAGGCCGTGGTGTACAAGGCGCGCAACCGCGATACCGCCTGGTTTTCCATCCTCGACACCGAATGGCCGCTGCTGCGCTCGGCCTTCACGCAGTGGCTGGCAGCCGACAACTTTGACGCGCAGGGGCAGCAGCGGCAGTCGTTGGACAGTTTCCGATCGCTATCGGTTTAATAGCTGGCTGCGCAGGTGCAATCTGCGCCAGCGGCCTATTTGACTAATTTTTTTCGTACACTGCCTCTAGCGCATCGGCCACGCCCTTCGCCTGCAGATCCAGGGCGCGGCGGGCGGGGGGTGACAAATACCAACCCAGCGGCACCAGCGACGCGTCGGTAAGCTGGTCGATCACCAGCACCCGGGCGGCGGGGCTGATGAGCGCGGTGCCACCCAGGGCCTGGCGCATTTCGGCAGGCGGCAGGCGGCCATGGGCTCCGATACCCGAGACGTTGAGCACCGCCACGGCGGGGCCCAGCAGATCGGCGTACAGGCCCCAGCTGTGGCTCAACACGGGTACGCCCAGGTCGGCGGGCAGGCTGAACGGATAGCTTCTGGGCACGATGCAGGCCGGCGCGGGGCCGGTATCGGGCGGGT
>NZ_JBDTEM010000062.1:0-3189 GCF_039922535.1 Rhodoferax sp. | reverse complement strand
TCGGCCTCGCCCACCAGAAACAGCGCGCGCTGGACCTGCAGTTTGCGGGCGATGTCCTTGTGCGGGTCGTTCCAGGCACGGGTCAGACCGCAGGCTTGCCACAGGGCGACTACGGCGGCTTCGTCGGTTTCTTGGTAAGGGCGGATATGCATAGTGGATATTTTCAGGCAGAAAACAGGGTGGAAGCCTGGCCCCAGGTGTCGTCATATACCAGCCCGGCCAAGGCCTCGCGCCGGGCCCAGTTTTCCTGCTGCAGCATGGGCTGGTCGTAGAACTTTTCAACCGGCCCTAGGCACAGCAAGGCGATGGGTTCGGCCCCGGCGGGAAGGCCCAGTGCATCGGCCAAGGCCAGCGGGTCGAACAGCGACACCCAGCCCATGCCCAGCCCTTCGGCACGCGCGGCCAGCCACAGGTTCTGGATCGCGCAGGCGCTGGAAGCCAGGTCCATTTGCGGCAAAGTGCGGCGGCCAAAAATATGCTGCTCGCGCCCATTGGGCAGCACCACGGCCAGCACCTCGGCCGCGTCCAGCAGGCCCTGCACCTTGAGGCGCATGAAGTCGTCTGCGCGCTCGCCCAGTGCCTGGGCGGTCAGCACGCGCTCGGCCTCTACCAGGTCGTGCAGTTGCTGGCGCCGGGCCGTCTGGGTGATGCGGATAAAGCGCCAGGGCTGCATGAAACCCACGCTGGGGCCATGGTGCGCCGCCAGCAGCAGGCGCTGCAACAGCTCCGGGGCCACACTGCCGCCGCTGAAATGCCGCATATCGCGGCGCTCGAAAATGGCGCGGTAGACGGCGGCGCGCTCGGTGGCGCTGAAGGCGTGGTCAGTCATACGGTGTTCATTTTGGTAGCGCCACCCACTGATCAGATAAGCGGTGGATGCCGATTCGGTGCTCAAAAACCTGCTCCAGCGCGCGGTGCGTGGCCGGGTCGGCGCAGGGACCGGCGTGGGTGATGCGGCCCTGGGCCAGCACCAGCAGGTCGTCGGCTTGCAGCGCGATCGACAGCTCGTGCAGCACGCTGACCACGGTGTGGCCGCGCGCTACCAGGTCGCGCACCAGCAGCAGCCAGTCGGCCTGGTGGGGCGGGTCCAGGTTGGCCAGGGGTTCGTCCATCAGCAGCACCGGGGCCTGCACGGCCAAGGCGCGGGCCAGCAGCACGCGCTGGCGTTCGCCACCCGAGAGCTGTCCAAGAGACCGGGCGCGCCAGTCCCAGGCCTGGGTGGCGCGCAGGGCCTGTTCGACGGCGGCCAGGTCCTGGGCGCTGGGCGCGGCCAGCCAGGGGCGGTGCGGAATGCGGCCCAGCAGGGCCACATCCCAGACGCTGAGGTCGTCGGCACTGGCCTCCCCTTGCCCTAGCCAGGCCAGGGTTTGGGCGCGCTGGCGGGCGGGCATGGTGGCGATGTTTTGGCCGTGCAGCGTCACCGTGCCAGTGAACGGCAACAGGCCCGCGAGCACCTTGAGCAGGGTCGATTTGCCCGCGCCATTGGGGCCGACGATGCTGGTCCAGCGGCCTGCGTGGATGTCCACGCTGATGCCGTGCAATACAGATACTTTTGACAGGCTGGCGCTGATTCCCTCTGCGCAGACAGCTAGTTTTTTCATAGCAAACGCCCACTACCCCTGTGCATGCGCCACAGCAGATAGCTGCCGCCCAGCACGGCGGTGAGTACGCCCACCGGCAGCTCCTGCGGAGCGGTGAGCCAGCGGGCCAGGATGTCGGCGGCCAGCAGCAGCACGCCGCCGGTCAGGCTGGCCAACAGCATCAGGCGGCTGTGGGTGGTGGTGACCAGCGAGCGCGCCACGTGCGGCGCGGCCAGGCCCACAAAGGCGATCATGCCGGTCTGTGCCACGGCAGTACCGGTGGCCAGCGCCAGCACCAGGATCAGCGCGGCGCGCATGCGCGGCAGCGGCAGGCCCAGGCTAGCGGCGGTGGCCTCGCCCAGGGTCAGGCCGTCCAGCACCGGGCCGAGCAGCCAGGCCACGGTGGTGCACACGGCCCATACCGCCAGCATCAGCAGGCAGGCGGTCCAGCCCACAAAGCCGGTGCTGCCCAGGTTGAAGCCCTGCAGGGCGCTGAGGATGTCGGGGATGGCCAGCGTGACCAAATCCTTGCCCGCACCCAGCACCACGCCCACGATCACGCCCGCCAGCAGCAGGCGCAGGGTGTGCTGCACGCCATTCGCCAACGCCAGGGTCAGCAGCACGCCGCCCAGGGCCCCGGCAAAGGCCGCTCCGGTCAGGCCCACACGCACCAGCCAGGCGGTCGCAAAGGGGGACACGCCCAGCACGGCCAGCGCCAATGCCATCGCCAGCGACGCGCCCGAGGCGCTGCCCAGCAGGTACGGGTCGGCCAGCGGGTTGCGGAACAGGCCCTGCGCCACCGCACCGGCCAAGCCCAGCAAGGCACCGGCCGCCCAGGCCCCCAGGGTACGCGGCAGGCGGATGTCCCAGACAATTTGCAGGGCGATGGGGTCGTGGCG
The DNA here is from genome assembly GCF_039922535.1 of Rhodoferax sp. GTDB lineage: Bacteria > Pseudomonadota > Gammaproteobacteria > Burkholderiales > Burkholderiaceae_C > Rhodoferax_B. Next base: position 710 of record NZ_JBDTEM010000062.1, on the reverse strand, counting down.
CGCGGCCAGCACGCTGTCGAAACCGGTGCTGCCGATGCTGGTGCCGAGCAGCAGCAGGCCGAGCGCTAGCAGCAGTAAAACGGCGGCAAGTGCACCAGGGCGGGAATTCACGGGGCTTTCTCCAGCAGGCACGCAGCCATGGCCCGCGCCGCCTCGGCCATGCGCGGGCCGGGGCGCACCAGCACGTCGGACTGCTCGGGTTTGAAGCTGCACACCCGCTGCTCGCGGATGGCGCGGATGCCAGCCCAGCCGGGCCGTTGCGCCAGGCCGATGCTGTTGCGGTCGCCGACCATGATCAGGTCGGGGTTGGCGCGCACCACGAACTCGGGGTTCAGCTTGGGGAACGGGCCCAGCGCGGCGGGCACAACATTCTGCACGCCCAACCGGGTCAGCGTTTCGCCAATGAACGAGCTGGTGCCTGCGGCGTACGGCGCGGCGTTCACCTCGAAGTACACCCGGGTGTTTTTGACCCGCGCGGGCAGCGACTGGGCCGCCGCCGACACGCCTGCGTCGATGTTGCGCCAGATGCGGGTCGCGTCTGGCACTGCCAGCAACTGGCCCAATTTGCCCAGTACGCGCTGCACGTCGGCATAGGTTTTGGGCTCCAGCGCCACCACTTTCAGGCCCAGCGCTTCCAGCCGGGCGCTGGCGCGGGAGGCGGGGGCCAGCAACACCACATCGGGGTGCAGGGCGACGATGGCCTCAAGGTT
>NZ_JBDTEM010000061.1:0-16169 GCF_039922535.1 Rhodoferax sp. | reverse complement strand
TGCCACGGAAACCCAGGCCTGGGTGGCGCAAGCTGCTGCGGCGCTGGCGCATTGCGTGGTCAGCGGCACGGCATTTCTGGACCTGGAAGCCGTGGTGATCGACGGCTCGCTGTGCCGCCCGCTGCTGGAATTGCTGCTGGAGCGCACCCGCTTGGCCCTGGACGACTTCAACTGGGAAGGCCTGTGGCGCACGGAGTTGGTCGCTGGCAGCATCGGCTCGGATGCCCGGGCTCTAGGCGGCGCGCTGCTGCCACTGCACGCCAACTTCGCGCCGGACCGGGATCTGTTTCTAAAGACCTAGGCTTGCAAGCCATCGTTCAGATGGTGCTCTTCCAGAAAATCCAGAAACCGCCGCACGGCAGGCAGCATGCCCCGGCGGGATGGAAAAACCGCGTGGAACACACCCGGGTGCGGGGCCCAACCCGGTAGCACGGGCAGCAGTTGCCCCTGGCGCATCTCGTCAGCACACATGTAGGCAGGCAACACACTGATGCCCGTGCCGCCCAGCACCGCCAGCTTCAAGGTCAGCAAATCATCGGCTACGTAGCGCGGCTGGTGCGTTACGGTGCGGACCTCGCCATCGGGCCCCTGCAGATGCCACACCGCCCGCCCGTCACTGGCCGACATGCTGACGGAATCCATCCGGGACAGATCCTCCACCGTGGCCGGATAGCCCTGTCGCTTTAACTGCTGCGGGCTGGCCACCAGCAGCGAGCGTGTCATGCCAAAGTTCTTCACCACCAGGGTACCGCTGTCGTCCAGTGTCAGCCGCACCCGCAGGGCCACGTCCACCCCCTCTTCCACCAGATCTACCACACGGTTGCTGACCCGCATATCCACCTTGACCAGCGGGTAGCGGGCCAGAAACAGCGGCATCACTTCGCCCAGTGTGGTTTGTGCCAGCGTCACGGGGCAGGCGATGCGGATGGTGCCGCGCGGCTCGGTTTGCGCTTGGGCCACGGCATCGGCGGCGGCATCGGCCTCGTCGCGCATGGCCATGCAGTGGCGGTGGTAAATCTCGCCCACCTCGGTCAACGACAGCTTGCGGGTGGTGCGCTGCAGCAGGCGCACGCCCAGCCGGGCTTCTAGCTCGGCCACCCGGCGCGATAACCGGGATTTGGGCAGACCCAGTGCCCGCCCGGCAGCAGCAAAACCGCCGCGCTCCACCACCTCGGCAAAGTAGGCCATGTCGTTTAAATCTTGCATGCTTGGACTCCATCGTCCCACCAGTAGAACGATGCATCGCATTTTCACCCACTTATCAGGTGATTGTTAAGCAGCGAAACTCTATCCATCGCCACATCGGTGGCTCTACTACCCAACCACACCATGAAACTGCTACACATCGACTCCAGCATCCTGGGCTCCAACTCCGTCACCCGCACCCTCACCGCCCAGATCAGCGCGCAGTGGCAAGCCAGCCACCCCGGCACTACGGTCGAGCACCTGGACCTGGCCGTGGCCCCCCCCAGCCATTTGTCCGCAGAATCCCTGGGTTTCCGCATGCCCCCGACGGATGCGGCCCTGAGCCCGGCACAGCGCGCGGAAAACGCCATCTCCGAACAGCTGGTAGTGCAGTTCCTGGCTGCTGACACCATCGTGATCGGCGCGCCGCTGTATAACTTCACCATTCCCACGCAACTCAAGGCCTGGATCGACCGTATCTGCCAGGCCGGCCGCACCTTCAAGTACACCGAAACCGGCCCCGTCGGCCTGGCCGGTGGCAAGACGGTGATCGTGGCCCTGGGCCGCGGCGGTGTGTACTCCGCCTCCGAAGGTGGCCAGGCCATGGAACACCAGGAGAGTTACCTGCGCGTGGTGTTCGGCTTCCTGGGCGTGACCGATGTGCGCTTTGTGCGTGCCGAAGGCGTGGCGATGGGCCCTGATGCCAAAGCCGCTGCGCTCGCTTCGGCCACCAAAGAGATCGAGGCCCTGGCTGCTTAATGGGTGCCCGCCCGCCACCGGCGGGCGTACTCCAAAGCCACGGTGTAAGTGTTGATCTGCACCTGCACCGTCTCTTCAATGCGCACGCCGTAGCCGCCCGCCATGGCAAAGGCCAGCGGCACACGGCGCTGCCAGGCCCAGTCAAATACCCGGCGGTCACGGGTCTGTAGACCGTCGTAGCTCAGTTTGAGGCGGCCCAGCCGGTCGCCCTCAAACGGGTCGGCACCGGCCAGGTAGATCACCAGGCCTGGCGCAAAGCGCTGCTCCAAATGGCCTAGCGCCATCTCCAAGGCTTCCATATAGGCATCGTCGCCACAGCCATCGGGCAGCGGCACGTCCAGGTCGCTGGCCTCCTTGCGGAACGGAAAGTTCTTCTCGCCGTGCAGTGACAGGGTGAAGACACTCGTATCATTTTGAAAGATGTGCGCCGTTCCGTTACCTTGGTGCACGTCCAGATCGATGACCGCCACCTGCAAAGGCTGAAGGTGCGTGCGTCCCCATTCGGCCTGCGCCACCCGTGCGGCCACCGCTGCATCGTTGAATACGCAAAACCCGCCGCCCTTGTCGGCTGTAGCGTGGTGGGTGCCACCGGCCATGTTGGCCGCAATGCCCTGCCCTTCCAGCGCGCCGCGCACAGCCGCCACGGTGGCCCCCGCCGAACGGCGTGAGCGCTCCACCATCTCTTCACTCCACGGGAAACCGATCTCTCGCATGGCGGCAGGCTGCAGCTGCAGGATGCTGCCGTCGGCTATGGCCCGGATGTAAGCCGGGTGGTGGGCCAATGCCAGCTCGCCGTCGCTGGCGCGCGGGGCAGGCTGCATCTGCACACCGGGCAATTCGGCGGCCACCCGGTCGCGCAGCATTTGGTACTTGGCCATCGGAAAACGGTGGCCTTCGGGCAGGGGCAATACAAAATGGTCTGAGTAATAGGCGTGCATATAAAAACATGTCTCAGGGATGAATGAGACCGGCGATAGAGTCGAATCCCTAAAATGGTGCAGTGCAGCAAATGCCTATTGCAAGCTGGAATGGACGGCCTATAATTTATTCCATGCTGCACTGCAACATAACCGGCAACGGATCAAAGTCAGCGCAGATAGTGAACTTTTTCTTTTTTAAACTGGAGATATTGACATGATGACTGCTGAACAAATGATGGCTTCCCACAAAGCAACCGTTGAAACCCTGTTTGGTTTGACCACCAAGGCTTTCGAAGGCGTGGAAAAGCTGGTCGAACTGAACCTGACCGCTTCCAAGGCTGCACTGACCGAAGCCTCCAGCCACTCGCAAGCCGTTCTGAGCGTGAAAGACGCACAAGAACTGTTGGCTCTGCAAGCCAGCCTGCTGCAGCCTTTGGCTGAAAAGACCGCTGCTTACAGCCGTCACCTCTATGACATCGCCCAGGGCACCAGCTCTGAGTTCAGCAAGGCTGTTGAAGGCCAATCCGCTGAAGCGCAAAAGAAGATTGCTGGCATGATCGAGTCCGCCACCAAGAACGCGCCAGCTGGTTCCGAATCCGCTGTGGCCGTGATGAAGAGCGCTGTGTCCGCTGCCAACAACGCTTTTGAATCCGTTCAAAAGGCTGTCAAGCAAGCGTCTGACGCTGCCGAAGCCAACTTCAAGGCTGTGGCTGCCCAAGCCGTGACTGCCGCTGGCACCACCGCTGCTGCCGCTACCAAGAAGCGTTAATTTCTGCGGGTCTGTTCGCAGACCCTGCAAGGCAATTTTGAGGAACCCCGGTTCCCGCCAGTTGTCTCCTCGGATTCTTTCGACGCCATCAGGCTCAGGAATCCTTCAAGGCCCCGTCCGCAAGACGGGGTTTTTTTTCGTCTGCACGCTACACAAAGAGTAGCTGCCTGCGCAGATAGAACATGCGTAAGCAGCCTATTTGACTCTCAAACGTGGCTCTTGGCGGCCATAGCGGCGCGCAGCGCGGGTAACGCCTGCAGCATCGCCGCCCGTCCAGCCTTCACCGCACGGCGGCGGCTGCCGAAGTCGGCGCTTTTCATGCCCAGTAGCACGGGGCGCACTACTACATCGGCATCGCGCAACTCATAGGTGTTGATGCTTTTGCCCATGATGGCAAAGGTTTGCAGCAGGATTTGCAGCGTGCCATCGGCCGGGTTGCCCTCGGGCGCGCTGGAGATGTCGACAGCAATCACCAGCTCAGCCCCCATCTGCCGGGCAAAGCGCACCGGCACGGGCGACACCAGGCCACCGTCCACATACTCGTGCCCGGCAATCCGCACCGGCTGGAACACCGCAGGCACCGCGCTAGATGCCCGCACCGCCGTGCCGGTGTCGCCGCGCTGGAACAGCACCGCGTCGCCGCTGTGCAGGTCGGTGGCCACCACACCCAGGGGTAGCGGCATGCGCTCGATCGGCAGGTTCGCCACCTGGGCATTGACGTAGCGGGCCAGCGCGTCGCCGCGCAACGCGCCCCGGCTGAAGATGGGCAGGGTCCAGTCGGTAAACGCCGCTTCTTCCATGGTGTCAGCCACCTGCTGCAACTGCGCGCCGGTCTTGCCGCTGGCGTACAGCGATGCCACCAGACTACCCGCCGACGTACCCACCACCAGATCAGGGCGGATGCCCGCCTCTTCCAGCACCTGCACCACCCCCACGTGCGCAAAGCCACGTGCCGCGCCGCCGCCCAGCGCAAGGCCGATGCGCGGCAGGTGTTTGACAGCGGGTGGGTTGGTGGCCGGCGGCGGGTTCAGCTCGATGGGTGCGGTGGTGCAACCCGCCAGCACCGCGGCCAGCAAGCCAACGGCCACGCCGCGTCGGCCAAGTGCATGCAAAGGGAAAAATTTCATAAGGGAACAGGCCTGGGTATTTACTACTATAAATATAGCTACAAGTCTTTACAGAGTCTGCGCTAGATGCCCATTTTAGGCAAAAAATAAAAGCCCAGACTCTGCGCTAAACTGCCCAAAAAAACGGTACACCGCATGCAAGGCCAACTGGAATTCCACGACTCCGAAGTCCGCAGCATGGCGCTGCACAACGGCACGCTCACTCTCACCTTCTCCGCCGCCTTTGTGCAAGCCGATGGCGCAGGCGCGGGCTACGTGCAGTCGCTAGAAATCGCCTGTACAGAGGCCAACGTGGACGGCCCGCTGGCCGACGGCGTGGGCCGCCTATCGCACGGCACGCTGTGGGTGGATGGTGTGACTGTGCCGACCTTGCCGTTCCCGTATACCTCGCCCGGCCCGGTGCGGCTGGAACTGCAATTTTCCAACGGCACCCGACTGGCCATGGGTGCTGCCACACTGGAATGCCGGTTCACTGGCGACCCCAAATTTGTCGAGTCGTTCGCCTGCTGAAACTGAAGAATTTATAAGAAATTGGCCTCTAGCGCATATACAACCTGCGCAAACAGCTACTAAATCCATAGCACCATGCTCCCACTCCGTATCGCCGCCGCCCAGTCCATTTCGGTGCCGGGCGACATCGCCGCCAATGTGCGCATCCACACGCAGTTCATCACGGCGGCGCAGCATGCCGGGGTGGACTTGCTGGTGTTTCCCGAGCTATCGCTCTGCGGCTACGAGCCCGCGCTGCTGCCCGCTTGCGTGTTGCAGCCCAGCGATGCGGGCCTGGCAACCCTGCAAGACCTGGCCCGCCAGGCCCGCATGGCGATCGTGGTCGGCGCGCCCATCGCCTCCCACGATGTACTGCGGCCCCACATCGGCGCCATCCGCTTCTACCCTGACGGCAGCAGCAGTGTGTATTGCAAAAAGCATTTGCACACCAGCGAAGAAAGCTTCGCCACACCCGGTGACCCGGCGGGCGACAACCACTTTGCCCTGTACGGCACGCCGCTGGCCCTGGCCATCTGCGCCGATGCCATGCACCCGCCCCACGCCGAGCGGGCCGCCGCCGCGGGGGCCGCACTGTACATCGCCAGTTCGGTGGTGTCTGTGGGCGGCTACGCCGCCGAAGTTGCGCAGCTCCAGCATTACGCCGGCCAATTCGGCATGGGCGTGCTGATAGCCAACCAGGGCGGCACAACCGGTGGCTATGCCTGCGCAGGCCGCAGCAGCTTTTGGGCACCGGGCGGTGACTTGGTGGTGGCCGCACCCGGCACCGGCCCGGCGCTGGTGGTGGCGGAATACGGCCCGCAAGGCTGGCGCGGTGCCGTCCATGCGGTGGCGCTGGCGTCTTAAGTGGCCACAAAAAAAGCCGCATCGCTGCGGCTTTGGTGTGCAAAGGGTAAGAGGCTCAGGCCGACGATTTTTGCCGCATTTGCACCAGGGTGGCCACGCGCTTGAGCAGTTCGCGGTCGTTCCAGGGCTTCTTGAAAATGCCATACAGGCCCTGGCAGTCGTGCACCCGGGCCTGCATTTCGTCGTGGCCGGTGATGGCGACGATGGGCATGTCTTCGGTGTCCATATTGCCCTGCACGGCAGCAATCAGCTCGAAGCCGTTCATGTTGGGCATTTCCAGGTCGGTGATCAGCACCGCGAAGCTGCAGCTCGCCAGCACCTCCAGCGCCTCGGCTCCGTCATTGGCCAGCGCCACGCTGTAGCCAGCGCCCTCCAGCAGCTTGCGCAGTTTGGCGCGGGCCACGGCCGAATCGTCCACGACCAGCAGGTCTTTGTGCGCCAGACCCGAAGCCTCGGGCACCATGATGGGTGCCTGCACCACGGAAACTTCGGCCAACGCGGGGCGCGGCTGCGCGGCGACAAAAGCCGAAGTGGCCTTCGGCGGCACATCCTCTTGCTTGCCCAGGCCCCGCAGCAGCATGTACAGACCCACCATGGCCAGCCCGATGGCAAAGGGCAGCATATAGAGTTGAAAGAGGTCTAAAAAAGAGTTCATCACAGTGTGTCCGGTTCGTGCCTGCTCTGGCGGCCGCAGAGTTGGCAGTTGTGTCGTCAAAGCTGGCCCACCTGGTAAAACACCCCACCGTGCGCCGTACCAGCAACCGCCGATTATGCGATTTTTGTGCCCGCCCATCGTTCCCATAACGTAAAGGGTTTTCCGGGGTCCAAGTGGCAGAGTCCATTCTGGCTGTAGCATGGGCCGCAGGTTTTAAAAATTTATAAAAAATCGGCCTCTGGCGCATATTCCACCTGCGTCATAAGCTACTTATTTAATAGCACCATGTCCCACATCGCTCAACTTGCATCCACCGCCGCCCCGACCGGGCTGGACTTCTGGTCTGTCCGCCATGTGGTCGAATCCGCCGAGCGCCTGGTGGTGCGCAACGGCGTTGCCGAAGCCCCCAGCCGCGAGCGCGATGCCGGGGTGATGGTCTGCGTGCAACACGGCGGCGGGCAGGGTTTTGCCGCCACCAGCGATGTGTCGGAGCGCGGCCTGCGCCAGGCCTTTGCCCAGGCCCGATCCTTGGCGGCAGCCAGCGCCCCACACAGCGTGTTCGACTTTGCCCAGGCACCCCGGCCCCGCGCCACCGGCAGCTTTGCCTCGGCCAACCAGCGCCCGGTAGCCCAGACCACGTTGGCCGAGCGCTTCGATCTGCTCAAGGAGGTGTGCGCCAGCACCCGCATCAGCGACGAGATCGTAGACCGCAGCGCCGCCCTGTGGACCACCCACACCGAACAGGTGCTGGTGACCAGCGACGGCGGCCACATGGCGCAGAGCTGGGACTTTGTGGTGCCCAACATCACCGCCGTGGCCACTGCCAACGGCGACACCCAAACCCGCAGCTCGGCCGGCCAGTACAACGGCTTTTGCCAGCAAGGCGGCCTGGAGGTGCTGGACCGCGCGGGTTTTGCCCAGGACGGCCCGCGCGTGGCCCGCGAAGCGGTGGAACTGGTACACGCCGCCAACTGCCCCAGCGGCGTGATGGACGTGCTGCTGATGCCCGACCAGATGATGCTGCAAATCCACGAAAGCATCGGCCACCCGCTGGAGCTGGACCGCATCTTGGGCGACGAGCGCAACTTTGCGGGCACCAGCTTTGTGACCCTGGACATGTTCGGCTGCTACGCCTACGGCAGCCCGCTGCTGAACGTGGGCTTCGCGCCCGACCAGGAACATGAATTTGCCGGATTCGCATTCGACGACGACGGCACACCAGCCCAGCGCGAATGGATCATCCGCCACGGCATCCTTCAGCGGCCGCTGGGCGGCAGCCTGTCGCAGGCCCGCGCGCAAAGCCAGCGGCCCGGTTTGAACGGCGTAGCCACCACCCGGTCGTGCAACTGGAACCGCGCGCCCATCGACCGCATGGGCAACCTGAACATCGCACCCGGCGACAGCACGCTGGCGCAAATGGTGGCCAGCATGGAGCTGGGCATCGTGCTGCGCACCAACGCCTCGTGGAGCATCGACGACTCGCGCAACAAGTTCCAGTTTGGCTGCGAGTGGGGCCAAATGGTGCGCCAGGGCCAGTTGGCCGAAGTGGTCAAGCGGCCCAACTACCGGGGCATCTCGGCCAGCTTCTGGCGCTCGCTGGCCCTGGTGGGCGACGCGTCCACCTTCCAGGTAATGGGCACGCCGTACTGCGGCAAGGGCGAACCCAACCAGGTGATCCGCGTCGGCCATGCGTCGCCGGCCTGCCTGTTCAAAGACGTGGCCGTATTTGGCGGAGCCGCATGATGCAAAGCTATTTCCAACAACTCGCCGCTGCCGTCTGCACGCCCATCGCCGGTGCCGACCGCGTCACGCTCTACTTTAGCGCCGAGTCCTCGGATTTCATCCGCTTCAACCACGCCCAGGTGCGACAGGCCACGCACGTGGACCAGCGCTACGGCACGGTCAGCGTGGTGGCGGGACAGAAGCGCGCTTCCAGCAGCATCAGCCTGGGCGGCGACCTGGCCGCCGACACCGCCGACCTGCTGGCCGAGCGCACCGCGTTGCTGGCGCAATTGCCCCTGGTGCCCGACGATGCCTACCTGCTGCAGCCCGACGCAGTGGTCCACACCGAACGCAGCGCCACAGGCACCCTGCCCACGCCTGCGCAGTTGATAGCCGCCGTGGCCGAGCACGCCGCAGGCACCGACCTGGTGGGTTTCTACGCCGCTGGCAGCGTGGTGCGCGCCTTTGCCGACAGCCGAGGCCAGCGCAACTGGCACAGCGTGGAAAGTTTCCATTTCGACTGGTGCCTGTACCGCGAGAAAGACCAGGCGGTGAAATGCAGCTACGCGGGTACCGACTGGCACACACCAGAATTCGCCCGCCGCGTGCAGGAGGCCCGGACCCGCCTGGCCCTGCTGGCGCTGCCGCCCAAAACCCTGGCCCCCGGTGCTTACCGCGTGTACTTCAGCCCCGTGGCGGTGGCCGAACTGCTGGGCACGCTGGCCTGGGGCGGCTTTGGCTTGAAAGACCTGAAAACCGGCACGTCCACCCTGCTGCTGGCCCACCAGGGCAAGGCCGCTTTGAGCCCCCTGCTCACGCTGACCGAGGCCACGGCAGAAGGCATCGCCCCACGCTTCCAGTCCGACGGCTTCACCAAACCCGACGCGGTGGCGCTGGTGCGCGCAGGCCAGATGGCCGCCAGCCTTACCGCCCCGCGCAGTGCGGTGGAATACGGCATGCCCACCAACGGCTGCGGCGAAGGTGAAAGCCCCGAATCCCTGGCCATGGCCGCCGGCCCCCTGCCCGAAGCCGAAGTGCTGCAGACCCTGGGCACGGGCGTGTTCATCAGCAACCTGCACTACCTCAACTACAGCGACCGCCAGGCCTGCCGCATGACCGGCATGACCCGCTTCGCCTGCTTCTGGGTGGAGGACGGGAAAATCGTTGCGCCCATCCCGGTAATGCGCTTCGACGACTCGTTTCTGCGCATGTTCGGGCCGGGGTTGGTGGCGTTGACCGACCACGCCGAGCTGGTGCCCGCCGACGGCACCTACGGGGCGCGACAACTGCAGAGCATCACCGCGCCGGGGGCGATTGTGGAGGGGTTTGCGTTGACGCTGTAGTCACCGATTTATAGAAAAATCGCCCCTACCGCAGGGCGAACCTGCGTCAGCAGCTATCATTTTAGAAGCATCAATGCGCCGCAGCGTGCGCAAACAAACCTGCCAAATCGCGCTGTGGCCGCGCATGCAAATAGCCTTGCTGGGCCGCGCAGCCGGCTTCCAGCAGGTAGCGCGACTGCTGCAGCGTCTCCACCCCTTCGGCCACCACTTGGATCTTCAGACGCGAGGCCAGGGTCAGAATGCATTCGGTCAGCGCCCGCGCCGACTCGTCGTGCTCCACATCCAGGCTCAGCGTGCGGTCGAGTTTGAGGAAGTCGCAAGGCAACTGGCGCAGCAGCGAGAAGTTGGAATAGCCCACGCCAAAATCATCTATCGCGATGCGCATACCCTGGGCTCTGAGCGCATGCAGCATGGCGCGGGTGTGTTCGGTGTCTTGCAGCAGCGCGGTTTCCGTCAGCTCAATCACCAAGGCTTGGGCCGGGAACACGGCCTGGGCCAGCATAGGAGGCAGCGTACGCAGTGCCCAGCCTTCGTTGAATTGGGTGGGTGACACATTCACTGCAAGGTAGTCCATGGCACCGCTGACCACCAGCGGCAGCGCTTCGGGCAAGGCGCGGCGCAGCATGTTTTCCATCATCACGTCGAGCAGGCCCAGCGCTTCCACCGTGTCCAGAAAGGCCAGCGGCGGTCGGACCTCTCCACAAGGGAGATGCCAGCGCGCCAACATCTCGGCGCCGGTGTAGCGGCCCAGGTCACAGCGGTAGATCGGTTGGAACCAGGGCTTGATCTGGTCGGCCAGCACGGCTTCACGCACCGCGTTTTCATGCCGGGCGCGGTGTTCCACCTCGACGCGCAAATTGGACTCGTAGCATGTCACGCGGGCACGCCCCGTGCGCTTGGACGCGTACAAGGCCAAATCCGCATTGCCCAGCAGGGTGTCGGCATCGTTCTCGGACAACTCGGCCGATGCCACGCCTATGGAGCAATAGCAAGGGATGCTGACACCGTTAAACACCACCGGGCGGCACAGCACGTTCAGCAGCCGCTGCGCCAGCCGCTGAAGGTGCTGTGGAGGGCCCATGTTTTTGGCGATTACCGCAAATTCGTCGCCCCCCAGGCGGGCGACCAGGTCCCCTGTGCGGCCCGCGTCATCCGGGCGCAAAGCCTCGGACAAACGCTGGGCCACCTCCACCAGCAGGGCATCACCGGCCTGGTGACCCAAGGTGTCGTTGACGGTTTTAAAGTCGTCCAGGTCGATCAGCAGTAGCGCCACACCAGCCCGCAGCGCATGCGTATTGCCTAGCGTTTCATCCAGCCGACGGGTAAATGCAGCCCGGTTGGCAATGCCGGTCAGGGCATCGGTTTCTGCCTGTGCCACCGCAGCCTGGCGTGCGGTTCGGAGTTCTTCTGTACGCGCCTCCACACGTTGCTCCAGGTCGTTGGCCAGGGCACCGAGTGCCAGATTGGCCTCGTACAAGGCGCGTGATTTCTCTTCTAGCAAATACTCCGCCTCGGCACGGGCACGCCGCTCCCGATCCAGCCGCACCTCGATGCGGCGCAAACGCTCGGTCAAATCGGTGCGGGTAGTGTCGGCGGGCATCGGAGAGGCCGCTAGACCGGGATAGACGTGTCGCCAGCCACGTCGATGACAAACCGCACCATAGGTCCATCTGCCGTGTCATGTGCCTGCGGATCGACGCGGACCTGGATGCCGAAATGCTGGGCCGAGCCTTTGATCAGACCCACGGCAAGATCGCCCATTTGGCGCGGGCTGCGGTAGTCCAGCACCAGCCGCGAAGCGGTGCGCTCCAGCACCGTGAAGGTGGGCAGCTCGGCATCCGGGTAGAGCTTTTGCACCTCTTTGTGGATATGCGCCTCTATGCTTTCCAGGAAATCGAAAAGATGGCTACAGCGGGCAAAGAATGCGGGGTAGCCCCTGGCAAAACTCCCGCTCAGATGGAAGCCGAAGGCCTGTACCAGAACGGGCACCGCAACACCCGTTTGCTGCGCCAACGCATCGCACAAAGTCACCAGTTCAGCATGGTTGTAGGTACCTACGGAGGTGTACGCACCGCCGCTGGGCAAGGCACTGGCTTCGATGATGTCGTCTACCGCGTCTTCGCCGTAACGCTGGGCAACAAAGCCAAGAAACTCGGTAAAGACAATACCTTTCACAGCGTCTCCCTATCGACATAAATCGTGTACAGGTGAAGAACAGTGTATCGACTTGTACGCCCTCTGGGTATGCCGAAAGTGGTGGTTTATCACGCAGCGGACTGCAGAATACAGGCCATCTGGCGCTGCACGCCCTCGTTCACCACGCCGATGTGGTAGTCCAGGTAGACATGCCGCCCGAAGCTGAAATCCGCAAACCGCGCCGCGCTCAGCACCAGGCCGGGCAAACCGGCAATCTGTTGGTAGTGGACACGGTCTGTCATAGGCGCCCATGTGATCTGCAAGCCTAGGAAGGGACCGTGTACAGCAAGCCAGCGCCAGCAGAATCGGCACATTGGGCTCTGCTTTTAAAGAGTAGCTTATTTTGATTTTTCATCCCTAAAACGGTGTACACCACCGTCCAAAAGCAAGCTGGAAATCCGCATAATGGGTTGGCCCACGGAGTCCGCAAACCCGGGCCAGATCAACTCCACTGGGATCCGCCATTTGATATGTTTGCATTTTTAAAAAGAAAAAAGCGCCCCGCGCCCAGCCCAGCAGACATTTCGCCGGGGTCGCCAGCCCAGCGCATGGACCTGGAGGAGCGCAAGGCTTACCGCAAGGAGTGCCTGTACCAGTCCATCCGCGAGACGTTTTTGTCAATGGAGGTGGTCTCCAACATGTACCGCTTCAAGGTGATGCCGGTAGACGAGCGGCACCACCGCTTCATTGCCATGGTGGATGTGGCCAAGTCTTTTGTGGCGGGGGCTCAGGCCCGAACCAAGAGTTTTGCGGCCATGGAGCAAAGCATCCGCACGGCGGCCTACCAACGCTATGGGGTGGTGGTCGATGGCATTTACTGGCGCGTGAGCGAAACCGAAGAACCGTTTGAGCGCCGGGCCCGCGCCAGCGACCCGGTGCGCAGTGGCGGTGCAGAGACTGCAGCCCTGCGCACCCAGGCCGCCCCGCCCCAGGACGGCGCAGCCGCCTCCACCCCGCTGTCACGCCACCGCTACCCCGCCGTGTCAGCCGAAGAACGCGCCGCCTTCATGGCCGCGCTGCAGCGCGGCAAAGCACCGCCGCTGGTGCGCGTGGGGGAGCAGGAATACCTATCGGACCTGATGCCGCTCGAAGGTGGGGACAAGACGGGGGGCACGCAGTACGGCAAGCTGTAGACCCGCAGCAGCGCGGTTTTCACGGTAGGTCGATGATTTCGACCCAATTGGGATTTTTCCCCATTCCGTATTTCTGCAGCGGTGTCAGTGCACCGGTTTCGGAGTTGATGGCGTAGCTGGTCAAGCCATTCGATTTTTGTCCCACAGCCAACAGATACTGGCCTTTGCGATCGATATTGAAACCACGGGGCTGGGTTTCAGTGGGGTAATTGCCAATCGTGGCCAGCGCACCGGTTTGCGCATCGACACGGTAGGCCGTCAAGGTACTGGAGGTGCGCTCAGACACATACAAGAACTGGCCATTCGGTGTCAGGTGGATGTCGGCTGTGGCCAGAGCTTCCTTCCAGCTGAAACCCGCAGGCAATGCCGAAATGGAGCTCAGCCAGGTCAGCGTGCCTTGCGCCGCGTTGTAGGCATAGCTGCTGACCGTACCATTGAGCTCATTGGTGCCAAACACAAACCGCTGGTTGGGATGGAATACAAAATGGCGCGGCCCCGCCCCTTTGACGGTAGCCAACGACGGCGGCGTATTAGGCTCAATGTGACCCGTGCTGGCGTCAAATTTGTATTGCAGCATCACGTCACTGCCCAGATTGGATACGAACAAATGGGTATTGCCCGCGTCCGTGGCGATGGCATGGGCATTTTTTCCAGTGTTGGTCACGCTGACGGGCGTAGCGTCCACCAAGCCGTTGGGGGCAATCGGGTTAATGGAGATTTTGTCTCCGGAGTAAGACGCGGCCAGCAAATACCGGCCGGTTTTGTCTGTCGCCAGGTTGGCCATGTTGTCTGCCAACGGCACGGTGGCCAGCGGCACCAACTTGCCCGTGTCGGGTGCAATCGAAAAGCTGGTGACCGAAAACGGAGCCGAGCGCAGCGATGCGTACAGAAACCGATGGTTGGGGCTGATGGCCAGTGGCATCACCGTCCCACCGGTCGGCACTTTTTCGACCAGCGTAAGCGCCCCATTGCGGCCGTCCAAATCCATCACATAAATTTCTTGGCTGTCGGCATTGGCCACATACACCATGGTTTTTGCATTGGCGGAGACAGCCGTGCAGCACAAGATTGCGGCCAAGGCCAGATGGTGCAGGAAGCGGCGTTGAACGGGCATGGTGCCTCCAAAGTCAGTGGTTCGACATCGAACAACTAATTTTGTATTCCCATGCAAGATATAAGCGCAGATTCAGAACAAAATCAACTGTTGGCGCAATCAATACCGGCGCATATCGCTATATTTTAAATAGCAATATGCACATAAAAAAGCGGACATGCCTTAGTGGCACGTCCGCTTTCGAGTCTATATCCTGGAGCGCGTGGCCATTCGACCGGTCTTTGTCAGACAAGACCCCGGTCGAACACGCAACGCTACTGCATCAAACGCTGGCTGCTAAAGCCGCATTCAAGGTGGCACTGGGGCGCATGATGGCCTCCGTCTTGGCCACGTCGGGCAGGTAGTAGCCACCGATGTCGGCGGGTTGGCCTTGGACGGCTTTGAGTTCGGCGACGATCTGCGCTTCGCCTGCGGCCAGGGCTTTGGCCAAGGGCGCAAAGTGGGCTTGCAGCTCTTTGTCTTCGGTCTGCGCGGCCAGAGCCTGGGCCCAGTACAAGGCCAGGTAGAAGTGGCTGCCACGGTTGTCGAGCTCGCCGGTACGGCTGGACGGGCCTTTGTTGGTGTCCAGCAGTTGGCCGGTGGCGGCATCCAGGGTTTTGGCCAGCAGCTTGGCTTTGTCGTTACCGGTTTTGATGCCGAGGTCTTCCAGGCTCACGGCCAAGGCCAGGAACTCGCCCAGCGAATCCCAGCGCAGGTGGTTTTCTTCTACCAGCTGTTGCACGTGCTTGGGCGCGGAGCCGCCGGCACCGGTTTCGTACATGCCGCCACCGGCCATCAGGGGCACGATGGACAGCATCTTGGCGCTGGTGCCGAGTTCCATGATGGGGAACAGGTCGGTCAGGTAGTCGCGCAGGATGTTGCCAGTCACCGAGATGGTGTCCAGCCCACGGGCCACACGCTCCAACGTGTAGCGCATGGCGCGCACCTGGCTCATGATCTGGATGTCCAGGCCCGAGGTGTTGTGCTCGTGCAGGTACATCTTGACCTTGGTAATCATCTGGGCTTCGTGCGGGCGGTACGCGTCAAGCCAGAACACCACCGGCATGCCGGAGTTACGGCCCCGGGTCACGGCCAGCTTCACCCAGTCGCGGATGGCAGCATCTTTGACCTGGCACATGCGCCAAATGTCGCCCGCTTCCACGTCTTGGCTCAGCAGCACTTCGCCGGTGGCCAGGTCGGTGATATTGGCCACGCCGTCTTCGGTGATCTCAAAGGTCTTGTCGTGCGAACCGTATTCTTCGGCTTGCTGCGCCATCAGGCCCACGTTGGGCACCGTGCCCATGGTCTTGGGGTCAAACGCGCCGTGCCATTTGCAGAAGTTGATGATTTCCTGGTAGATGCGGGCGAAGGTGGACTCGGGCATCACCGCCTTCACGTCCTTCAGGCGGCCGTCAGCACCCCACATCTTGCCGCCGCTGCGGATCATGGCGGGCATGGACGCATCCACGATCACGTCGTTGGGCGAGTGGAAGTTGGTAATGCCCTTGGCCGAATCGACCATGGCCAGCTCTGGGCGGCCTTCATGGCAAGCGTGCAGGTCTTTGAGCACTTCTTCGCGCTGTGCGGTGGGCAGCGTGGCAACCTTTTCGTACAGGTTGGCCATACCGTTGTTCACGTTGACACCCAGCTCTTCAAACAGCTTGCCGTGCTTGGCGAAAGCGTCTTTGTAGAAAATCTTCACGCAGTGGCCAAACACGATGGGGTGCGATACCTTCATCATGGTGGCTTTGACGTGCAGCGAGAACATCACGCCCGTGGCGTAGGCATCTTCAATTTCTTTTTCGTAGAACTCGACCAGCGCCTTCTTGCTCATGAACATGCTGTCGATGATCTCGCGGTCCAGCAGGGCCACCTTGGGCTTGAGAACAATGGTTTTTCCGCTCTTAGTGATCA
>NZ_JBDTEM010000060.1:0-3744 GCF_039922535.1 Rhodoferax sp. | reverse complement strand
TTGCACGACATGCGCCAGGCCTTGCCCTTGGCCACGTTTGACTGGGTGGTCGAAGAAGCCTTTGCCCCGTTGCTGCGGGCCCATGTGCCGCGCCTGGGCCGGGTGATTCCGCTGGCACAGCGGCGCTGGCGCAAAACCCCGTTCAGCGCCAGTGTGCGGGCCGAAAAAGCCGCCTTCACACAGACCCTGCAGACCGAGGCCTACGACGTGGTGATCGACTTTCAGGGCCTGATCAAATCTGCCCTGATCGCCCGCCAGGCCCGACTCACTCCCGGCGGCTGGCGCGCCACCTACGGCAACGGCAGCGAAGACTGTGGCTATGAATGGCCGGTGCGCTTCCTGGTGCAGCGCCCCCAGCCCATGCCGTCGCGCATCCACTCCCTGCAGCGCTACCGCCGCCTAGCCGCGCTGGCGCTGGGCTATCCGCCGCGGGAAGACGGCATTGCCTATGACGAACTACAGGTCACCCCAGTACAGCCGGATGGCAGCGTGATGCTGGTCCACGGCACCACCCGGGTCGAAAACGAATGGCCTTTGGTCCACTGGGTGCAGGTGGGCCAGCATTTGGTCGCCCAGGGCCTGCCGGTCAGCGTGCCGCAGGCGAATGCCTACGAGGAAAATTTTGCCCGGCAGCTCTGCCAGGCGATTGGCCCGCAGGCCCGCATGCTGCCGCGCATGGGCCTGGCCGCGTTGGCCGCGCAAATGGCCGGCTGTGTGGGCGTGGTGGGCGTGGATTCAGGCCTGAGCCACCTGGCGGTTGCCTTAAACCTGCCGCATGTGCAAATCTTCAGCCAGCCGCGCATCTGGCGGGCCGGTCCGCTGGGCAGCCCTTACCAAGTGGCTGTGGGCGGGGCTAGGGCTCCCGATGTAGACACGGTGTGGCAGGCATGGCAAGCTGTGTGGAGCGTGTTCCACACCGTCCAACACCAGCTCCAAGCTATTCCTGCATGAATGTTCTGATCGTCAAACTCTCGTCCCTGGGGGATGTGGTGCACGCCATGCCGGCGGCGCAAGACATCCTGCACGCCTTTCCGGGTGCCCTGGTGGACTGGGTGGTCGAGCCCGACTTTGCGCCTCTGGTGCGGCGCTGCACCGGTTTGCACCGCGTCATCGAATGCGATTTGAAGCGCTGGCGCGAGACGGTATTTACCGCCGACACGCGCAACGCCTGGCGGGCTTTTTCGTCCGACCTGCAGTACGAGTGTTACGACGCGGTGTTGGACTTGCAGGGCATGAGCAAATCGACCCTGGTGGCCAAGATGGCCCGTTTGGGCTCGGACGGTTTGCGTTACACGCTGGCCAACCAGACCGAAGGTTCGGTTTTCCAGGCCGCCACCCGCTGGGAAGCCGACGTGGCCGTGCCGGTCGAGTCGCACATCCACGCCGTGGACCGGGCGCGGGTGATGTGCGCCCGGTCCTTGGTCTATGCCCTGCCAGATACGGCTTCTTTTGGGCTGCTAGCGCACGTAGATGCTGCACAGAGAGCTACCAAAAGCATAGCGAATCATTTTTTTGACATAGGCCATGTCGAAGCCACACCCATCGTGGCCTTTCTGCACGGCAGCAGCCGGGTCGACAAAAGCTGGCCTGAAGCCCACTGGCTGGAGCTGGGCCACCGCCTGAACGACCTGGGCTACACCGTGGCCTTTGCCCACGGCAACGACGACGAGCAGTGGCGCAGCGAAAGCCTTGCCAACCGCCTGGGCCAGGCCATCGTTTGGCCGCGCATGCCCTTGGGCGCGCTGACCGATGCACTGGGCCAATGTGTGGGCGTGATCGGCATCGACAACGGCACCAGCCAGATCGCTGCGGCGCTGAACCTGCCGCTGGTGAAGATCTACAACTTCGACACGGTATGGCGCACCGGCCCGCAAAACCGCGACCACCAGTTCAGCGTGTTTGCCGAACCCACGCCTAGCGTGAATGCGGTCTGGAATGCCTGGATGCAGGCCTCCGCCCTGGCCGCATTGCGAGATTCCGCGCATTGATCCTGCGTCTGTATTCCTTGTTGGTGTGGGTGGCTGGCCCCTTGCTGCGCCGCAAACTGCGGGCGCGCGCGCTGGCCGAACCGGGCTACGCCGTAGCCGTACCGGAGCGCTTTGGCCACTACACCCAGCCGCCTGGCCAGGGCTTTGTGTGGGTGCACGCCGTGTCGCTGGGCGAAACCCGTGCCGCCGCCATTCTGCTAGCCGCCTTGCGCCGCGAGATGCCGGGCATGCGGCTGCTGTTGACGCACGGCACGGCCACCGGGCGGGCCGAAGGCCAGGCGCTGCTGCAGCCGGGCGACCTGCAGGTCTGGCAGCCCTGGGACAGCGCGGGGGCCGTGCGGCGCTTTGTGCGGCATTTCCAGCCCTGCATCGGCATCCTGATGGAGACCGAAATCTGGCCGAATCTGCTGGCCGCCTGCCGGGCGGCGGGTATTCCGGTGGTACTGGCCAACGCGCGCCTCAGCGCCAAATCGTTGCGCCAGGCGCAACGGCTGTCGGCCTTGTCACGGCCCGCTTACGGCGCGCTGGCGGCCGTGTGGGCGCAAACCGCTGCCGACGCGCAGCGGCTGGCCGAGGTCGGCGCTCCCACGCCCACGGTGCTGGGCAACCTCAAGTTTGATGCCACGCCCAACGCCGAGCAACTGGCGGCAGGCCGGGCATGGCGCAGGGCAGGGCGCCCGGTCGTATTGCTGGCCAGCGCCCGCGAAGGCGAAGAGTCGCTGTTGCTTCAATATTTAGTATCTTTTAGGCCTCTATCGCAGGTTCCACCTGCGTTGCCAGCTACACAATTAGGAGTGTCAGACGTGCAGTGGCTGATCGTGCCGCGCCACCCGCAGCGCTTCGATACGGTGGCGGCGCTGGTGGTGGAGCAGGGCTTTAGCCTGTCGCGGCGCAGCCAGTGGGCAGATGGGCCGCAGCCCGCCGCCGTATGGCTGGGCGACTCGCTGGGCGAAATGGCGCGGTATTACGGCCTGGCCGATGTGGCCTTGCTGGGCGGCAGCTTCGCGCCGCTGGGCGGGCAAAACCTGATCGAAGCTGCTGCCTGCGGCTGCCCGGTGGTGATGGGGCCATCGACCTTCAATTTCGCCGAAGCCGCCGAGCTGGCCGAAGCTGCCGGGGCCGCCTGCCGCGTGGCCGACATGCCCGCCGCCGTGGCGCAAGCCCTGGCGTGGCTCAACGCCCCCGAAAACCTGGCCCGTGCCGCCGCCGCTGGGCCGCAATTCGCTGCTGCCCACCAAGGGGCAGCGCTGAAAACCGCTTTAGCGGTAAAAAAGTTTTTAGTATAAAAAGTGCCTCCAGCGCAAGTGGCACCTGCGCCAGCAGCTCACTTTTTCATAGTATCCAGCGCGCTGGCCGAAAGATCGGCTTCCAGCGTGCGGCGCTCGTCAAACACGAAGCAACTGCCCTGGTAGTGCGCGCCGTCGGTTTCCTCAAAGTATTTCAAGATGCCGCCTTCCAGTTGGTAGACATGGTCCAGCCCTTCTTCGCGCATCAAAATCGCAGCTTTTTCGCAGCGGATGCCGCCGGTGCAGAAGCTGACCACGGTTTTGCCTTGCAACTCGGCCTTGTGGGCGCGCAGGGCCTGGGGGAACTGGCTGAATTTGTCGATACGCCAGTCCACCGCGCCGGTAAACGTGCCATGGTCCACCTCGAAGGCGTTGCGCGTATCCAGCGTGACCACCGGGCGGCCACTGTCGTCCACGCCCTGGTCCAGCCAGCGTTTCACCGTGGCGGCATCTACCGCCGGCGCACGGCC
>NZ_JBDTEM010000059.1:0-14116 GCF_039922535.1 Rhodoferax sp. | reverse complement strand
GGTGAACTTGCCGCCGGGCATGTGGCGGATGTGCAGCTCAACCGCGGGGCCGGTGTGCGGCGCATTCGCCATGCTGTAGCTGCGGCGGGCACCGTCGCGCAGGATGAATTCGATATATTGGCCAGGGTGGTAGCGCAGGGTGTCGTTGGCGGGCAGCTGCAGCTTGATAACCATCACGTCATCGGAAACCTTCTCCAGCGTGGTCACGCGCGACGGCATTTTTTTGATGGGGAAGGCGCTTTCATCGGTGACCTGGCGCGACTCCAGCACTACGTCGGTCAATGGCATCGCGCAGCAGGTGAGCACCAGGCCAGCAGCCTCCTCCTCTTCGCTCAGGGCTTTGCTCTGGTGCGGGCCATGGAACACCATGCCTTCGAGTTTTTTGCATTTGCAGGAGCCGCAGGCACCGTCTTTGCAGCCGTAGGGCAGGCCAATGCCCTGGCGAATGCCGGCGGCCAGGATGGATTCGTCGGCGGTGGCGGCAAAAACGCGGCCGCTGGGCTGCACGGTGATGCTGAAGGCTTGCGGGGTGGCGACGGGATGGGTCATGGGGTTCTGTATGCTCAGTGGGTTCTGTCTCTAGCGTGCCTGATTTTGCCTTCAAACCAATCCCCTCTTGGACCATTGCCTGCGCGCTTTCGCCGTGAGCGCCTGCTCATCATTGGCTGCGGCGATGTTGGCCAGCGCGTAGTGCGCCAGTTGCCACGCGCGGTGCGCGTGCTGGCTCTGACCTCCAGCCCCGAACGCCGCCCGGCTCTGCGGGCCCAAGGCATTACGCCTCTGCACGGCAACCTGGACGACCCGCGCTCCCTGCTGCGCCTGTCTGGCTTGGCCACCCGGGTGCTGCATTTGGCCCCGCCGCCCGGCGAAGGTCGTGGCGACCCGCGTACCCGCAACCTGCTGCGCGCACTGCAATTGCGTGGCACCCCTCAAGCTTTGGTTTACGGATCGACCAGCGGCGTGTACGGTGATTGCCAAGGGGCACAGGTGGATGAAACCCGGGCCCTGGCTGCCACTACGGCCCGGGCCCAACGCCGGGTGGATGCCGAAGCGGCGGTGCGTCTGCTGGGCCGCCGTGCCAGCCGGGTGCGCACTAGCATCTTGCGCATTCCTGGCATCTACGCACCTGATCGCGAAGGTGGTACCCCTGAAGCCCGGTTGCGCAAGGGTACGCCCGTGCTGGAGCCAGCCGACGACGTATTTACCAACCACATCCATGCTGACGACCTGGCCCGCGCCTGTATCCGTGCCCTGTGGCGCGGCCAGCCCCAGCGCATCTATAACGTCAACGATGACAGCGCCATGCGCATGGGCGATTACTTCGACTTTGCTGCGGATCTGTACGGTTTGCCGCGCCCGCCCCGCGTCCCCCGCACTGCGACGCAAGGTCAGTTGTCGTTAATGCTGCTGAGCTTCATGTCCGAGTCGCGGCGGATGGACAACACCCGCATGAAGCAAGAGTTGCGGCTGCGGTTGCGCTATCCGACGGTAGCGACGGGTTTGCGGATGCAGCCCTCAACGGGCCGTATCCGTGGATGAGGGGGCTAGATCACCCCTCGCGCCGACAGCACGGCGTGCTCGGTCTTGATGCATTTGTTTTGCACCACCCGCAGCCCGGCCGCCTGGGCCTTCTGGGCCGCTGCAGCGTGTGAGATACCCAATTGCATCCACACCGCCTTGGCCTTGATGGCGATGGCTTCATCGACGATGGGCGGGATGTCTTTGCTGCGGCGGAAGCAGTTGACCACCTCAATCACGTGGTGCTGCGCTGCTTCGGTCAGACTGGGGTAGGCCGTTTCGCCCAGAATCTCGGTGGCGTTCGGGTTGATCGGGATGATGCGGTAACCCCGTGCCTGCAGGGTGCGCGCTACTTCGAAGCTGGGGCGGGTGGGGTCGGGGGACAGGCCCACGACCGCGATGGTGCGGGCGTGGGTCAGGATTTGGCGGATGGCATCGGCTTCATTCATAGCACGGAGTTTACGCAAGCTTTGGGGCTTGCATATTTCACTCAGGCAAAGTGGTCGAAGCCGGCAAACGTGCGCAAGACTGGGTCACCTTGGGCATCCACCAGGCGGATGGGCGGGTGCCCCGAGCGGGTTTCGATCTGGCCGATGCGCGCCACCGGGGTTTCGGCCTGGGCTGCGGCCGCCGCCACGGCTCCGCGGGCCGAGGGCGGGGCGGTGAAGACCAACTCGTAGTCGTCGCCACCGGCCAGTACGTAGTCCAGGTATTTCTCAGTATAAAATTGGCCGTTGACGCAGGTGCTACCTGCGCAAGCAGCTATCAAGGTAATAGCAATAGAGGTGTCCACCACCGCGCCCACCCCGGATGCCTGCAAGATGTGCCCCAGGTCGCCCAGCAGCCCGTCGCTGATGTCGGCCGCGGCGGTGGCCACGCCGCGCAGTGCCAGACCCAGGTTGACGCGGGGCGTGGGCCGCTCCAGCCGGGTGCGGGCCTGGGCAAAAGCCGCTTCGGGCAGCGACACCGTGCCGCGAAACACCTCCAGTGCCAGCCGTGCATCGCCCAGCGTGCCGCTTACATACAGGTCGTCACCCACCTGCGCACCCGAGCGCAGCAGCGCCTGGCCGGGCGGCACTTCGCCAAAGACGGTGATGCAGATATTCAGCGGGCCTTGGGTGGTGTCGCCGCCCACCAGTTCGCAGCCGTGGGCATCGGCCAGGGCCAGCAGGCCGTGCGCAAACGGCTCCAGCCAGGTGGCATCGGCGCGCGGCAGGGCTAGCGCCAGGGTGAAGGCCAGCGGCTGCGCGCCACAGGCGGCCAGGTCGCTCAGGTTGACCGCCAGCGCCTTGTGGCCCAGCGCGGCGGGGGAAACGGTGCTCAAGAAATGGCGGCCTTCGACCAGCATGTCGCTGGAGATGGCCAGTTGCATGCCGGGCCGGGGCTGCAGTAGGGCGCAGTCATCGCCCACGCCCAGCACGGCGCGCGGCGTGGGGCGGGTGAAGTAGCGCCGGATCAGGTCGAACTCGCCCATGTCAATGCAGCGTGTGGCTGGCAGGAGGCAGGTGGTTGCCGGTGGCATCCAATACAAAGGTGGGGACGGCGGCTTCAAAGCGCTCGCCGTCTTCGGCCACGCAAAAATAGCTGCCGCGCATGGCACCGGTGCCGGTACGCAGGCGGCAGCCGCTGCTGTACTGGAACGAGTCGCCCGGTTTCAGCAAGGGCTGGTGGCCCACCACGCCCAGGCCTTTGACTTCTTCGACGTGGCCATTGGCATCGCTGATGGTCCAGTGGCGGGCAATCAGCTGAGCGGTGGTGTCGCCGACGTTTTGGATGGTGACGGTGTAGGCAAAGCTGAACACGGCCTGCGTGGGGTCGGACTGCTCTGGCAGGTATTGCGGCAAGACTTCGACGGTGAACTGGTATTTGGGCATGGGCAGGATCGTACAGCGCTTGCATACACGGTCTGCGAAAATACGGGCCATGAAAAATTACCGTATTGCTCCCTCGATCCTGTCCGCCGACTTTGCCCGCCTGGGCGAAGAAGTGAAAAACGTCATTGCCGCCGGTGCCGACTGGATCCACTTTGATGTGATGGACAACCACTACGTGCCGAACCTGACGTTCGGACCCATGATTTGCAGCGCTTTGAAGCCGCACGCCAAAAAGCCGGACGGCACGCCCGTGCCCATCGACGTGCACCTGATGGTGCAGCCGGTGGATGCCCTGGCGGCCTCGTTTGCCGATGCCGGCGCGTCGCTGATCAGCTTCCACCCAGAAGGCACGGGCCATGTGCACCGCAGCGTCCAGGCCATCAAGGCCAAGGGTTGCCAGGCCGGGCTGGTGTTCAACCCCGCCACGCCGCTGGACGTGCTGGACTGGGTGATTGACGACATCGACCTGATCCTGATCATGAGCGTCAACCCCGGTTTTGGCGGCCAGAGCTTTATCGACTCGGCCCTGCGCAAGGTGGAGCAGGCACGCAAGCGCATCGAGGCTTCGGGCAAAGATATCCGCCTGGAAGTGGACGGCGGCATCAAGACCGACAACATCGCCCGCGTGGCATCGGCCGGGGCGGACACCTTTGTGGCGGGCAGCGCGATTTTCGGCAACCCTGATTACAAGGCGGTGATCGACGCGATGCGCAGCGCCCTGGCCACCGTGTGACCTACTATTCGCCCATGACTTCCCGGAGCGCGCCATGGCATTGATCATCACCGACGAGTGCATCAACTGCGATGTGTGCGAGCCCGAGTGCCCGAACGACGCGATTTACCTGGGCGTGCAGATCTACGAGATCGACCCGCACAAATGCACCGAGTGCGTAGGCCATTTTGACGAGCCGCAGTGCGTGCAGGTCTGCCCGGTGTCGTGCATTCCGGTGAACCCGGAGCATGTGGAAGACAACGAAAGCCTGTGGGCCAAGTACCGGCGTCTGCAAGCCGAGATCGCCAAACCGGCGGTTTAAAGCGGTTCGGCAGGCCGCACCGGCTTGGGCCGGGGCGGTTTGGTGGTGTGGATGGCCATGGTGGCCTTGTCCATATCGCCCGACATCAGTGCGGGTACGGCCAGAATCGCGCGGGTCATGCTGTCTTCGATGGCGGTGCGGTGGTCGGCAGACGGCTTTTTCAGCACCCAGTTCAGCACTTCGTCGCGCGCACCCGGATGGCCGATGCCGATGCGCAGCCGCCAGTAGTCGGGGCTGCCCAGTTGCGCATGGATGTCGCGCAGACCGTTGTGCCCGGCGTGGCTGCCGCCTAGCTTGAGCTTGGCCTGGCCGGGGACGATATCCAATTCGTCGTGCACCACCAGAATCTCGCTGGGCTGGATTTTGAAGAACCGCGTCAGCGCGCCCACCGATTTGCCCGACAGGTTCATGAAGGTTTGCGGTTTGAGCAGCCAGCGCGGCTCGCCGTCCACCACCACGCGCGCCACCAGACCGTAGTAGCTTTTGTCGGGCTGCAGGTTGGTTTTGAGCTCGCGCGCCAAGGCATCAATCCACCAGAACCCGGCATTGTGGCGGGTGGCTTCGTAATCAGGACCCGGATTGCCCAAGCCAACAAACAGTTTGATCATGACGGGATTATCCAAAAACAAAAAAGGCCCACCGAAGTGGGCCTTTTACTGGCAGAAAAGAATTACTTCTTTGCAGCAGGCTTGGCAGCAGCAGGAGCCTTGGCACCGGCTTTGCCCTTGGCGGGTGCAGCAGCAGCGGCTGGATCCACGGCCACTTCTTCGGCCAGGGCAATCACGGACACCAGTGCGGGGTTTTCTTTACCCTTGGTGACAACCGACACGCCCTTAGGCAGAGCCAGATCCTTGGCATGCAAGGACGAACCCTTGGTCAGGCCGCTCAGGTCCACCGCGATGAACTCTGGCAGGTCTGCGGGCAGGCAGGAAATCAGCAGTTCTGTCGCCACGGGAGTGACCATGCAGTTTTCCGTCTTGACTGCGGGCGATACTTCTTGGCCGCTGAAGTGCAGAGGCACCTTCATGGTCAGCTTGGTGTTGGTTTCCACGCGCTGGAAGTCAGCGTGCAAAATCAGTTGGCGGAAGGGGTGCATTTGCACATTGCGCAACAGCACTTTGCTTTCCTTGCCAGCCAGTTCCATGTCCAGAATGGTGGAGTGGAAGGTTTCTTTTTTCAGAGCGTGCCACAGAGCGTTGTGGTCAATTTCGATCTGGGTAGCAGGTGTTTCGCCACCGTAAACGATGCCGGGGGTACGGCCAGTAATGCGGAGACGGCGGCTCGCACCCGTGCCCTGCTTTGCGCGCTCAAAAGCGACGAATTTCATAATTAACTCCGGTAAGAGTGCACCGCGACCAGTGCAACTCCGATTTAAAAAGGCCCATACGACAGCATTTGCAGCATGCGTACGGACCTGCTTTTTTGTTCTCTGGCCTAGAAAAGATTTTCTTGGTCCGAGAACAAACTCATGACCGACTCACCATTGGCGATCCGCTGGATCGTTTCGGCGATCAGGGGGGCCACGGTGAGTTGGCGAATTTTGGGGCATGCCATCGCAGCAGCGCTGAGAGGAATGGTGTTGGTCACCACCACTTCGTCCAGTGCCGAACCGTTCGCAATGCGTTCAATGGCCGGGCCGGAGAAGATGGGATGGGTGCAGTAGGCGTAGACTTTTTTCGCGCCACGCTCTTTCAACACTTCGGCGGCTTTGACCAGCGTGCCTGCGGTGTCGATCATGTCGTCCATGACCACGCAGTTGCGGCCATCGATTTCACCGATCACATGCATCACTTCGCTGACATTGGCCTTGGGGCGGCGCTTGTCGATGATGGCCATATCGCAACCCAGTTGCTTGGCCAGCGCACGGGCACGCACCACGCCACCCACATCGGGCGACACAACGATCAGGTCTTCGTAGTTTTTTTGGCGCAAGTCACCCAGCAAGACGGGCGAGGCGTAAATGTTGTCCACCGGGATGTCAAAGAACCCCTGGATCTGGTCGGCATGCAGGTCCATGGTCAAAACGCGGTCAACCCCCACGGCTTGCAGCATGTTGGCCACCACCTTGGCGGTGATGGGCACACGGGCAGAGCGGGGGCGGCGGTCTTGCCGGGCGTAGCCAAAGTAAGGAATCACGGCGCTGATACGTTCGGCAGAGGCACGCTTAAGTGCGTCCACCATGATCAGCAGTTCCATCAAGTTTTCGTTGGTGGGCGCGCAGGTGCTTTGCACTACAAACACGTCGCGGGCACGCACGTTTTGGTTGATTTCGACCGTCACTTCGCCATCGGAGAAGCGGCCCACGCGGGCTGCGCCCAACGAGATGCCAAGGTGCTTTGCAATGTCAGCGGCCATGCCTGGATTGGCATTGCCTGTGAAAATCATGAAATCAGTGTGGTGGGGCTGCATGAGCATTCCGGCGATGGTGTAACTGGCGATGAAATAACTGTGTGTCAATATTCTGAATATCAGCGTATTCAGAATATTTGGCAGGGGAAGAAGGACTCGAACCTTCGCATGCTGGAATCAAAATCCAGTGCCTTAACCAACTTGGCGACTCCCCTACACGGGTCCGCAGCATGAAGCTGCAAACCGATTAACCATCGCTGGAGGCCCAACCTTTGAGAGGGTGGACGTCCATATTGCTGCATTTGCGAACCTGCCACGTCCTATGGTTACTAGGTACATCTGACAGGTCTACATCGCTCAGCATTTGCGCAAACACCGCGCTACCTGAGCCAGTCATTCTAGCATTTAAACCTTTGCCTCCAAGCCACTCAAGGGCTTGGTTAACAGCAGGGCAGAGGTTTTGCGCAACTGGCTGTAGGTCATTAGTACCGAAGTAATAAGGCTGTGCAGCAAAGCCTGCGATTATAGCACTATCTGAATCGCGTTTTAAATCCTTTGATGCAAAAATCAGCTTGGTGTCCAGCCCCTCGGGCGGTTTTACCACCGCAAAGCGGGCCGGTGGCAGCGAAATCGGGGTGATTTTTTCGCCAATACCTTCGATCCAGGCGTTGCTGCCGCCCAGGAAAAAAGGCACATCGGCCCCAAGCTGCAGGCCGATAGTTTGCAGTTGCGCCAATGGCATATTGAGTTTCCACAGGCGGTTTAGCGCCAGCAGAGTGGATGCCGCATCGGACGAACCACCGCCCATGCCCGCCTGTGCCGGAATATTTTTGAATACACCGATGTGCGCGCCTAGAGGAGTACCTGTAGCAGTTTGCAGCGCTCGGGCTGCGCGCAGTACCAAATCGTCGGGCGGTAGCGGGGTACTGAGGTCTTCGCGGCTGAGTTGGCCGTCTGCGCGCAGTTCAAAGTGCAAAGTGTCGCACCAGTCGATCAGCATGAAGACCGATTGCAAGAGGTGGTAGCCGTCGGCGCGGCGGCTGGTAATGTGCAAAAAAAGATTCAGCTTGGCCGGGGCGGCCACGTCGTACAAGGCTTGCATGGTTATCTGTCGAGGACGATGCGCAGGGTGGCGGAAGGCTCTGGCTGGTTGCGCACGGCTGTCAAGCGGCCATCGTCCAGTCGGGCCAAATCGGCTTGCCAGCCTGGCACGGGGGTGTTGCTGCCATGCAACCAGTCGAACAGCGCCGCCAACGGCAGCGGGGCTCCGGTCGCTTGTGCCACCAAGGCATCCAGCGATGCAAAGGGCCGTACTTCGCCGTTGGCGTGCAGGGTCGCCGATCCAGGTTGCCACACCATGCGTGCCAGAGTGCCGCCAAGCGGGTTGAAGAGAGTGAGTTCGCCCACTTCTGCCGAGCCTTTGAGCTCAAAACTGGCTGAAAAAGACTGCGATGCCGATCCATCGACCTGCAAGGCCAGACGGCCGCTCCAGAAGGCGGACGGATCTGCGTTCTGCCGGCCGCTGTTCAGGTGCGCGCACCCGGCAAGCAGCACCGCGCACACCGTGAGCGCCCACCAGCGCGCCAGGGTTGTCACAGCTTGACTTGCAGGCGTTTCAGGGTGGCCAGCAGGGTTTCGTTGTCGCTGTTGATCTGCAGACCCTCTTTCCAGATACTGGTGGCGCGCTCGCGCTGGCCCAGGGTCCACAGCACTTCGCCCAGATGGGCGGCGATTTCGGCATCGGGCTTGGCCTTGAAGGCCCCGTCGAGCACGCGCAGGGCTTCGTCGTTATTGCCCATGCGGAATTCAACCCAGCCCAGGCTGTCGGCAATAAACGGGTCATTGGGCACAAATTCCAGCGCTTTGCGGATCAGGTCGCGGGCTTCGGGCAGGCGCACATTGCGCTCGGCCAGCGAATAACCCAGGGCGTTATAGGCGTGGTGGTAGTCGGGTTTGAGGGCGATCAGCTTGCGCAGCAGGCGCTCCATGTCGTCCATTTTGTCGAGCTTTTCGGCCAGCATGGCCTGGTCGTACAGCAAGTCGGCATCTTCAGGGTGTTCGGCGACTGCTTTGGCCATCAGGTCGTAGGCGGTTTGGTACTGCTTGTTATCGCGCAGCAACTGCACTTCGGCGGTCAGCTTCATGCGGATTTCTGCTGGAGTGCGTTCGGGCAGGGATTGCAGCAAGGCGCGGCCTTCGGCCAGCTTGCCTTGTTTGGCCAGTAGCGAGGCACGGCGGGTTTGCACGGCCAGCAACTCGTCGGCGTTGTCAATTTTTTGCAACCAGGCCGCGGCCGCGGGGTAGTCTTTGCGGTTTTCTGCCACCTGCGACAAGGCCATATAGGCCGCCGACAAGCCCCGGCTACGCCCCTCACCGGCCGCCAGCGGTTCGGCCAGGGTGATGAAGCGTTTGAGCGAGATCTCGGCCGCGTTGAGCTGATTTTCCTGGACTTGCAGGCTGCCTTGCACCAACCAGGCATCCGGGAACTCGGGGTTTTGGCTGGTCAACAGGCTGAGTTGTTGCATGGCTTCGCCGTAGCGCTGGGCTTCCAGCAGCACGCGGACATAGCCCATGCGCAGTTCGGGCAGTGGCTGGCCGCTCAAGTAATGCAGCACCAGGGGTTCGGCCAACGGGACTTTAGGGCCCATCATTTCCAATGCCAGTTGCACTGGACCCGGCGCGGCGGCGGACAAGGTCTGGCCGCTGCGGGCTGCTTCCAGCGCGCCGGATGTGTCACCCGCCGCCAGCCGCATACGGCCCAGCGTGGTCCAGGCTGCCGGGCCATTTAGCGGATCTGCCAAGTAGCTGCCCAGCACCTGTTCGACGACTGTGGCTGCCAGTTTTTTATCGGAAATTTGCGCATAGGCAGGCGGAATCGCGTTGATGGCCGCTGAACGGTCTGCGTCCGGGGCCATCGCCAGTTCGGTCTTTAGCGGCTCGGCCGTGTCGGCCACACGGTTCAGTGCTAGCAAAATTTGCAGCACGTAGCGGTTGGCATCGCGCGATGCGGGTTCGGCCTTGCTCCAGGCACGGGCGGCTTGCAGCGCGGCCTCGCCGGAGCGTGACTGCAAAGCGATCTCTACAGCACGCTGGTACAGGCGGGGGTCGTCGGCCTTGCGGGCACCTTCCAGGTACAGCTGGTATGCAATGCCGGGCTCGCCACCGGCCGCGTTCAGCTCACCCAGCAGCACGATATAGAACAGCTCGCCATTCATGGCGGACTGCGCAGGCACCGCCTCTGACGCGCTGGGTGCCGCGGCCTCGGGTGTCGTCTGCGCAAATGCGTGCAGGCTGCCCGTGGCCAAAGCCAAAGTTGCCAATCCGTGGGTAGCCAGTCTGATATATCGCTTCATCGGCTCATAATAATCCAAGCCTATTCACATGCTGTGTTCGGGGGGTAAAGCGCCCAGACCATGGCTGATTTTTTGCCCTTACTTTCCTGGATTCAGGTCCCCTGCACCCGGGCCAGGCAAGTTGTTTCACATTCACCACCGCCTGCCATGCCCGAGTTACCCGAGGTTGAAGTCACCCGCCTGAGTTTTGCCGACCGTATCCAGGGCGCGCGGATCAGCAGCGTGCGCATGGGCAAGCCGCTGCGCTGGCCGCTGGGGTATGCCCCGGAGCTGCTGGCGGGCCGTACCGTGCTGCAGGTGCGTCGCCGGGGAAAGTACTTGCTGCTGGACCTGGATGCCGGCCTATTGCTACTGCACCTGGGCATGTCGGGCAGCCTGCATTTCGCCCCGTACCAGCCTGCGCCGGGTGCGCACGACCATTGCGATGTGGTCACCCATCTGGGTATCTTGCGCCTGCACGACCCGCGCCGGTTTGGGGCAGTGGTGT
Organism: Rhodoferax sp.; assembly: GCF_039922535.1. Lineage (GTDB taxonomy): Bacteria > Pseudomonadota > Gammaproteobacteria > Burkholderiales > Burkholderiaceae_C > Rhodoferax_B. The sequence continues at coordinate 3,501 of NZ_JBDTEM010000059.1, read as the reverse complement.
ATGCCGACAGCCAAGACGCACCCGAGGCCGTCAAGCTGTTGGGACATTTGGGCATGGAGCCGCTGGACGACGGGTTTTCTCTACCGTCTTTTTATGCAGGGATTCATGCGCGCAAAACAGCCATCAAGCAAGTGCTGTTGGCGGGCGAGGTGGTGGTGGGCGTGGGTAATATCTATGCGTCTGAGGCGCTGTTCATGGCCGGGATCCGACCCACGATGCGGGCCAACAGCATCAGCAAGCCGCGTGCGGCCAAGCTACATGCGGCTGTACGCAGCGTGCTGGCCCGGGCGGTGTTGAAGGGCGGCAGTACCTTGCGAGATTTCTCCAATGCCCACGGTGAAAGCGGCTACTTTCAGCTCGAAGCCATGGTCTACGACCGCCAGGGCCTGCCGTGCCGGGTCTGTGCCACGCCGATCCAGCAAATTCGCCAGGGCCAACGGTCTACCTATTTCTGCCCGGTGTGCCAAAAGCGCTAGTGCTATATTAATTTTTTGTTTTTTACTACTTCACACTCCGTCTGTGGCGACCTCTTTCAACGAACAACTAGGCCAGCATGGCGCGTGGCGGCGTGAGCTGGCACTGCGTTTGAAGCTGCTGTCCGCGTGGATGAAAGAGCATGCGCTGATGGATGCCGGGGTGGAGGCCCGGCTGCGCCGGCTGGAAGACCAGATGCGCAGCGACAAGGTCATGGTTGCCTTCGTGGCCGAGTTCTCCCGCGGCAAGTCGGAGCTGATCAATGCCTTGTTCTTTGCCGGATATGGCCGCCGCATCATGCCCGCCAGTGCCGGTCGCACCACCATGTGCCCCACCGAGCTGGGCTATGACGCGGGGGTGCCGCCCAGCCTGCGCTTACTGCCCATCGAGTCGCGCCTGCAACCCCAGTCGCTGCTGGAATGGCGGCAGGCCCCGGAGCAATGGACCCATATCGACCTGGACGTGAACGACGCGGCCCAACTGGCCCAGACCATGGAGAAGGTCACCGAAGTCCGCCGCGTCACCCAGGACGAAGCCCGCGCACTAGGTTTTTGGCACGACCAGGAACCCGACGACAACCCGCCGTTGGACACCCAAGGCCGGGTGGAAGTGCCCCGCTGGCGGCATGCGTTGGTCAACATGGCGCACCCGCTGCTGCTGCAGGGCCTGGTGATTCTGGATACCCCGGGGCTGAACGCCATCGGTGCCGAGCCCGAGTTGACGGTCAACCTGATCCCCCAGGCCCACGCGGTGCTGTTCATATTGGGGGCCGACACCGGCGTCACCAAGTCCGACCTGGCCGTCTGGCGTGAGCACCTCAGCCCCGCCGCTGCCGACATGGACGCGCGCCTGGTGGTGCTCAACAAGGTCGATACCCTGTGGGATGCCCTCAGCACGCCCGAGCAGGTGCAGGCGCAAATCGACCGCCAGCGGGCTGCCTCGGCGGTGTTATTGGGCATGCCGGCGCAACAGGTCATGCCGGTGTCGGCGCAGAAAGGCTTGGTGGCCAAGATCACCGGCGACGCAGCCCTGCTGCAGGCCAGCGGCCTGCCCGACCTGGAAGTGGTGCTGGGCCAGGGTATTTTGGGCCAGCGGCAAGAAATTTTGCGCTTTGCCGTGGCGCGTGGCATCACCGACCTGCGCACCGAGACCAACCGCGTGCTGCACGTGCGCCGCCGCGACCTGGCCGAGCAAAAAATGGAGTTGCAGGGCCTGGGCGGCAAAAATTTGACCGTGGTGAAGAACATGCGCCAGCGCATCGACCAGGAAAAGCACGAGTTCGACATGGGCAATGTCAAGATACATGCCGTGCGCGCCATCCAGCTCAAACTGGTGGGCGAGGTGTACACCTTGCTCGGCAGCCGCACCCTGAAAGCCGAAATGAACCTGCTGGCCGAGGCTTTGCGCCAACCCGGCTGGAAGCGCGGCGTAAAAGGCGTGTATGCCGACACCTTCGCACGGCTGCGCGACAACCTGGCCAAGGCGCAGGCCCACGGTATGGAGATCCACAGCATGCTGGCTGCCACGTTTGGCCAGCTGAACGCCGAGTTTGGTTTTTCGCTGCTGCTGGCGGACACCCCCGACATGCAGCGCTACCAGGCCGAACTGACCGAGATCGAGTCTAGCCATGTGCAGTACCTGAGCCTGCGCAACGCCCTGAAGCTGGTCCAGCCCGAGTTTGCCGAGCGTCTGGTGCGGGCCCTGCTTTCGCGGCTGCGCGGAGTCAACCAGGCGGCCTTTGACGATGTGGAGCTGTGGAGCAAATCGGCCGCCGCCCAGCTGGAAGACCAACTCAAGGAGCGGCGCAAAAGCTTCATTCGGCGTATCGAGGGTATCGACCGCATGCAAACCGCGGCCGGCGGCCTGGACGCGCAGGTGGCTGACATCGAAGAACAAGAGGCCGTGCTGGGCCAGTTCGACACCCGCTTGCAACTGCTGACCTCGTATTTTTTGACCACTGCCGGACCCCGGCCCCTTACGGCGGAATAACTGCTCGATGACTTTCGTACTAGAGGCGGCGTATGCGGCCCCGCAAGCGGTGGCTACCGCCTTCGCATCCCAGGTGATCCAGTGGCAAAAGACCCATGGCCGCAACAGCCTGCCCTGGCAGAACACCCAAGACCCGTACCGCGTCTGGCTGTCGGAAATCATGCTGCAGCAAACCCAGGTCAGCTCAGTGCTGGAATACTTTCCGCGCTTTTTGGCCCGCTTTCCCGATGTTAAAAGCCTGGCTGCCGCCAGCCTGGACGATGTGCTCGCCCTGTGGAGTGGCCTGGGTTACTACAGCCGCGCCCGCAACCTGTACCGTTGCGCGCAGCAGGTGATGGAGGTGCACGGCGGGCGCTTTCCGCCCACGGCCGAGCTGCTGCAAACCCTGCCCGGCATTGGCCGTTCCACCGCTGCCGCCATTGCCTCGTTTTGCTATGGCGAACGGGCCGCTATTTTGGATGCCAACGTCAAACGCGTGCTGACCCGGGTGCTGGGTTTTGGGGCCGATTTGGCCGTGGCCGCCAACGAGCGGGCGCTGTGGGACCAAGCTACCGCGCTGTTACCGGCCCAGGCCGGGTTGGACACCATGCCGCGTTACACCCAGGGCCTGATGGATCTGGGGGCCACCGTGTGTGCGCCGCGCCAGCCCACCTGCCTGCTGTGCCCGGTGCAGCCGGTGTGCAAGGCCCAGCGCGAAGGCGCACCGGAGAAGTACCCGGTCAAAACCCGCAAGCTCAAGCGCAGCACCGAATCCTGGTGGCTGCTGTGGGCGCAAGACCCGGCGGGTCGGGTGTGGCTGCAGCGGCGGCCCGATGCAGGTGTGTGGGCGGGGTTGTACTGCCTGCCGGTGTTCCACAGTCGGGACGCCTTAGCGGCATCGGTCGGCACGGTGGCGCTAGACGATTTACCGGTGTTTTTGCACGTGCTGACGCACAAGGACCTGTACCTGCACCCGGTGCAGACCCAGTGGCCGCAAGATAAGCGCCCCGGCCCGAACGGAGGCTGGGTCGAGGCCCCGCGTTGGGTGGAAATGGGTCT
>NZ_JBDTEM010000058.1:0-8860 GCF_039922535.1 Rhodoferax sp. | reverse complement strand
GGCGAGAGCCCGGAGGACGCAGCCCGCAAAGCACGTTATAAGGCTTTTAGGGCCCTGGCGCAGGAAGCACCTGCGCAGGCAGCTATCAAAACCATAGTATTGGCCCAGCATGCCGACGACCAAGCGGAAACTTTACTGCTGGCTCTGAGCCGGGGTGCGGGCCTGCCGGGGCTGGCCTGCATGCCCGCCCGCTGGGAGCGCGACGGCATCCACTACCACCGCCCGCTGCTGGGCGTGCGGGCCGACCACATCCGCGATTGGCTAGCCCAGCGCGGCGTGGCCTACGTGACGGACCCGACCAACACCGACGAGTGCTTCACCCGCAACCGCATCCGCGCCCAACTGCTGCCGGTGCTGGAGGCCGCGTTTCCGCAGTTCCGCGAAACCTTTGCCCGCAGCGCCGCGCATGCCGCGCAGGCGCAAACCGTGCTGGTGGAAGTGGCGGAGCAAGATTTGCTTGCCGTGGGCCATCCACCCAAGATTGCCGCGCTGCAAAGCCTGTCATACGCTCGCCAGGCCAATGTGTTGCGGCACTGACTCACGGGCCGCCACCACACCACGCCCAGCACCGCACAACTGCACGAGCTGCAGCACCAAATCGCCGCCTGCACCACGCGTGGCCAAAAAATCCACATCAAAGTGGGCGCAGGCTTCGCCGTGCGGCGGGGCCTGTGGCTGGATTGGTACAATTCCAAGGCTTTGGACACCGTTTCTGCGGCGCTTCCAGACCTCTCGTAATTTGTGCCCTCGGGCACTCCACTTCTTAGCGTCTTCTACATTCCATGGCATTGATCGTTCACAAATACGGCGGCACGTCGATGGGCTCCACCGAGCGCATCCGCCTTGTCGCCAAGCGCGTCGCCAAATGGGCGCGCGCGGGCCACCAGATGGTGGTGGTCCCCAGCGCCATGAGCGGCGAAACCAACCGCCTGCTCGGCCTGGCCAAAGAGCTGGCACCCGCCAAACTCACCGAAGCCTACCAGCGCGAGCTCGACATGCTGGCCTCCACCGGCGAGCAAGTGTCGGTGGCCTTGTTGGCCATTGCGCTGCAAGGCGAGGGTATGGAGTCGGTCAGCTACGCAGGTTGGCAAGTGCCAATCCTGACCAACAGCGCCCACACCAAGGCCCGCATCGAATCCATCGACGACCACAAAGTGCGCGTCGATCTGGCAGCGGGCAAGGTCGTCATCGTCACCGGGTTCCAGGGCGTGGACGAGGCGGGCAACATCACCACGCTGGGCCGTGGCGGCAGTGACACCTCGGCCGTGGCCGTGGCCGCCGCCATGAAGGCCGCCGAATGCCTGATCTACACCGACGTGGATGGCATCTACACCACCGACCCGCGTGTGGTGCCCGAAGCGCGCCGTCTGCAGACCGTGGGCTTTGAAGAAATGCTGGAGATGGCCTCCATGGGCTCCAAAGTGCTGCAGATTCGCTCGGTCGAATTTGCCGGCAAATACAAAGTGCCGCTGCGGGTGCTGTCTAGCTTTACCCCGTGGGATATCGACATCGCCATTGAAGCCAAATCTGGCACCCTGATTACTTTTGAAGAAGACGAAAATATGGAACAAGCCATTGTCTCGGGCATCGCGTTCAACCGCGACGAAGCCAAAGTTTCCGTGCTGGGCGTGCCCGACACCCCCGGTATCGCCTACCAAATTCTGGGTGCCGTGGCCGATGCCAACATCGAAGTCGATGTGATCATCCAGAACGTCAGCAAAGACGGCAAGACCGACTTCAGCTTTACCGTGCACCGCAATGATTTTGCCAAGACGGTCGATTTGCTGAAGGAAAAAGTGCTGCCCAAGCTGGGTGCCACCGAGATCATTGGCGATGCCAAGATCTGCAAGGTCAGCATCGTCGGTATCGGCATGCGCAGCCATGTTGGCGTGGCCTGCAAGATGTTCCGCTGCCTGTCTGAGGAGGGCATCAACATCCAGATGATTTCCACCAGCGAAATCAAGACTTCGGTAGTGATCGACGAGAAGTACATGGAGCTGGCTGTGCGCGCGCTGCACAAAGCTTTTGAACTTGACCAGCCGGTGGCCTGACTTTCATCGACTCGGGTGCGGAGCACTCCGAGCGATGAAAGTTGCTTCGCGTTCATAAAGGGCTAAAAGTCGTGCGATAATATTGGTCTTGGAGACGTGACCGAGTGGCCGAAGGTGCTCCCCTGCTAAGGGAGTATGGGACTTAAAATTCCATCGAGGGTTCGAATCCCTCCGTCTCCTCCAAAACACGAAAGCCCTGCAACTGTAAAGTTGCAGGGCTTTTTTGTTGGCCCAATTGCCAGCGTCAGACCAGGTTCAGCGCATTCGTCAGGTCGCCCATCGGCGTTTGGCCGCGTGCCGTCATCGCGGCGTCACGGGTCTGCAGGCCGTCGAGTTTTTCCAGACCGAAGGTGCGGGTGACCAGGCGCAGGATCGACGCAGTGTCGTACACCGTGTGGTCGACAAAGCCCTTTTTGGCCAGCGGCGAGACCACCAGCGCAGGGACGCGCGAACCTGGACCAAAACGGTCGCCTTGGGGCGGTGCCACGTTGTCCCACCAGCCGCCGTTTTCGTCGACGGTGATCACCACCACCATGCTGCTCCACTGCGGACTGCTGCGCAGTACGGAGATGGCGTGGGCGATGTGCTGGTCGCCCGAGGCCACGTCGGTGTAGCCGCCGTGCATGTTCAGATTGCCCTGGGGTTTGTAGAACGTGACCGCGGGCAGCTTGCCGGCACGTGCATCCGACAAGAAGATGTTGGTGCTCTCGTCGTCGCCCAGGCCGCCATCGCGCAGCCGCTTGGTCCGGGCGGCCGTGCCGGGTGCCAGGTCCTTGAAATAGTTGAAGGGCTGGTGGTGGTACTGGAAGTTGGGCACCACCGGCACGCCGGTGGAAATGTTGGCGCCATGCTGGTCCAGCGTTTGCTGGAAGGCCCCGGCATACCAAGCCCATTCGATGCCTTTTTTGTCCAGCTTGTCGCCGATGTGTTCATGGCTTTGCGGTGGCACAACCGAGGCGTTGCTGGCCAAGGTGAGGTCCACGGTGGTACCGGTGCTGTCCAGCGTGAACGAGGTCGGCGTGGGCAGGTACGGCGGGAACATGGTGTTCACGCAGTAGCTGAGTCGGCTGCCGTCGGCCAAGGTCTCGGTGGGTGTCATGGAGCTCGGGCCGAACGTGGGAATGCCGGTCATCGCACTGGCCGGTGAGCTAGCCAGCTGCTTAAGTTTGGTACCGGTGGGCGTGCCATCGGTGGTGGTGGCGATGATGCCTTTGGCAATGCTGGTGTCGGCGTTGGGGTAGCGCGGTGCGGTGGCAGAAACCAGGTACTGGTGGTTCAGGAAAGAGCCGCCGAATGCGCCCTGGAAGAAGTTGTCGCACAAGACATAGTCGAGCGCCAGTTCCCATAGGCGCAGGCCGTAGCTGGTGTTAGCGTAATAGCCCATGGTGAAGCCACCGGAGTCGGCCCAGGCGGCAAACTGGTCGTTCTTGCCGCCATTGATCTGCATCTGGTTTTGGTAGAACACATGCCACAGATCGCGGTGGACCAGGGTCAGCGGCAGGTTTTCGCCCGAAGGGCCCTTGAGTGCAAAAGGCCCGTTGGCCAGACCTGTCTGGTACTGCTGGCCCGCCGCGTAGGCCGTGCCATTGGCGGTCTGGGCGACGGTCAGCCAGCCGTTGGGCACGGTGGGCAAAGTCGCCAGCAGCGTGGTGCCGTCCCGGTCGCGCTGCTGGTAGTCCGCAGGCAGCAGGCCCGACAGCGGCTTTTCGACACCGGGGAAGTTGGCAAACAGGTTGTTGAAACTGCGGTTTTCGCCGTAGATCACGACGATGGTCTTGACCTTGGCTTTCAGGGCGGCGTCGATGTCTGCGGCCGAAGCCACCACCGGACCGTCGTCACCGCCGCCGCAACCCGTCAAGGCCACCAGGGGCATGCCCACGGCACCGCCCAGCAGGATGTTGCGTCGGCTGATGCGTTGGCCCGTGGCGTTTTCGGGGGATGTGTTTTGGCCCGCAGAGGGTACGGAACCAGAGGGTTTTTTCATGTTGTAGTGCGCGTGGGGTTGAAGAGACTTTGAGGTTATGAACGGGCAGTGACATACCGGTGACACATTGCATGCCGCCCCCGCGTTCCGGCGTAAAGAACTGCAAAGTCGTTGCCATGCGCTGCTGGCTGCGCCCAGGCACATCGGGCAGCGGCCACGCACTGTGGCTCGCGTGGTGCGGCAAAATCTTGGGCAGGAGCGGGGGTGATGCAGGTCTGGCACCAAGCCCCCGCATGGGATCAACGCAGATGGAGGTGTGTGCCGACTGCGTGGCTGTATGTTGCTATTGAATGTATAGCTTCCGCCGCAGGCCCTATCTACGGTAGAGGGCAAAATGTCTTATAAAGATTAGAAGGAGACGTGCGCTATGGTTTGGATTGTCAGAGTGTGTCGCCAGTGGGTGTTGCCTAAGTGGCGGCATGCAGGGGGTGCCACATGCGCACGCTAGAAGGCGCGCGTTTGCGCTGGGTGACTTTTCTGGTGACCGGCGCGATGTTCATGGAGGTGCTGGACGGCAACATCATTGCCACGGCCTTGCCGGACATGGCGCATTCGTTTGGGGTGCCGGCGGTACAGCTGAACGTGGCGATGAGCGCCTACCTGCTGGCACTGGGCGTGTTCATCCCGGTCAGTGGATGGATTGCGGACCGGCTCGGCCCGCGCCAGGTGTTTGCTTGCGCCATCGCCGGTTTCACGCTGACCTCGGTGGCCTGCGGGCTGGTCACCGATCTGCACACCTTTGTCGGCTTGCGGGTGCTGCAGGGCGCCAGTGGGGCGCTGATGGTGCCGGTGGGGCGTTTGCTGGTGCTGCGCCACACACCCCAGGGCGGGCGCATGGCGGCTATGTCCAACCTGGTCTGGCCCGCGCTGGTGGCTCCGGTGCTTGCGCCGCCACTGGGTGGCTTCATCGTGAACCACGCCAGCTGGCACTGGATCTTTTTTCTCAACGTACCGCTGGGCATTGCGGCCTTTGGCTTGGCGCTGTGGCTGATCCCGAAGCTGGAGCCCACGGTGCGCAAACCCTTTGACTGGACCGGCTTTGTGCTGTGCGGTGGTGGCATGTTCGCCTTGCTCGGCGCGCTGGAGCAACTGACCAACGCGGTGGATGTGGTCAACCTGTTGGTGTTCATTGGCGGGGGACTTTTGCTGGCTGCCGCGCTGCGGCATTTCCGCCGCTCCGCTAGCCCAATGCTGGACCTGGCACCGATGCGTATTCCCACCTTTCGCGCGGTGATGTTGGGGGGCTCCTTCTCGCGCATGGGGATCAGCAGCCTGCCGTTTTTGCTGCCGCTGATGTTCCAGCTCGGGTTAGGGATGGATGCCTTGCATTCGGGCCTTTGGCTGTTGGTGATGTTCGCGGGCAACCTGGCCATGAAGAGCGTGACCACACCGATCCTGCGGCGCTTCGGCTACCGCCCGGTGATGCTCTGGAATGGGCTGCTGGCCGGGCTCTGTCTGGCTGCCTGGGCTTTGGTCGGCCCCGCCACGCCAGCCGCCGTGCTGGTGCCGATGTTGTTTGTGAGCGGCATGACGCGTTCGATGCAGTTCACCTGCTTGGGCACTATTGCCTATGCTGACGTGCCCGAGCGGCAGATGGCCGACGCCAACGGGCTGTTCAACGTCGTCTCGCAGGTCAGCATGGCGGCGGGCATCACCCTGGGGGCGATGTCCATCCGCCTGGGCCAAGAGCTGTCGGGTTCGCTGGGTTTGGCCACGTCGGCCTTCGAGTACAAGCTGGCTTTTGTGGTGGCCGCCACGGTGGCGCTGGCCGGGCTGCTGGACACCCTGAGGCTGCCCCAGGGCGCGGGCGACCATTTCGTGGCGCGTAAATAAATTTATTCCACCGGTGGCCGCACGCGGAAGCCGTCGCCAAGTTTGCGGACCCCATCGTCAACCGCTACCGAAGATCAGCGTGCCGACTGGTGCGCCGGTGGACGGAAAAAGCTTGGAACTTCATACCACCCACTCAGGGAAAGCGTGATTTTCGAAGACGGTCTTCGGTGCCATACTTCAACCCGTGAGGTCAGTGGTGCTATTATTTTCGCAGCATCTTCCGCAATCTGCACGGAGACTTGTAGGAGGATTTATTCTGTTCGGCGAGGTCCATTTTTTTGAGGCTGCAATTTTTTGTCACACCCTACCGGCTAACGGCGGAGCGACTTGGTTGTAAGCGGGTGGCTTCGGGTGACCCAATTTCATAGCTCCAGGAGATCGGTCATGCATTTTATTTTCCGCCTCGCGAGCCAATGCATTTTGCTGTTGGGTCTGGTCTCTCCGGCGTGGGGCCAACAGACGTTGACATTCGCAATCGTTCCACAGCAGTCCGCCACGCAGCTTGCCGAAGCCTGGACGCCCGTGCTGGCTTGGCTTTCGCAGAGTTCGGGCTTGCACCTGCAGTTTGTCACAGCACCGGATGTGCCCAGCTTTGAGCAGCGTTTGACCGCGGGTGAGTACGACGTCGCCTACATGAATCCCTACCACTACACGGTCTTCAGCGCACACCCCGGCTATCGGGCACTGTCGCGCGCCAAGGGCGACCGCATCAAAGGCATTGTGGTGGTTAAGAAAGACAGCCCGGTCAAGAGCCTGAGCGATTTGGCCGGAAAGACGCTTGCCTTTCCCACGCCTGCTGCGTTCGCGGCCAGCTTGCTGGTGCAAGCCGAATTGCGCGGGCGTGGTATTGCCTTTACACCCAAGATTGTCAATTCCCACAATTCGGTCTACCGCAGCGTTGCCAAAGGCCTCTTTCCTGGCGGTGGTGGAATTCCCCGGACCCTGGAGTTGCTGGATGAAAGCGTGCGAAGCGAGTTGCGTGTTCTTTGGGAAACCCGAGAGTTCACGCCCCATGCCATTGCCACCCGTCCTGGTCTGGACGCTGCGGTGCGGGCGCAGCTCTGGAAAGCCATGCGCGAGATGGGTGCTGATCCTCGCGGCCAAGAATTGCTCAAGGGCATTGGATTCACGGGCTTCGAAGCGGCCAAGGATGAGGACTGGGACGATGTGCGCAGTCTGAAGATCCGGCCCGAAGATGCCCACTTGAAAATCGAGCCCTAGCCGTGCGCAGACCCAGCATGGTCCTTTCTTTTCGTGTCAAGACCATACTCGGCATCGCCTTGATTGAGGTCATCATGCTGGCAGTGTTGATTGTGGGTGTGACACGCTTTCTGCACGACTCCAACGAGCGCCAACTTGCTTTGCATGCCGAAGTCACGGCGGGCACATTTGCGGCCATGGTCCGTGATGGCGTCATCAGCTCCGACTTGGAGCGCCTTCAATCTGCGGCCGACTTGTTAAGTTCCAGCCGCGGCATCGTATTTGCCCGCATTCTGGACGCACGCCAGCAGGTGCTGGCGCAAGCGGGAAAACCGCAATTTCTGCGGGTTCCGTACATACGCTCATCCAGTGTGGCGGATGCGCCGGACTTCGTTTTTTCAGTGGATGCGCCGATTGCGGTGCAGGGCACGCAATTTGGGGTGGTTCAAGTGGGCTTTGATGTCCAGGATCTAGAGGCAAGCTTGGCATCGGCACAACGTTGGAGCTTGGTTATTGCGGGACTGGAAATTGCCTTGGTCGCGGTGTTCTCGTATGTGCTGGGTGGTTACCTGTTACGCCAGGTGACGCAGTTCACCCATGGGGCGCAGCAAATCAGCGGTGGCAATGCAGGCATGCAACTGAATGTGGTTGGCAATGACGAAATCGCCCAGGCTACCCGCGCTTTTAACGCCATGTCGGGGTCTATTCTGCGGGCCAAGGAAAAACTGGAATCGCGGGTGCGGCAAAAGACCGCCGAGCTGCAACTGGCCAAAGACGACGCAGACACAGCGAACCGCGCCAAGAGCCAATTTTTGGCCAACATGAGCCACGAAATTCGCACCCCCATGAACGCCGTGCTGGGCATGCTGCAACTGGTGCAGAAAACCGCGCTGGACGGTCGGCAGCGCGACTATGTGGGCAAAGCCCAATCCGCTGCCAAATCCTTGCTGGGGTTGCTCAATGACATTCTGGATTTTTCCAAGATGGAGGCGGGGAAATTGCAGCTGGATCTGTACCCGTTTGAACTCGAAGAGCTGATGCGCGATTTGGCGGTGGTGCTCAGTGGCAACGAAGGCACTACCGACGTCGAAGTCATCTTTGAAATAGACCCCGCGCTACCGCCCCTTTTGTACGGCGACCGACTGCGTTTGCAGCAGATTTTTATCAATCTGGCGGGCAATGCGGTGAAGTTCACGCAACACGGGCAAGTGGTGATCCGGTTGGCACAAAGGGCGCGTGTGGCGGACGATTTGACGCTGCGGGTAGAGATTATGGATACCGGCATCGGCATGAGCCCAGAGCAGCTCACGCGCATCTTCGATGGCTTCACGCAGGCTGAGGCGTCCACCGCACGGCGTTTTGGTGGGACCGGCCTGGGTTTGATCATCAGCCAGCGGCTGGTGGCCTTGATGGGGGGCAGTTTGTTGGTAGAAAGTGAGCTGGGAAAAGGCAGCCGTTTCTGGTTTGACATCACATTGGCTGTGGGCGAAACGACCGAACCGGCAGCGACGCGCGCCGCATTTCCGCAAAAACTACGTGTGCTGGTGGTCGATGACAACCCTTTGAGCCGCGAAATTCTCATCAAGACCCTGGAGACGATGGCTTGGGTTGCAGACGGTGCCAGCAGCGGCGCTGCCGGCGTTGAAAGCGTAAGACGTGCGCAGGCGCTGGCAACCCCCTACGACGTAGTGCTGATGGATTGGCGGATGCCCGGAATGGACGGTTTGGCTGCGGCATCGCAGATTAAAGAAGAGCTTCCCGGAAACCCACTTCCCGTCATCATCATGGTGAC
>NZ_JBDTEM010000057.1:0-7941 GCF_039922535.1 Rhodoferax sp. | reverse complement strand
GCCCAGCACCTGCTGGACCATCCATAGCTTGCACGTACTTGGGTGCCAAGCACCCCACGCCGCGCAAGTTGTTTCATGTTGAAAGAGGAGATTTCATGGATTTGTTTGACTTGCACGGCGAAGTTGCCTTTGTCACTGGGGCCGGTAGCGGCATTGGCCAGCGCATCGCCGTGGGTTTGGCGCAGGCCGGGGCCGACGTGGCGTGTTTTGACCTGGCAGGCAGCGTCGGACTGGCCAGTACGGTAGAGCGGATTCATGCACTGGGCCGCCGCGCCTTGGCCCTGGAAGGCAGCGTGACCCAGGCGGCAGATCTGGCGGCTGCGGTGGCCGCCACCGAGAAGGATTTGGGTGCTTTGGCGGTGGCGGTCAACTGCGCCGGTATCGCCAATGCCACGGCCGCCGAAGATATGCCGCAGGAGCAGTGGCAACGCATGATGCAGGTGAACGTCGAAGGGGTGTTTTTGTCCTGCCAGGCCCAGGCCCGCGTGATGCTGCCACGCCGCCGTGGCAGCATCATCAACATTGCGTCCATGTCGGGCAGCATCGTTAACCGGGGCCTGATGCAGGCGCATTACAACAGCTCCAAAGCGGCGGTTATTCATCTCAGCAAGAGCCTGGCGATGGAGTGGAGCGACCGCGGCCTGCGCGTGAACAGCATCAGCCCCGGCTACACCATGACGCCGATGAACGCACGCCCGGAAGTGGCCGAACAATGCAAGGTTTTTGAGCGCGATACGCCGATGGGTCGGATGGCGACGGTAGACGAAATGGTGGGCCCAGCGGTATTCCTGGCCAGCAAGGCCGCATCGTTTTGCACCGGTGTGGACCTGATCGTGGACGGTGGCTTTGTTTGCTGGTAAGGATTGACTATGTTTAAGCGATTTCAAGACAAAGTGGTGGTGGTGACCGGTGGTAGCCGGGGTATTGGTAAAAGCATTGCCGAACGGTTTGCCCGCGAGGGCGCGCGCGTATGCGTGGCTGCGAATGAAGCGCTGGTGCATGAAACCGCGCAGGGCTTGCGCGATGCCGGTGCCCAAGCGATATCGGTGGTGCTGGATGTGACTGATCGTGTCCAGGTCAAAGCCATGTATGCGCAGGTAGCGCAGGAGTTGGGCGAGGTCGATATCTCGGTGCAGAACGCCGGTGTCATCACCGTTGCCCGCCTGGAGGATCTGACGGAAGATGAGTGGGACAAGGTCATGGCCGTGAACACCAAGGGTGTTTTCTTGTGTTGCCAGGAGGCTGCTGTACGTATGCGAGCGGCTGGCAAGAAGGGGCGTTTGATCAATACCGCATCCGGCCAGGCGCGCCAGGGCTTCATCTTTACGCCGCACTATGCGGCCAGCAAATTCGGCGTAGTGGGTATTACCCAGAGCCTAGCCAAGGAGCTGGCCAAAACGGGCATCACGGTAAATGCCTTTTGTCCCGGCATCATCACCACCGATATGTGGGCTTATAACGATGCAGCTTGGGGCAAGCTGATGGGCGACTACCAGCCCGGTGAACTGATGGCGGAATGGGTGGCGGGCATCCCCATGGGCCGCGCCGGTACCGGCGAAGATGTGGCGGGGCTGGTCAGCTTCTTCGCGTCAGACGATGCGGCCTACATCACCGGCCAGACCGTCAATGTGGACGGTGGGATGTTCATGTCCTGATTTCAATACACATGCCAGCCGTCAAAGTCCGCCTTGCCCAGTGGCACACCTTGCTGGCGCAGTAGGGCGTAGGCGCTGGTGAGGTGAAAAAAGAAGTTGGGCAGAGCGTATTGGGATAAAAACTCTGCTCCCGACAAAGCCACCGTGGCTGTACCTGCCTGGTCGGTGCATGGGCGCTGGGCCGCACCGGCCATCTGTTCAGGGGTCAGATCTGCCAGATACGCCTGGGCCTGGCGGATGCGGGCCTCTAGCTCTGCAAACGAGGCGCTGCCTTGGCCAAAAGGTGGCACCTCCAGCCCGGCCAACGGCGCACAAGCGCGCAGGGCGAACTGGGTGGCGATGTCGATCTGCAGCCCCAGCGGCAGCATGTCGGGCACTAGCCGGGCCTGCAGGTCGCAGCCCTGGGCCGCACCCGCATCCACCATCTTCGCCAGTTGGCCCAGGTAGCGCTGGAAGACGGGGACCGAGGCGGCGTACACCGGTCAGCTTTGCAGCAAGGTGTGCACGTAGCGGGTGACCCCTGTGTGCACATCGGCAAACTGGTGGTCGCAGCCGGTGGCGCGCAGGGCGCTCAGGTCGGCCTGGGTGTAGCACTGGTATTTGCCGCGCAGCGCGTCAGGAAAGGGCACGTATTCCAGCAGCCCGGCAGACACGGCATCTGCTGCGTTGACCGGCTGGCCATGCAAGCTATTGATCACGGCGTGGGCGATGTCGTTGAAAGGCTGGGCTTTGCCGGTGCCGAGGTTGAACACGCCGGACTTTTCGGGGTGGTCAAAGAACCACAGGTTGACCGCTACCACGTCGTCGACAAACACAAAGTCGCGCATCTGCCCGCCCGCCGGGTAGCCGCCGTACTCGCCAAACAACTTGACCTTGCCGTCCGCTTTGAACTGGTGGTACTGGTGAAAAGCCACGCTGGCCATGCGGCCCTTGTGCTGCTCGCGTGGGCCGTAGACGTTGAAGTAGCGGAAACCCACCACCTGGTGCGGGTTGCGGTCGAACCCGCGGCCGCAGAGCAGGCGCATGCGCTGGTCAAACAGCAGTTTGGAATAGCCGTAGACGTTGAGCGGGCGCTCGAACTCGGGTGTTTCGATGAAGCTGGCCGAGCCGCCGTAGGTGGCCGCCGACGAGGCGTACAGCAGGCGCGTGCCCTGGGCGTGGCAGGCATCGAACAGCTTGCAGGACAGCGTGTAGTTGTTGTCCATCATGTACTTGCCGTCCATTTCCATGGTGTCGCTGCAGGCACCCTCGTGGAACACGGCTTCGACCTTGCCGTAGCCGCCTTGGGCAAAGCGGGTGTAGAACACGTCGGCATCCACGTAGTCTGCAATCTGCAGATCGGCCAGGTTGCGGTATTTGTCGCCCTGCGTCAGGTCATCGACCGCGATGATGTCGGTTATGCCGCGTGCGTTCAGACCTTTGATGAGGTTGCTGCCGATGAAGCCAGCAGCTCCGGTGACGACGATGCGGGTCATAGCGATTCCTTGGTAAACAGTTCATCAAAGCTGACGGTGGCAGTGCCGAATTTGCCCACCACCACGCTGCCCGCCCGGTTGGCCAGGGGCATGGCTTCGCGCAGGCTCAGGCCCGCGGCCACCAGGGCGGCCAGGGTGGCGATCACGGTGTCGCCGGCACCGGTCACGTCGAACACCTCCAGGGCCTGGGCGCTGGCGTGCAGCTCACCTGCGGCATCAAACAGCGTCATGCCTTCTTCGCTGCGGGTGACCAGCAGGGCTTCGAGTTGCAGCTCTTTACGCAGGTTTTGCGCCTTGGTGCGCAGTTGTTCTTCGTTGCTCCAGCTACCCACCACTTGTTGCAGCTCGGCGCGGTTGGGGGTGATGACGGTGGCGCGGCTGTAGCGTGAGTAGTCACTGCCCTTGGGGTCGATCAAAATCTTTTTTCCACTGGACAGCGCCAGCGCGATCATGTCGCCCACATGGGCCAGACCGCCCTTGCCGTAGTCGGAGAACAGCACCGCCTGGTGCGCGGGCAGCAAGGTGGCGAAGGTAGCGGATTGCGAGGCCAGGATTTCGCTCTTGGGGGTGTTCTCAAAATCCATGCGCAGCAGCTGCTGCTGGCGGCCAATCACGCGCAGCTTGACCGTGGTTTGTAGTTCTGCATCGCGGCCAAAGTAGGGGCGGATGCCGGTCTGGGCGACCAGCTTTTCCAGCTTGTGGCTGGCATCGTCGTCGCCCACCACCGTCAGCAACGAAGCCTGCGCCCCCAACGACACGATGTTGTAGGCCACATTGGCTGAAGCGCCCATGCGCTCTTCTTCGCGCGTGACGCGCACCACCGGTACCGGTGCTTCGGGGCTGATGCGGTCCACCGCGCCGTACCAGTATCGGTCCAGCATGGCATCGCCGACCACCAGCACCTGGGCCTGGGCTAGTTTGGAGCGGGAAAGGGTTGAAAGCTTTGTCATAGTTCTTCTACTCGGCGGGCGGGGTAACTGTCCCAGGCCTGGCAGCCAGGGCATTGCCAAAAATGCTGTTTGGCCTCAAACCCGCAGGCGGCGCAGCGGTAGCGCTGCAAAGGGGCGGCGGCGTGGTCCAGAGCGCGCTGGATTTGGGGATGGAATTCCTCATGCTCCAGCTTTTCCCCAGCGATCCAGCGGGCGGCGGCCACCAGAGATTGTTCTCGCTCCAGATGCTGGATGTAGCGCATGCGCACGTCAATCATCGGCGTTCCGGCGCCTAGTTGCAGGCCGAGAATGGCTTTTAGCACGTCCAGCGAGGCAGTGTGTGTGTAGCTGGCCTCCAGTATCTCCAGCGCGCTGTCGGTGAGCCCGGCTGCGCTGGCGATGGTGGCAATTCGTGCTGCTACTAAAGGCATAGCTGCTGGTGCATATTCTGCAAGCGTTAGCATGGTTTTGAAGGCTTCTTCCAGTTGGCCTGCTTGTTGCTGCAGGATGGCTAGGTCGATGCGTGGCCGCGCAGCCTGCGGGGCGATGGCGATGGCTTTTTCCAGCAACCCCTGGGCGGCTTCGGGCTGGGTAGCAGCTTGTTCACACAGGTAATGCGATTGGCGTCCGCTGAAGCTGCCCTGGCCTGCGGATTCCAGCTTGTGGGCAATTTCGGACGCGTCGGGCCAGTCGCGCGAACGTTCGTAGATCGACAACAAAGCCAGGCGGCTTCGGGCCTCGTAAGCCGTGCCTTCGAGCTTGCGCAGGGCTTCTTCGGCCCGGTCGAGCAGACCGGCTTTCAGGAAATCTTGCGCCAGCGCGTGCTGGGCGCGGTCGCGGTCGGTGGCGCTCAGGTCGCCGCGCGACAGCAGGTGCTCATGCACGCGCACGGCGCGCTCGGTTTCTCCCCGGCGGCGGAACAGGTTGCCCAGGGCAAAATGCAGCTCCGAGGTGTCGGGGTCTTTTTGCACCGCTTCGATGAAGGCGTCGATGGCCTTGTCTTGCTGTTCGTTGAGCAGGTAGTTCAGGCCCTTGAAATAGGCCTTTGGGGCCAAGCGGTTGTCCAGGCGTAGCTGCCGAAAATCCCAACGCGATGCCAACCAGCCGAGTACAAAAGCAATCGGCAAGCCCAGCAAAATCCAACTGAGGTCAAAGTCCATGGGGTGGGGCGATGGGTTCCGTGCGGGGCGTGTCAGGGTTGGCGGGTGCCGGGATGGGTTGTTGGGCCTTTTTGGCGACCACGCGGTGTTTCCACCAGCGCGGCACCATGCCCAGGATGCCAAGTGCCAGTCCGGCCGCGAAAGCCGTCAGGATGAGCAGCACCATGGGCGCGCGCCATTGTGTGCCAAAGAAAAAGTGCACGACCGCGTCCTGCTGGTTGTTCAGCGCAAATGCAAACAGGGTAAAAAAAATGGCTGCCTTAAGTAACCACTTAAGCAGCCGGACCAGATTCTTCATGGGTGTCCTCCATCTTCTGGGCATTCTATCTACGCAAAAACCTCATTCGCGGGATTCGCGCAGCGCGCGTGCCTCGATCTCAGCGGTATGCAAGTCTACGGATTCGCGCAGGGCCTTGCCGGGTTTGAAATGGGGTACCCGCTTTTCGGGAATGGCCACGCTTTCGCCACTGCGCGGGTTGCGGCCCATGCGTGGCGGGCGGCGGTTGATGGAGAAGCTGCCAAAGCCGCGGATTTCAACCCGGTGGCCGCGCACCAGTGCGTCCCCCACGGCATCCAGGATGGTCTTCACGGCGTGTTCGGCATCGCGGTGGGTCAGCTGGCTGAATCGGGCGGCCAGTTCTTCAACAAGGTCGGATCGGGTCATGGAGGGATTTGGGTTTCAAAAGGACTTACGCAATGCACCCCGTGGGTGGAGAAAATTGCGTAAACCCTGTCGGGTTATAAATAAAGCCGACCCGCTCGCCCCTGCGAGTCGGATCGGCTTGGCAATAGCCTAGGTCAGCAACAAATTAATTGTTGTTGTCCAGCTTGGCGCGCAGCAGAGCGCCCAGGCTGGTGGTGCCAGCGTTTTCGCGGGCCGAAGCCTGGCTTAGAGCAGCCATGGCTTCGCCTTGGTCGGCAGCGTCCTTGGCTTTGATGGACAGCTGGATGTTGCGGGTCTTGCGATCCACATTGACCACCACAGCGGTCACTTCGTCGCCTTCTTTCAGCACGTTGCGTGCGTCTTCGACGCGGTCCCGGCTGATTTCGGAAGCGCGCAGGTAACCGATGATGTCTTCACCCAGGTCGATTTCAGCGCCACGGGCATCCACGGTCTTGACCTTGCCGGTCACGATCTGGCCCTTGTCGTTGATGGTAGTGAAGGTGGTGAACGGATCGCTGTCGAGCTGTTTGATGCCCAAAGAGATACGTTCGCGGTCCACGTCCACGGCCAACACGATGGCTTCGACTTCTTGGCCCTTCTTGTAGTTACGCACGGCGGCTTCGCCGGTTTCGTTCCACGAGAGGTCAGACAAATGCACCAGGCCGTCGATACCGGCAGCCAGGCCCACGAACACGCCGAAGTCGGTGATCGACTTGATCGGACCCTTAACGCGGTCGCCACGCTTGGTGTCTTGCGCGAATTCTTGCCATGGGTTGGCCTTGCACTGCTTCATGCCCAGGCTGATGCGGCGCTTGTCTTCGTCGATTTCCAGAACCATGACTTCGACTTCGTCGCCCAGCGAAACCAGCTTGGCGGGAGCGATGTTCTTGTTGGTCCAGTCCATTTCGGAAACGTGCACCAGGCCTTCGATGCCGGGTTCGAGTTCCACGAATGCACCGTAGTCGGCGATGTTGGTGATCTTGCCGAACAGACGGGTCGACTGTGGGTAGCGGCGGTTCACGCCCATCCATGGATCGTCGCCCATTTGCTTCAGACCCAAGGACACACGGTTCTTTTCGGTGTCGAACTTGAGGATCTTGGCGGTGATTTCTTGACCAGCCGTCACCACTTCCGATGGGTGACGCACGCGGCGCCATGCCATGTCGGTGATGTGCAGCAGGCCGTCGATGCCGCCCAGGTCCACGAACGCACCGTATTCGGTGATGTTCTTGACCACGCCATGCACTACGGAACCTTCTTTCAGGGTTTCCATCAGCTTGGCGCGTTCTTCGCCCATGGACGCTTCGACCACAGCGCGGCGCGACAACACCACGTTGTTGCGCTTGCGGTCCAGCTTGATGACCTTGAATTCCATGGTCTTGTTCTCGTAGGGAGACAAGTCCTTGATGGGGCGGGTGTCGATCAGCGAACCGGGCAGGAATGCGCGGATGCCGTTGACCAGAACGGTCAGGCCGCCCTTGACCTTGCCGCTGGTCGTGCCGGTAACGAATTCGCCGGATTCCAGGGATTTCTCCAAGGACATCCACGAAGCCAGGCGCTTGGCGGTGTCACGGCTGACGATGGTGTCGCCGTAGCCGTTTTCGATGGCGACGATGGCCACCGAGATGAATTCGCCAACTTGGACTTCAACTTCGCCCTTGTCGGTCTTGAATTCTTCCAAAGGCACGTAGGCTTCGGATTTGAGGCCAGCGTTAACGACCACAAAGCTGTGTTCGATACGGATGACTTCGGCGGTGACGACTTCACCAATGCGCGTTTCCGTGCGGGTTAGCGATTCGGCAAAGAGGTCTGCAAATGATTCTGACATGGTTTTCCTAGTCCACAGCACAGGGTTGGCGGGTGCGGAATTGCACTCGCGCTGGAGTCTGGTGTGGCGGTTTGGCGGTCGGGGGACCACCGGGGTTACAGGGTTAAAAACCACTCGGCTGGGGCAGCAGAGCGGGCTTGTGCCGTTTAGTTTGAACCAAACGGCTGCTTGCTTTGCCACCAGCCCAACACCTGGTCTACCGATGTTTCGATCGACATGTCAGAGTTGTC
>NZ_JBDTEM010000056.1:0-9963 GCF_039922535.1 Rhodoferax sp. | reverse complement strand
CCCAAATCGACCACCAGCTGACCGGGCTTGATAAGGTGAAAAGTCTCGTCGATTTCCTTCAATTTATAGGCTGCCCGGGCGCGATATCCCTCGCGTTTAGCCAGCACGACATAAGGATCGTTGACGTGGTCGTTAAGCCACGCCTTGTTGACTTTTTTACTTTGTGTTTTAACTTTCATCTTGGCCTTGATAATACGCACATGTCTCAAATACAACTTACCCCTGCCCAGCGCAAGGTGCACCGCGCCGAAGCCCACCATTTAAACCCTGTGGTGATGGTCGGCAGCGACGGCCTCACCCCCGCTGTCGTCAAAGAAGTCAACCTCGCGTTGAACTCCCACGGCCTGATCAAGGTCCGCGTTTTCTCGGACGACCGCGTCGCCCGCGAAGCCATGTTCCTGGCTTTGGTCGACGAACTCAGCGCGGCCCCCATCCAGCACATCGGCAAGCTGCTGGTGCTGTGGCGCCCGCAACCCGAAATCACCAAAGAACGCAAAGTGGACGAAAACCGCATGGCCGGACCACGCGATTTCAAGGTGCTCAAGCACAGCACCCGTGGTGGCCAACGGCCTGAAGTGAAAACACTGCGCGTGCTGGGCAACCAACGCCTGACCGCAGGCGGCACGGTGAAGCGCGCCAAACCAAAGCCCAAAACCAGCCTCAAGAAACGCAGCCAGACTTGATCTAGACCTTATTTAGACGCTGGGGGCCGACACTTTCCACAGTGTTGCGCCCGCTGCAAGCCATTGCAGCAAATACAGGCCACTCCCCAGGCCATGCCACAAAGCCAAATTCTCCCGCGCCACGATGTGCGGCGAGATGGCAAATTCCACCAGCACTGCAGCCAATAACCCGAATGCTACAAAAATAGTAGCTTCGTGCGCAGGTGCTATCTGCGCCAGACTCTGTTTTGACCTCAAAACTAGCAGTAAGACCAGCGTGCAGGCCATCGACAGCCAGGTCTGCGCCGTAAACAGCTTGGCGGCCATGCCACCGGCCATGGCCGGGGTGGGCAACACGGCAAACAACATAGGCACCACCATAAAGCCCAGCGTGCTCAGGCTGCCCCACCAGAGGGCCGCCAGCAATACGGGCAAACGTTGGCGCATCACGTTGTCAATAGCGATCAGATATAGCTGACAGCCATTACCTCATAGCGCTTGATGCCACCCGGTGCGTTCACCTCGGCGGTATCGCCCACTTCCTTGCCAATCAGGGCGCGGGCAATCGGGCTGGAGACGTTGACGCGACCCAGCTTGAGGTCGGCCTCGTCTTCACCGACGATCTGGTACTGCACGGCCTGGCCGCTGTCTTCGTCTTCCAGATCGACCGTGGCACCGAACACCACACGGCCACCCGCATCCAAAGCGGCGGGGTCGATAACCTGACAGGTAGACAGCTTGCTCTCCACCTCCTGGATACGGCCTTCAATGAAGCCCTGGCGGTCTTTGGCGGATTCGTATTCGGCGTTTTCGCTCAGGTCACCCTGGGCACGGGCTTCGGAAATCGCGTTGATGACCCAGGGGCGTTCAATGGTCTTGAGTTTGTGTAGCTCGGCCTTGAGGGACTCAGCGCCGCGCTTAGTGATGGGGGTAGTAGCCATAGTCAGTTTCGAAATTTCTCTTCAAGCCGCGGGTTTAAGCGGTCAATTGGGCATGCATCTCTTGCACCGAGATGACACCGAGGTCGTCCAGGTACTGCATGCCTTCCACCGCCGCTTCGGCACCAAAAATGGTGGTAAACGTGGTGACGCGGGCCAACAAAGCCGAGGTGCGTATGTGGCGTGAATCGGCAATTGCGTTGCGGCGCTCTTCTACGGTGTTGATGACCAAGGCAATCTCGTTGTTCTTGATCATGTCCACGATGTTCGGGCGCCCTTCGGTGACCTTGTTGACCGTGGTGCAGGCAATGCCCGCAGCCTGGAACGCCACCGACGTGCCCTTGGTGGCAATCAAATCAAAGCCCAGCGCCGCCAAACCGCGCGCCACTTCCACGGCACGCGCCTTGTCGTTGTTTTTCACCGACACAAACGCCTTGCCAGAACGCGGCAGCTTGGTGCCCGCGCCGATTTGCGACTTCACAAAGGCTTCGCCAAAGGTCTTGCCCACGCCCATCACCTCGCCAGTGGACTTCATCTCGGGGCCGAGAATCGTGTCTACGCCGGGGAACTTGACGAACGGAAACACCGCTTCCTTGACGCTGAAATACGGCGGAGTCACTTCCTTGAAGATGCCCTGCGTATCCAGCGACTGGCCGACCATGCAACGCGCGGCCACCTTGGCCAACTGGATGCCGGTGGCTTTGCTCACAAACGGCACGGTACGCGAGGCACGTGGGTTCACTTCCAGCACGTAGATCACATCCTGGCCGTCCACATGCTGGATGGCGAACTGCACGTTCATAAGGCCCACCACCTTCAGCGCATGCGCCATAGCGGTGGTCTGGCGTTTGATCTCGGTCACCGTCTCGGCCGACAGGTAATACGGTGGCAGCGAGCAGGCCGAGTCGCCGCTGTGCACGCCGGCTTGTTCGATGTGTTCCATCACACCGCCGATGAACACGCGGGTGCCGTCGCAGATCGCGTCCACGTCGCATTCGATAGCGTCGTTCAGGAAGCGGTCCAGCAGCACCGGCGAATCGTGGCTGACCTTGACGGCCTCGCGCATGTAGCGCTCCAGGTCACGCTGCTCGTGGACGATTTCCATGGCCCGACCGCCCAGCACGTAGCTGGGGCGCACCACCAGGGGGTAGCCCAGGGCGGCGGCTTTTTCCAGCGCTTCGGGCTCGGTACGGGCCGTGGCATTGGGTGGCTGGCGCAGGCCAAGTTCGTGCAGCAGCTTCTGGAAGCGCTCACGGTCTTCGGCCGCGTCGATCATGTCGGGGCTGGTGCCGATGATGGGCACGCCATTGGCCTCCAGGTCGAGCGCCAGCTTCAGCGGGGTTTGCCCGCCGTACTGCACGATCACGCCGAAAGGCTTTTCCTTATCGACGATTTCCAGCACGTCTTCCAGCGTCAGCGGCTCGAAGTACAGGCGGTCGCTGGTGTCGTAGTCGGTGGACACGGTTTCGGGGTTGCAGTTGACCATGATGGTCTCGTACCCGTCTTCGCGCATGGCCAGCGCGGCGTGCACGCAGCAGTAATCAAACTCGATGCCCTGGCCGATACGGTTCGGACCACCGCCCAGCACCATGATCTTCTTCTTGTCGGTGGGCGCGGCTTCGCACTCGCCGCCCTCGGCTTCGTAGGTGGAGTACAGGTAAGCGGTGTCGGTGGCGAACTCTGCCGCGCAGGTGTCCACGCGCTTGTAGACCGGGCGCACGCCCAGGGCACGGCGGGCATTGCGCACAGCGGTATCGGTGGTCTTGAGCTGCTTGGCCAGGCGGCGGTCGGAGAAGCCTTTTTGCTTCAGAGCGCGCAGCGTGGCGGCGTCGATATCTTCGAGGGACTTGGTTTCCAGTTCCAGCTCAATCTTCACGATCTGCTCGATCTGCACCAGGAACCAGGGGTCGATCTTGGTCAGTGCGAACACTTCGTCCACGGTCCAGCCGGCGGCGAACGCATCACCCACGTACCAGATGCGGTCTGGGCCGGGCTCGCCGAGTTCTTTTTCTAAGACTTCGCGGTCCTGGGTTTTCTCGTTCATGCCGTCCACGCCCACTTCCAGGCCGCGCAGGGCTTTCTGGAAGGATTCCTGGAAGGTGCGGCCCATGGCCATGACTTCGCCAACCGACTTCATCTGCGTGGTCAAACGCGAATCGGCCGTGGGGAATTTTTCAAACGCAAAACGCGGAATCTTGGTGACCACGTAGTCGATGCTGGGCTCGAAACTGGCCGGCGTAGCACCATTGGTGATTTCGTTGCGCAGCTCGTCCAGCGTGTAACCCACAGCCAGCTTGGCCGCCACCTTGGCAATCGGGAAACCGGTGGCCTTGGAAGCCAGTGCCGAGGAACGCGATACACGCGGATTCATCTCAATCACCACCATGCGGCCATCTTCCGGGTTGATGGAGAACTGCACGTTAGAGCCGCCGGTATCCACGCCGATTTCGCGCAACACAGCCAGGCTGGCGTTGCGCAGCAGTTGGTATTCCTTGTCGGTCAGCGTTTGGGCCGGGGCCACGGTGATCGAATCACCGGTGTGCACGCCCATGGGATCCAGATTCTCGATCGAGCAGACGATGATGCAATTGTCGGCGGTGTCGCGCACCACTTCCATCTCGTACTCTTTCCAGCCCAGCAGCGATTCTTCGATCAGCAGCTCGTTGGTCGGCGAGGCTTCCAGGCCGCGCTTGCAGATGGTCTCGAACTCTTCCGAGTTGTAGGCGATGCCGCCACCGGTTCCGCCCAGGGTGAAGCTGGGGCGGATGACCGTGGGGAAACCCAGGGTCTTCTGCACGGTCCAGGCTTCTTCCATGCTGTGCGCGATACCGGAGCGGGCCGAACCCAGGCCGATCTTGGTCATCGCGTCCTTGAACTTCAGACGGTCTTCGGCCTTGTCGATGGCTTCGGGCTTGGCACCGATCAGCTCCACTGGCTTGCCGGTGGCCGCGCCGGTGTACTTGGCCAGCACGCCGTTGTGCCACAGGTCCAGCGCGCAGTTCAGCGCGGTCTGGCCGCCCATGGTGGGCAATATCGCATCGGGACGCTCTTTGGCGATGATCTTCTCAACCGTCTGCCATGTAATAGGCTCGATGTAGGTGACATCGGCCGTGGCCGGGTCGGTCATGATCGTCGCAGGGTTGCTGTTGATCAGGATGACGCGGTAGCCCTCTTCGCGCAGCGCCTTGCAGGCCTGCACGCCGGAGTAGTCGAACTCGCAGGCCTGGCCGATGATGATCGGGCCCGCACCAATGATGAGGATGGATTGAAGGTCTAGGCGTTTAGGCATTAGTTTTTCTCCATCAGCGCGATGAAGCGGTCAAACAGGTAGCTGATGTCGTGCGGGCCGGGCGAAGCCTCGGGGTGGCCCTGGAAGCAGAACGCGGGCTTGTCGGTACGGGCCAAGCCTTGCAGCGTGCCGTCGAACAGGCTGATGTGGGTGGCGCGCAGGTTGGCGGGCAGCGTGCTCGCATCTACCGCAAAACCATGGTTTTGGCTGGTGATGCTGACGCGGTTGTCGTCCAAATCCTTCACCGGGTGGTTGGCACCGTGGTGGCCGAACTTCATCTTGAAGGTCTTGGCACCACTGGCCAGAGCCATGATCTGGTGACCCAGGCAGATGCCGAAGGTGGGGATGCCGGATTCGATCAAGGTGGCTGCTGCGGCAATCGCGTAGTCGCAGGGCTCTGGATCACCAGGGCCGTTGGACAGGAAGACACCGTCTGGCTTGAGCGCCAGCACGTCAGCAGCGCTGGTTTGCGCGGGCACCACGGTGACCTTGCAGCCGCGGCTGGCCAGCATGCGCAGGATGTTGAACTTAACCCCAAAGTCATACGCCACCACATGGAAGCGTGGCGCATCCTGGTTGCCGTAGCCACCGACCAGATTCCATTCGGTCTGCGTCCAGGTGTAGGACTCCTTGGAGGAGACCACCTTGGCCAGGTCCAGGCCCGCCATGCTGGGCGCAGCCTGGGCCGCAGCCACGGTCTGGGCGGTGTTCTCGGCATTGACGCTCTGGCCTGCGGGCAGCGCCAGAATGCAGCCGTTTTGCGCGCCGTGGGTGCGCAGGTGGCGGGTCAGCTTGCGGGTGTCGAGGTTGGCGATGGCGACCGTCTTTTGCTGGACCAGGTAGTCGGACAAAGTGAGGTGGCTACGGAAGTTGGAGGCAACCAGCGGCAGGTCCTTGATGACCAGACCGGCGGCGTGGACGCGGGCGGCTTCCATATCTTCCACATTGACACCGGTATTGCCAATGTGCGGGTACGTCAGGGTGACGATCTGCTGGCAGTAGCTGGGGTCGGTGAGGATTTCCTGGTAGCCGGTCATGGCGGTGTTGAACACCACCTCACCCACGGTGGAGCCGGGGGCTCCAATGGAGTTGCCAAAAAAGACCGTGCCGTCTGCGAGCGCCAAGATGGCGGATGGGAAGGTTCCCTTGAGAGACAAAAGCACTGGGTTCTCCGAAATAGTTACGGGTACGCCCACGCTGACCAAGAGAGAACTCTTGCAAATGCTTTGGAGGGGGATGCGGGGCAGGCGCTAGGCGTACAGGGATGCGGGAAAGCCCACGATTATAGCCGAGCACTGTTGCAGATCCCAGCCCAAACCACGGGCAAACCCTCGAACTATCCGTGCCCTGCCGACGAAGCATGCAGGCAAATCGCTGCCGCTGCAGCCACGTTCAGTGACTCTTCGCCGCCCGGCTGGCCGATCCGCACCGATACCTTGGCACGTGCCAGCAGGGCCGGGCCCACGCCCTGCCCTTCGTGGCCCATGGCCCAGGCGCAGGGAAACGGCAGCTTCTGGTCTTGCAACAACGCGCCCTGGTGAGAGCTGGTGACGACCAGCGGCACGGTCAAAGCATCCAGCGCCTCGGGCTCCACGCCTTCGACCAGGCGCAGACCGAAATGCGCACCCATGCCCGCGCGCAGGACTTTGGGGCTCCACAGCGCCGCCGTGCCTTTGAGGGCGATGATTTGCTTAAAGCCAAAGGCCCCGGCGCTGCGCAAGATGGAGCCGACGTTGCCCGCGTCCTGCACCCGGTCGAGGATGACGCTCGCGGCTGCCGGGTCCAGCCCGGCCGAGCCGGGCAAATCCACCACAAAACCCATCTGGGCGGGTGATTCCAGGCTGCTGAGGTCGACAAACAGCGTATCGGCCAATACTATGGTTTTAGTAGCTGCCTGCGCATACTGCACCTGCGCTAGAGGCCAAAAAGACTCTGAAAAAATAGCCAGTGCTGGTTTCCAGCCCCGGGCCAAAGCTGCGCGGCACAGGTGGTCGCCTTCCAGCCAGACGCGGCCCTGCTTGCGGTAAGCCGTGCTGTCTTGCGACAGGCGGCGCAACTCTTTGAGCAGCGGGTTATCGCGCGACTGGATGTGGGTGATGGGATCGGAACTCATGCCAGCACCGCCGTAAGAGGCATCCGTGCCATCACCTGTGTGACGGGTGCGAAAGTTTTGCGGTGCAGCGGGCAGGCCCCGTGCGCCTGCAGCGCCGCCAAGTGTGCCGCAGTGCCGTAGCCCTTGTGCCCGGCAAAGCCGTACTGCGGATAGTCGGCATCCACCTGGGCGCACCAGCGGTCGCGGGTGACCTTGGCCAGGATGGACGCGGCAGAAATCGCGGGCACCAGGGCATCGCCCTGAACGATGGCCTCGCTGGTCATGGCCAGCACGGGCACCCGGTTGCCGTCCACCAGCACGTGGCCGGGCTTGAGGCGCAAGCCTTGCACGGCGCGCTGCATGGCCAGCATGGTGGCTTGCAAGATGTTGAGCGTTTCGATTTCTTCCACGCTGGCCTCGGCAATCGAGCAGCACAGGGCTTTGGCGAGAATTTCATCAAACAGCTGGGCGCGGCGTTTGGCGGTGAGCTTTTTGGAGTCGGCCAGGCCCGCAATCGGCTGGCGTTCGTCCAGGATCACAGCAGCGGCCACGACCGGCCCGGCCAGCGGGCCGCGCCCAGCCTCGTCCACGCCGGCGACCAGGCCCCGTATGGGCCAGGTCAGCTCAGCTTGCGCGGGTAGCGATAATTTTTTGGATGGCATCGGTGGCTAACTGGGCGGTATCGCGCTGCAGGCTGTGGTGCAGCGCGGTGAATGTGGCTTCAAGGGCCGCGATTCTCGCAGAGGCCGCAGGCTGCAGCCACTGCAGGCAGGCGTCTGCCAGGGCCTGCGGCGTGGCCGCGTCTTGCAACAGCTCGGGCACCACGAAATCGCGGCACAGAATATTGGGCAAACCCACCCAGGGCTGGAGCTGCTTGCGCTGCATCATCCGCCACGAAAACCAGTGCATGTTGTAGGCAATCACCATGGGCCGCTTGAACAGCGCTGCCTCCAAAGTGGCCGTGCCGCTGGCGATCAGGGTCAGGTCGCAGGCCGCCAGCACGGTGTGCGACTGGCCGAGGACGATCTGGATGCGCCCGGCCATGCCCGCAAGTGCGGCCATCGCCTCGATTTCGGTTTTCAACGAAGGAATCGCGGGCACTACAAATTTAATAGCTGGCTGCGCAAGTAGCATCTGCGCTGCAGCCTGAAAGAACCGTAAAGCCAGGTATTTGATCTCGGACCGGCGGCTGCCGGGCAGGATGGCGACCACGGTGTCATCCATGCCCAAACCCAGCTTCTGCCGTGCGGCTGCGCGGTCGGGGTTCAGCGGAATGACGCTGGCCAGCGGGTGGCCCACATAGGTGGCGGCAATGCCGTGCTGGGCCAGCAGATCGGGCTCGAACGGAAAGATACACAGCACATGGTCGGCGGCGCGGCGGATCTTTTCCACCCGGTCGGCGCGCCAGGCCCAGATGGACGGACACACGAAGTGCACGGTGGGGATGCCCTGCTCTTTCAACGCCGCTTCCAGCCCAAGATTGAAGTCGGGCGCGTCCACGCCAATAAATACGTTGGGCCGCTCGCGCAACAGGCTCTGGCGCAATTTTTTACGGATGCCCAACAATTCCCACAGGCGGCGAAACACGTCCATGTTGTAGCCGTGGACGGCCAATCGCTCGCTGGGCCATTGGGCCTGGAAGCCGCGCTGGGCCATCTGCGGGCCGCCAATGCCGCTAGCCTGCAAATCGGGCCAGCGGGCACGCATGCCGTCCAGCACCAAGCCCGCCAGCAGATCGCCAGAGGCCTCACCTGCCACCATGGCGATGCGGGGGGCGGACATTAACGGGCGATACCGCTGACCGAACTGCCCAGGAATGCATCCATCTGCGCTACGTCTGCCGCTGCCTCAGGCACTTCGGCAGCCAGCGCCTGGATGGCGGTACGGGCTTCGTCCAGGGTTTTGCCCTGGCGGTACAAAAATTTATGCATCTCGCGGATGGCCCGCAGGCGCACGTCCGAGAAGTCGCGCCGCTTCAGGCCCACCAGGTTGACCGCGCGCACCGCCAGCGGGTTGCCGTCCACCACCATAAAAGGCGGTATGTCTTTGGCCACATGGCTGGCAAAGCCGACCATGGTGTGGGCACCGATGCGCATGCGCTGCAGCACGCCGGTCAAGCCGCCCACGGTGGCCCAGTCGCCCACTTGCACATGCCCGGCCAACGTGGTGTTGTTGGCCATGGTGATCTGGTCGCCCAGCAGGCAGTCGTGCGCGATGTGCACGTAGGCCATGATCCAGTTGTCGTGGCCGATGCGGGTCACGCCCGCGTCTTGCACAGTACCCAGGTTGAAGGTGCAGAACTCGCGCACGATGTTGCGGTCGCCAATCACCAGCTCGGTGGGTTCACCAGCGTATTTTTTGTCTTGCGGCACCGCACCCAGCGAGTTGAACTGGAAAATGCGGTTGTCACGGCCAATGGTGGTGTGGCCTTCGATCACGCAGTGCGGGCCAACGGTAGTACCCGCCCCGATTTTGACGTGCGGGCCGATCACCGTGTACGGCCCCACCGACACCGAGCCGTCCAACTGCGCGGACGGGTCTACCAGGGCAGTAGCGTGGATAGCGGTCACGCGCGCAATCCTTAAGCGATGGTGCGCATGGCGCAGGTCAGCTCGGCTTCGACCGCCAGCTCGTCGCCCACGGTGCCCTTGCCCTTGAACTTGAAGATACCGGACTTCATACGTACCAGCTCCACGTCCAGCATCAGCTGGTCGCCGGGTTCGACCGGGCGCTTGAAGCGGGCGTTGTCGATGGCGGCAAAGTAGTACACGGTGTCGTCGTCAGGCGATTTGTTCAGCGCGTCAAACGCCAGCAAGGCAGCCGCCTGGGCCAGCGCCTCCAGCATCAGCACGCCGGGCATCACCGGGCGGCGCGGGAAATGGCCTTCAAAAAACGGCTCGTTGATGGTGACGTTTTTGAACGCGCGGATGGACTTGGATTTTTCGATGCTCAGCACCCGGTCCACCATCAGAAAGGGATAGC
>NZ_JBDTEM010000055.1:0-8757 GCF_039922535.1 Rhodoferax sp. | reverse complement strand
AAAGAAATTGGCTTGCCGCCCGAGCGCGTGATACGCATTGGTGACAACAAGGGCGGGCGCTACAAGTCTGACAACTTCTGGATGATGGCCGACACCGGCCCTTGCGGCCCGTGCAGCGAGATCTTCTACGACCACGGCGACCACATCCCCGGTGGCCCACCCGGCAGCCCGGACGAAGACGGCGACCGCTTCATCGAGATCTGGAACAACGTGTTCATGCAGTTCAACATGGCCGAAGACGGCTCGGTCACGCCGCTGCCTGCCCCCTGCGTGGACACCGGCATGGGCCTGGAGCGCCTGGCCGCCATCTTGCAGCATGTGCACAGCAACTACGAAATCGACATCTTCGACGCGTTGATCAAGGCCGCATCGCGCGAAACCGGTGAACAAGACCTGGGCCACAAGAGCCTGCGCGTCATCGCCGACCACATCCGCGCTACGTCTTTCCTGGTCAGCGACGGCGTAATCCCCGGCAACGAAGGCCGCGGCTACGTGCAGCGCCGCATCATCCGCCGGGCCGTCCGCCACGGCTACCTGCTGGGCCAGACCAAGCCCTTCTTCCACAAGCTGGTGCCCGACCTGGTGGCGCTGATGGGCGCGGCCTATCCGGCCATGGCGGCACAGCAAGAGCGCATTACCGAAGTGCTGAAGGCGGAAGAAGAGCGCTTCTTTGAAACCCTGGCCATGGGCATGGAAATCTTGAACGCAGCCCTAGAGGGCGGCGTGCAAGTGCTGCCCGGCGACGTGGCCTTCAAGCTGCACGACACCTACGGCTTCCCGCTGGATCTGTCGGCCGACGTGTGCCGCGAGCGTGGCTTGTCGGTGGACGAAGCTGGCTTCACCGCCGCCATGGAAGCGCAAAAAGCCAAGGGCCGCGCGGCTGGCAAGTTCAAGATGGACCGGGCACTGGAATACACCGGCGCGGAGAATGAATTCGTCGGTTACACCGCTTTGGAGTCTGCTGCGAAAGTTGTAGCTATCTACATAGATGGCACCAGCGCCAGCAGCCTAAAAGAAGGCCAAACCGGCACCGTGGTGCTGGACACCACACCGTTCTACGCCGAGTCCGGTGGCCAGGTGGGCGACGAGGGCGTGTTGGTGTCCAGCAGCGCCCGCTTCGAGGTGGGCGACACGCAAAAAATCAAGACCGATGTGTTCGGCCACCAGGGCACGCTGGCCCAAGGCACGCTGAGCGTGGGCGACAGCGTGACGGCCCAGGTCAACACCACCCTGCGCGCCGCCACCCAGCGCAACCACTCGGTCACTCATTTGATGCACGCCGCCTTGCGCGCCGTGCTGGGCACGCATGTGCAGCAAAAGGGCAGCCTGGTGAACGCCGAACGCACCCGCTTTGACTTCACCCACAACGCCCCGGTGACCGACGCGCAAATCCTGCAGATCGAAGCCCTGGTGAATGCCGAAATCCTGGCCAACGCGCTGACCAAGGCCGAGCTGATGGACATCGAATCGGCCCAAAAAACCGGCGCCATGATGCTGTTTGGAGAGAAGTACGGCGAAATTGTGCGCGTGCTCAGCATCGGCACCACGCAAGAACTCTGCGGCGGCACCCATGTGCAGCGTACGGGCGATATCGGCCTGTTCAAGGTGGTGGGCGAGGGCGGTGTGGCCGCAGGCATCCGCCGTATCGAAGCCATCACTGGCGAAGGCGCTTTGGCCTATCTGCAGGATTTGGAACGCACCGTAACCCAGGCCGCTGGCAGCTTCAAGGTGCAGCCTGCCGAGCTGCAAGCCCGCGTCACCCTGGCGCTGGAGAACATCAAGGCGTTGGAAAAAGAAGTCGCCCAGCTCAAGGGCAAGCTGGCCTCCAGCCAGGGCGACGAGCTGGTGAATAGCGCCATCGACATCAATGGCATCAAGCTGCTGGCTGCCAAGCTCGAAGGCGCCGACACCAAGACCCTGCGCGACACCATGGACAAGCTCAAAGACAAGCTGAAAACCGCGGTCATCGTGCTGGCCGCAGTGGACGGCGACAAGGTGCAGATCGCCGTGGGCGTGACCAAGGACAGCGTCGGCAAGGTGCAAGCCGGTGCGCTGGCCAACTTTGTGGCCAGCCAGCTCGGCGGCAAAGGCGGCGGCAAGCCCGACATGGCCATGGCCGGTGGTACCGAGCCTGCCAAACTGCCCGCGGCACTGGCCTCGGTACAGGCCTGGGTGACAGAGCGCGTTTGATCCACCGTGCCGCCCACGGGCGGCGCGGTAGTCCGCTGGTGGCCATCACGGGCCTTTTGCCTCCTGTACTCTGAGGAAGCTGATGTTGTTGCATAACACCTTGATTCGATGCCTGCTGTGGGCCTGGGCTCTGTTGCTGGCCGGGCCCGCCAGCGCGGTGTCTGTGGCGTTCATCAACCCCGGCAAATCCGACGAAGCCTATTGGGTCGCGTCTGCGCAGGCGATGCAGGCCGCAGCCACCAGCCTGGGTATGCAGCTGGAAGTGCAGTACGCTGAGCGTGACCACCTGCGGGCGTTCGAATTGGCCCGGGCCATCGTCGCAAGGCCGGTAGCGCAGCGGCCTGATTACGTGGTTTTCTCCAACGACCACGCCACCGGCGCCGAGTTGCTGCGCCTGTTCGATGGCTCCGGCATCAAATGTTTTGTGGCTTTTAGCCGGCTCGCGCCGACCGAAGAGGCCCAGCTCGGCGGGCCACGCCAGCACTACAAGAACTGGATCGGCACCCTGGAGCCCCTGGCCGAAGAGGCCGGCTATCTGACGGGCAAGGCCTTGATCGAACAGGGGCGCAGGGCCCGGGCCCAGGCGCCGGACGGCAAGCTGCATTTGCTGGCGCTGGGCGGCGACCGCTCCACCCCCAGCTCGGTACGCCGTAACGACGGGCTGCAGCGGGCGCTGGCCGAGGCCAAAGACGTGGTGCTGGAGCAAACCGTCTACGCCGGCTGGACCCGCGAAAAAGCCGCCGAACAAAGCGCCTGGCTGTACGACCGTTATCCCGCCGCCCGCCTGGTCTGGGCCGGCAACGATCTGATGGCCTTTGGCGCAATGCAAACGCTGGAGCAGCGTGGCGGCCAGCCCGGCAAGAGCATGTGGTTCAGCGGCATCAATACCTCGGTAGAGGCGATGCAGGCCGTCAGTTCCGGCCGTCTGACGGCGCTGGCCGGCGGGCATTTCATGGCCGGTGCCTGGGCGCTGGTGATGCTGTACGACTACGACCGCGGCCATGACTTCATCGACGAAGGCCTGCAGCTGGAGCGCTCGATGTTTGTGCTGTTCACCCCGGCGATGGCCGAAAAGTTCGAGGCCCGCTTCGGCGAGCGCTACAACAGCATCGACTTTCGCCAATTCAGCAAGATGCTGAATCCCAAGCTCAAGCGCTACACATTTGGCCTGGCACCCTTGCTGCGCTGAGCTGCGACCATGCCGAATCTGCCATTTCGCTCGCTAGCCGGGCACCTGATCCGCAACACGCTGGGCCTGTCGCTGTGTTGCATGGTGGCGGTGTTTGTGGTGCAGGCGGCCATCATGCTGCAGCACCACCGGGCCGAGTTCGGGAACCTGGCCGACGAGGTGGCGAAAACCAGCGTGCCCTTGCTGTCCTTCAGCCTGTGGGACATCGAGCCACGCGCCGTGCAGAAGCAGGTGGAGCTGATTGCGCAGCGCCCGCAGATCGGCTACGTGCTGCTGCAGGCCGGCACCGGCCAGACTTTTGAGGCCGGCGATGCCCGTCTGCGCGGCCAGCCCGGCAGCTTGCGCGTGCCGATTCCGGCACCGCAGGGCCGCAGCGTGGTCGGCGAGTTGCAGTTGTGGGGCAACCCGCACTTTGTGGTGAACGAGATGCTGCGCACCGCCTGGACGGTGCTGGCCGGCTACGGCATTTTCACGCTGCTGATCTGCGGGCTGATCGCCACCATGCTGCGGCGTGAGCTGCAGATGCCGCTGCAGCGGCTGGCCGAATTCGCCCGCGAGCTGACACCCCAAACCCTGACCCAGCCGCTGGCACTGGACCGCCCGCGGCGTGCCAGCCTGGACGAGATCGACCAGGTAGCCGATGGCTTTTCCAAGCTGCAAAACGGCTTGCGCCAGCACATCGCGAATCTGGACCAGATGGTGGCCGAACGCACCCAGCAGCTAGAGGCACTGGTCGAGGCAAACCACCAGCTGTCGATCACCGACCCGCTGACCGGCTGCTTTAACCGCCGTACGCTGGAGCCGCGGCTGCAGGACGAAATCGAACGGGCGCACCGCTACCAGCGGCCGTTCTCGGTGATCTGCCTGGACCTGGACCACTTCAAGAAAATCAACGACCAGTACGGGCATCCGGCCGGTGATGCCGTGCTGCGCGCCACGGCCGAGCATTTGCGTAACGCCACGCGCTTCCGGCTCGACTGGACCGTACGCATGGGCGGCGAGGAGTTCTTGGTCGTGCTGCCCGAAACCGTGCTGGCCACAGCGCGGCAAAATGCCGAGCGCCTGCGCCAGCTGCTGCAGGCCGAGCCGGTATGGTTTGAGGGCCAGCGCATCGGCCTGACCGCCAGCTTTGGCGTGGCGCAATGGCAGCCTGAGCAGAGCGCCAGCGATCTGGTGCAGCAGGCCGACGCCTTGCTGTACCAGGCCAAGGCGGCCGGTCGCAACCGGGTGTTTCCGGAGGCTTGATTTCCCCTATTCAACAGCCCGGACGGCACCGTGCTGTGCGCCTGGCCGATGCCGCCGGATGCCCCGGCGAATGCCCATGGGCACAGCGGCACCCAACGAATCCTAAGACCTGGTCCATCGACAACTGCGCCAGGCGCTGGGTAATTATGCTATTAAATGGATAGCTGGTGACGCAGGTGCGGTCAGCGCCAGAGGCTGATTTTTTATAAATCCGGCCTTAGCTGAGCACCAGGTTTTTGTAGACCCCGCAGCCCACCGCCACATCGTCCACCAGCACCACGAACGACATCTTGGTTTGCACCCGGCCGGTGGTGGGGTTGGTGATGTCGTATTCCACCCAGCCGGGCTCGCGTTCGGCCTGGGCGTAGATGGCGTGCAGCAGGCCTGCGCCGTCGATGCCTGCGATGTCCTGTACGCGGGTGCCGACCTTGGCTGGGTTGCCGCCAAAGGCCAGGTAGCTGCCACTGCGGTCCAGCACAAACACGTACATGTCGCGGTCAAAAAAGCCCTGCGTAGGCTGGGTCAGGTCGCGCAGAAAGCTGTCGCGCGAGGCAGCCCGGCGGCGGTGCGCCAGAGCCCGGTCCACCAGGGTGATGGCTTCTTCGGCCGAGCCTTGTTGCAGCTTGAACAGGGCCACGGCTTCGACCAGGGTGGAGGCGCGGTGTTCCAGCGTTGAGGCCTGGGTCACGGCGTGTTCCACCATCTGGGCGTTTTGCTGGGTGATTTCGTCGAGCTGGCGTACGGCGGAGGTTATTTCGCTCAGGCCGGTGCTTTGCTCGGCGCTGGAGGTGGAGATTTGCGCCATGTTGGCCGCCACATCGCGGATGCCGCCGACGATGGCGGTGAGGCTGCTGCCCGCCGTGCGGATCTTTTGCACGCTGCTGCCCACCTGGGTGCTGGAGGCACCGATGAGCTGGCGGATTTCTTTCGAGGCCTCGGCCGAGCGCTGCGCCAGCGACCGCACCTCGCTGGCCACCACCGCAAAACCCCGCCCGGATTCACCCGCGCGGGCGGCTTCCACGGCAGCGTTCAGCGCCAGGATGTTGGTTTGGAAGGCCAGGCCGTCGATCACGCCGACGATTTCGTCCATGCGCTTGGCGCTGCCCTGGATGGCCTCTACCGAGGCGATGGCTTCGGCCATGGTGGTCGCGCCCTGGTCGGCCGCATCGCGCACACGGGCGGCCTGGGCGTTGGCCTGGCTGGCGGTTTGCGCCGTTTCTTGCACGGTGCTGGAGAGCTGTTCTACGCTGGCGGCGGTTTGCTCTAGGTTGGCGGCCTGCTGCTCGGTGCGGTCGGACAGGGAGCGATTGCCGCTGGCCAGGCTCTTGCCCGAATGCGCCACAAACGCCGCGTTGCTGCGCACATTGGCCACCATGGCGGATACGGTGGTGCCGATTTGCTGGGTGGCGGCGGCCAGCGCAGCCAGCTCGTCCGTGCCGCGCTGCACCAGACGCAGGCGCAAATCGCCCTTTACCAGTTGGTCCATGGCCTGGCGCACCTGGGCCAGGTCTTGGGTGAAGCTGGCGTAAAAGGCCAGCAACAGGTAGATCGACACCAGCACGCTGAGCCCGCTGAGCCAGGCCAAGCCTGCGCCGTTGCTACCCGACAGGGCGACCTGCAGTAGCACCACCAGTGGCGTAGCTAGCAGCACCGTAGCCAGCAGCACAATCTTGCCGCCCAGGCGCAAGCGCCGCATCAGCCACAGGCCGGGTGAAAACACGGTTTGGAAAATCATGCGCTGGTCTCGCTTGTCTGAATAGTTATGGGGTACCGATAGGCTTCTATCGGACCCGGCTTACAGCAAACTGTCAAGAAATGTATCTACTACGAAATGCGTAGCAGTCTGCGCAGGTGCTACCTGCGCAAGAGCCTTATTTTCTATAAATTCAGACTGCGTTTTATAAATTTAGACTGCGTGCTGTTTAGACTGCGTCGTGCAAACCGAAAGCAAGCTGCGCGATGTCGCCATGGCGCAGGCCACTGCCCAGGGTTTTCAGACGGTCAAACGCCGTGTTGTTGACGACCGCGCGGGCCAGGTGTTCGGCGCATTGGGCGCAGCGGGCTTCATTAACTTCGCGGGCCTTGCCGTGGGCGGCGTGCACGGTGTCGGCGTAACCCAGCAGGCGGACGGCGGTGTGCGGGCGGTTTTCCAGCGCAGCCAGCAGGGCCAGGTTATCGACGGCGTAGACCTGCGCATCAAAGTGCAGCACCTGCGGCCAGCAGGCTTCCATCAGCGCGCGGGCCTGCACGGTATCGCCCTTGGCCAGCCAGGCACCGGTCAGGTGCAGCTGCACCAGCAACAGGGTGGCCATGTGGCGGGTGTTGGCCAGCCGGGCCTGCAGGGCGAGGTAGCGGGCGATGGACGCGTCTACCCGGCCCGCGGCCAGCTCCATGTAGGCAACGATGTCTTCGCCGCGCAGCAGCGCCTCGGAATAGCCTGCCAGCGCGTCCAGTGAGGCTTTTTGCAGCAGTTGCTCTATAGCTTGGTCGAAGGCACCTTCGACGAAGTTGCAGGTCAGCGACGCAAACAGGCCGTAGCTGCGCACGATGGGCGGCCAGGCCGGGTCTTCGATGGCCCACATCTCGGCCAGCACCTCGCGCTGTTCCTGCCGCTGTTCTGGCCCGTAGGTGAGGGCGTAGACCAGGGCTGCCAGTGCGTGGTACAGGTTGCGTTTTTCACCGGGCTGGGCACGGTACAGGTTGGCGGCGCGGCGCGCCAGGCGGCAGGCCAGGGCGGGTTGACGGTAGGCCCAGAAGTAAGCCGCGCGGCTAGACCAGCGGGCCTGTAGACCGGCCGGCAGTTGGTCGGTGACCAGCAAGGCCGTGGCCTGCCAGACGTAGCGGCGTTCGCGGCGGCGGTCGCTGGTCAGGGCTTCGGCCAGGCCGGGGGCGATGGCCACCGCGGTTTGCGGGTCGAACTGGATGGCCCAGGCCAGGGCTTCGCGGCCATTGGACAGGTCGGGGGCCAGGGCGGTGTACCAGTCGTCGATGCGCTGCTGGCCGCTGAAAAAAGCGGTGTCGGCCTGCTCGAATAGCTGGCGCAGGGCCAGCGCGTGGCGTTGGCGCAGGACGGGCTCTTCATGGGCTGCGGTGAGTTGCTCCAGCGCGTAGCTGCGGGGCGTGTCCAGCAGGCGGTAGCGCGGTGTGTCACCGCCATCGGCAATGACCAGCGAGCGGTCGACCAGTGCGCCCAGCACGTCCACCACGGTCCAGGCATCCAGCACGTCGTCGGCCACCACCTGGCGGGCCATTTCGAGCGAAAAGCCGCCCACAAAAACGCCCAGGCGGCGGAACACGGTTTGCTCGGTGGCATCCAGCAGACCGTAGCTCCACTCCAGCGCGGCACGCAGGGTTTTTTGCCGGGCGGGCGCACCCCGGCCACCGCCGTTGAGCAGGCGCAGCCGTTGGTTGAGCGAGTTGGCCAGCGGCACCAAGCCCAGCAGCGGCACACGGGCCGCGGCCAGTTCGATGGCCAGCGGCAGTCCGTCCAGGCGGCGGCAAATCTCTACCACCGTACCCAGGTTGTGCGGGCCGAGTTCAAAGCGCCGATCGGCCGCCTGGGCGCGCTGGGCAAACAAGGCCACCGCACCATAGTGGCGGGCCACGTCCAGCGGTGCGCTGTGTTCGGGCAGGGCCAGTGCGTCCAGCCGGTAGACCCATTCGTTGGCCAGCTTGAGCGGGGCCTGGCTGGTCACCAGCACCTGCAACTGCGGCGCAGCCTGGTGCAGGGCTTGCAGGATGCGGGCGACTTCGTCGAGCAAATGCTCCGCGTTGTCGATGGCGATCAGCATCGACAAGGGGCGTACGGCCTCCATCAGACCCTTGAGCGGGTCGCCATGGCCGGATTGCAGGCCCAGCGCCCCGGCGACGGTGCTGGCAACAAATTCGGGGGCGGTTTGTGCTGCCAGATCAACCCAGGCCACCCCATGCTGGTGGGCACCGCGCCGGGCGTGTAGCAGCCACTGTGCCAGCAGCGATTTGCCAATGCCGCCCGCGCCCACGATGGTCAGCAGGCGGTGTTGGCCCAGCAGCGAGTCGAGGTTGGACACGTCCAGCGTGCGACCGATCAGCGGCGTGAGCACCAGCGGCAGGTGGGTTTGATTGGGGTGGGATTCCTGCGGAACAGCGGGGGG
>NZ_JBDTEM010000054.1:0-5857 GCF_039922535.1 Rhodoferax sp. | reverse complement strand
GAACACCCGCGACGTGGTGCTGGAGTCGCCCACCACCCCGGTACGCACCCGGCTGGCGGCCATGCTGCTGGGCCTGCTGGAGGCGCGCGACCACCAACTGGCCTGCGACCTGGACCTGGACACGCTGCTGCAGCACCAGGACAGCACCGCCACCCTGCCCGCGCTGCAGCACGTGCTAAACACCACCGCCCAGCAGCTGGAGGGCTTAAGCCTGTCGCTGCTGCTGGGGCGCAGCATGCTGGCGATTGCGCCGATTGCCAACCTGCGCAGTGCGCTGGCCGGGGTGCTGCCGCTGCGCCCGCCAGCGCAGGCCGTGCCCGAGCCCCTGAACACCGGCACGCCCGACGCCAGCGCGCTGCTGCACAACATGGCCGACCGCATTGGCCACATCAACGACGAAGCCGTGCACCTGGCCGCGCTGGCGCGGGGCGATGCCAGCCCCGAGCTGGCGGCAGTGCGCACCCAGTGGCAGCTGTTCGTCAGCCCCACGCGCTGGGCCTGGGCCCCGCTGCTGGGGCAACTGGGCTGGCGCGCACCTACGCTGCGCTACGCACTGCGGGCCACGCTGGCGGTGGCGGCGGGCTATGCCGTGTCGCTGCACCTGCCCTGGGCTTCGCACAAATACTGGATCTTGACCACCATCGTGGTGGTGATGCGCGGCAACCTGGCGCAAACCCTGCAGCGGCGCGATGCGCGGGTGGCGGGCACGCTGCTGGGCTGTCTGCTGGTGATGGCGCTGCTGGCCACGCACCCCGGCGCGCGCACGCTGTTTATGGTGATTGCCCTCAGCATGGGGCTGGCCCACGCGTTTGCGCTGCGCCGCTACCTGTTTACATGCATCTTTGCCACGCTGGCCGGGCTGCTACAGGCGCACCTGCTGCTGGTGGGCGTAGCCCCCACGTTTGCCATTTTTGAGCGGCTGGGCGACACGCTGCTGGGCGCGGCGCTGGCCTGGCTGTTCAGCTACGTGCTGCCAGCCTGGGAGCGCAGCCAGTTGCCCGGCCTGGTGCGGCGCAGCCTGCAGGCGCAGTTACAGCACGCCAAGCTGGCCCTGGAGCTGGGCGAGCCCTCGCAAAGCTCCGACCTGCCCTGGCGGCTGGCGCGGCGCGAAGCGTACGACAGCCTGTCGGCCCTGACGATGGCCACCCAGCGCAGCCTGGCCGAACCCGATGAAGTGCGCCCACCGCTGGCCCCGCTGGAGGCGGTGCAGGCACGCAGCTACCAGCTATTGGCCCAGCTGACTGCCATCAAGTCGCTGCTGTTGCTGCGCCGCGCCCAGCTGGATATGGCGGTGGCCACCCCGGCGCTGCAAGAGGCGGCGCGGCAGATTGGCCTGGAGCTAGCGGTCTCGGAAACCGAACAAGAAACTCCGCCGCCCACCGATGCGCCCAGCATCGCTGGCCAGCCGTTCCAACCCCGGCCCGACCCGCTACTGGCCAAAGACCTGACACCCTGGCTGCTGCGCCGCTTGGCGCTGGCCGGCGGCATGGCGCGCGAACTGCGGCAAGCCGCCGTGCAGGCCCTGCAGCACGTAGCATGACAGCGCTAGACTTCACAGCGCTTGGCCCCATGTGGCCTACTTTTTGAGAAAAACAGGCCCATGGCATCTATAGAAGCATTGAACCGTGCAATTTTCTTGCTGCTGAACGCAGGGCCCGATACGCCCAGCTGGCGGATCGGGCTGGCGACGCTGTGCGCAGAGCGACTGATTTACCTGGTGCCGCTACTGCTGTTGGCCTTATGGCTGTGGGGCGGTGAAGCACGGCGCAGCTTGGCCGTACGGGCCTGCGTGGTGGCATTGCTGGCGGTAGGCTTGAACCAGATAGTGGGCCTGCTGTGGTCGCACCCCCGCCCGTCCGTGGCGGGCCTGGGCACCACATGGATAGCGCATGCGGCCGACTCGTCATTCCCAAGCGACCACGCCACGGTATTTGCTGCCGTGGACATAGCCTTGTTATGGGCGGGTGAGCTGACTCTGGGCGCTATTGGCCTGGTGGTGGGCATGGGCGTGGCATGGGCACGGGTGTACCTGGGGGTGCACTTCCCGCTGGACATGCTGGGTGCCGTCGGCACCGCTGCACTGGCCTATGGCATCAGCACGCCGCTATGGCGCTGGTGGGGCCAAGGCCTGACCCGGGCGCTGCAACAGCTGTACCGCAAGCTGATGGTGTTCCCCATCGGTCGCGGCTGGGTTAAAAGCTGAAGACCATGGCGCAACCCACCAGCACCCTGCACCAAATCCCCCGCGGTATCTGGGTGCTGGGCTGTGTCAGCCTGCTGATGGACATCTCGTCGGAAATGGTACACAGCCTGCTGCCGCTGTTCATGGTGACGGTGCTGGGCGCCAGCGCCTTGTCGGTCGGCATCATCGAGGGTCTGGCCGAATCTACGGCGCTGATCGTCAAAGTCTTCTCCGGCACCTTGAGCGACTACCTGGGCAAGCGCAAAGGCCTGGCCCTGTTGGGCTACGGCTTGGGCGCGCTAACCAAGCCG
Source organism: Rhodoferax sp. (assembly GCF_039922535.1). Lineage (GTDB taxonomy): Bacteria > Pseudomonadota > Gammaproteobacteria > Burkholderiales > Burkholderiaceae_C > Rhodoferax_B. The sequence goes on along the minus strand of NZ_JBDTEM010000054.1, from coordinate 3,364 downwards.
CTGTTTGCCATCGCGCCCGGCATGGGTATGGTGCTCACGGCCCGGCTGCTGGACCGGGTAGGTAAAGGCATACGCGGCGCACCGCGCGACGCCCTGGTGGCGGACATCACACCGCCCCATCTGCGTGGCGCGGCATTTGGACTGCGCCAGTCGCTGGACACGGTGGGCGCGTTCACCGGGCCACTGCTGGCGGTGGCGCTGATGCTGCTGTGGGCGAATGACTTCCGGGCAGTGTTCTGGGTGGCCGTGGTGCCGGGCCTGATGGCGGTGGTACTGCTATTTGTGGGCCTGCACGAGCCCCCGCCCCAGCCCGGTGCCAAGCGCAGCAACCCGATCACCCGGCACAACCTGCGCAGCCTCGGCCCGGCCTACTGGTGGGTGGTGGGCATTGGGGCGGTGTTCACACTGGCGCGCTTTAGCGAAGCGTTTCTGGTGCTCAGGGCGCAACAGGGCGGCATTCCCGTGGCACTGGTGCCGCTGGTGATGGTGGCAATGAACATCGTGTATGCCGCGTCGGCCTACCCGTTTGGCAAGCTGTCGGACCGCATGGGCCACACCCAGCTGCTGGCGCTGGGCCTGTTGGTGCTGGTGGCTGCCGACCTGGTGCTTGCTTACAGCAGCCATTGGGGTGTGGTGCTGGCCGGGGTGGCCCTGTGGGGCGTGCACATGGGTATCACCCAGGGCCTGCTGGCCACCATGGTGGCCGCCACCGCTCCGCCCGCCCTGCGCGGCACGGCCTATGGCTTCTTTAACTTGGCCAGTGGCGTGGCCTTGCTACTGGCCAGCGTGTTAGCGGGCCTGCTGTGGGACCGACTGGGTGCACCCGCCACGTTTTACGCCGGGGCGGGCCTGTGTGGGGTGGCGCTGCTGGCCCTAAAATTCGCCCCCCATCCTTCCCACTGACTGCCTGCATTGACCGCTTTGACCGAGACCCCCGAAGACACCCCCAAAATCCAGGAACCCCGCCTGTGGACCGGCGACGGCTGGACAGCGCGGGTCATCAAGAATGAAGACGACGACGGCTGGGCGGTGGCAATGGTGAAAGACGGCGAGCCCGAGCCCGCCCTGGTCGGCCCCTGGACCATGGGCCGCGACAAAAAGAACCCCAAACCGCTGGACGGCAACGCATTCAACACGTTGGTCAAAACCGCCAATGAGTTCGTGCGCCGCCACGAGCAGCAACTGCACGCCACATTGCACCAGAGCATCACCGTCACCGCCTCCATGGGCCGGGTCACGGTGAACCTGGACATCACCCCCGACGAAGACAACCCCTACGCCACCTTGAGCGCGCAAGACGACGGCGGCGACACCCTGGCCGAAGTCAAGGTGGCCGCAGGCTTCAAACTGAACCGCAGCACGGCGGTGGCCTGGGCCGATGGGGGCTTTGCCAAGCCCCGGTAGCCCACGGGTCTAGCCCAGTGGGGTCGGAGCCCAGTGGGGTCAGAGCCCAGAGGGGTCAGATCACAATTGCGCGCGCCGTGGTGGCGGGGCAAGAACGGCAAGGGCCCGCATTTGTGCTCTGACCCCTCTGGGCGGTTCTCCGTGCCGCACCGCAAACCAGCAGCCCGCGCCCCTATTCCGCCCCGCTTTGGTCGTTACGCAAATCACGTCTTTGCGATGCCCAACCGCCCAGAGGGGTCAGAGCACGCATGCGGTTGGCGAGCCTTGCTGAAAATGGCCTTTTGCCGCGCATGGATGATCTGACCCCACTGGGCTACCGTCCGTGGTGCCTTGACCCACCGCATCCTTCACTACCAAAACCATAGCCTCCCGCGCAGGTAGAACCTGCGCCAGTGCCACTTTTGGCATTCAAAAAATAGCCCCGCGCCGCGCCCAACCAGCCCGCCCTCTGTATCATCCAACGCTTTGTCTAAAGCCTCCCCCCACACCATGTCCGCCGGAATGAACCCCGCCCAGCAAGAAGCTGTGAACTACCTGCACGGGCCCTGCCTGGTGCTGGCGGGGGCGGGTTCGGGCAAGACGCGGGTGATCACGCACAAGATTGGCCGCCTGATAGATGCCGGCGTGCCGCCCAAGAGCATTGCCGCCATCACCTTTACCAACACGGCGGCGATGGAAATGCGCGACCGGGCCAAGGCGCTGATCGGGCGCGATGCCAAGGATGTGGTGGTCTGCACCTTCCACGCGCTGGGCGTGCGCATGGTGCGCGAAGACGGCAAGCTGCTGGGCCTGAAACCCCAGTTCAGCATTCTGGATGCCGACGACGTGACCAGCATTTTGAAAGACGCAGGCGGCAGCGTCGATGTGGCCACTGCACGCACCTGGCAGTGGACCATCAGCAAATGGAAGAACATGGGGCTAAACGCCGAGCAGGCCGCCGCCCAGGCCGCAGACGACAGCGAAGCCATCACCGCCCGCGTGATGGCGCTGTACGAAGAGCGCCTCACCGCCTACCAAAGCGTGGACTTTGACGACCTGATCAGCCTGCCGCTGCGCCTGCTGCGCGACCATGAAGAGGTGCGCACCAAGTGGCAGCGGGTGCTGAACCATGTGCTGGTGGACGAGTACCAGGACACCAACGCCACCCAGTACGAGGTGCTAAAACACCTGGTGGGCGAGCGGGCCCACTTCACCGCCGTGGGCGACGACGACCAGTCCATCTACGGCTGGCGCGGGGCCACGCTGGACAACCTGAAGAAGCTGCCGCTCGACTTTCCGCAGCTCAAGGTGATTACGCTGGAGCAAAACTACCGCTCCACCAGCGCCATCCTGCGCGCCGCCAACAACGTGATTGGCCCCAACCCCAAGCTGTACCCCAAAACCCTGTTCAGCGAGCTGGGCGAAGGCGAACCGGTGCGGGTGGTGGATGCCGACAACGAAGAGCACGAGGCCGAGCGCGCCGTGGCCCGTATCCAGAGCCTGCGCGCGGGCACCGCCGCCGTGGTGCAGGGGCCGCAGTACCAGGAATTTCGCCACTTCGCCATCCTGTACCGGGCCAACCACCAGGCCAAATCATTCGAGAAGGCGCTGCGCAAGGCGAGCATTCCGTACAAGGTATCGGGCGGCACCAGCTTCTTCGACCGCGCCGAAATTCGCGACCTGTGCGCCTGGTTCCGGCTGTGGGTGAACAACGACGACGACCCGGCGTTTTTGCGCGCCATCACCACGCCCAAGCGCGGCATTGGCCACACCACGCTGGCGGCGCTGGGTGCGTTTGCCACGCAGCACAAACAAAGCATGTTTGGCGCGCTGTTCAACGGGATGCTGCCCGCTGCAGTGCCCAAGCGTGCGATGGACGGCCTGCATGAGTTTGGCCGCTACATCAACTACCTTGAATACAGCGCCCGCCGCACCCATGGGGCCGAAGAGGCTCGCGTTTTCTTGACCGAATGGCTCAAGG
>NZ_JBDTEM010000053.1:0-8762 GCF_039922535.1 Rhodoferax sp. | reverse complement strand
CGTAACCCTGTGCGGCATCGGCACCGCTGCCGAAGAAGTGGTTCTCCATCTGGCGGGCCAGGTACTGGCGGGCGCGCAGGTCGGCCAGGTTCAGGCGGTTTTCATTCACCAGCATGGTTTGGTGCTTAAGCCAGGCGGCCCAGGCTTCCTTACTGACGTTTTCCCACAGGCGTTTGCCCAGGTCGCCGGGGTAGGGGGCAAAGTCGAGGCCTTCGGCTTCTTTGTCGAGTTTGATGCAGTGGACCATGCGTGCCATGTGGGAGCCTTGTAGATGTATTGACAGGGGCGAGCCCGGTGGGCCCGCAATGCAGGGGGCGACTTTAGCAATCTTTTGAAGCACCTTGGCAGGCAGGGTCGTGTCGCCTTTACAGAACTTCATTCCCTGCGCGTAGGCCAGATGGGCCGCCACACGTTGTATAGACATTACTTATCTGGAGTCCGCCATGCGTGCCCTTGTCTCTGCTCTTGTATTGGTTGCTGCCTTGTCAGGTTGCGCTATCGTGCCCTACGGCCCCGGTGTCTACGGTCCCGGCGTGGTGGTGCAGCCCCAGGTGGTGCTGTCGGGTGGCTATTACTACGGCCATGGCGGCGGTTATGGCGGTGGCGGTGGACGTGGTTGGGGCGGCCGGGGGCGTTAATCTGCCTCTATATTCAAAATCCAGCTAAACAAACAAATAATCAGTCGTTTGAGAATGAAGCGGCGGGCCAGACAATAGAGGACTACTCTTATATCGTCTGGTCACCGCATGCCCAACTCTCTGTTTCGCTCGAAATCATCCGTTCGGTCCCTGTTTGCAGGTTTGCTGCTGGCCGCCAGTGGCATCGCTTCAGCGCAGCAAACCACGCTGCTCAATGGCTCGTACGATGTCGCGCGTGAGTTCTATAAGGACTACAACGCCGCCTTCGTGGCCCACATCAAGAAAACCACCGGCAAAGACGTAAAAATCGACCAGTCGCACGCCGGTTCCAGCGCCATTGCGCGCTCGGTGGCCGAGGGTCTGGATGCCGATGTGGTGACCATGAACACCTCCACCGACATCGACTTTCTGGCCGATAAAGGCGTAGTCGCCAAAGACTGGAACAAGAAATTCCCAGGCAACGCTTCGCCCACTACGTCCACCATGCTGTTTTTGGTGCGCAACGGCAACCCCAAGGGCATCAAGGATTGGGATGATTTGGTCAAGCCCGGCATTCAAGTGGTGCTGGTGAACCCCAAAACCGGTGGCAATGGCCGCTACGCCTACCTGGCTGCCTGGGGCTATGCCAAGAAAAAGGGCGGTACCGACGCGCAAGCCGCCGACTTCGTGGGCAAGCTGTACAAAAACGTGCCGGTGCTGGCCCAGGGCGGGCGTGCAGCCACCACCACCTTTTTGCAGCGCAATATCGGCGACGTGCTGGTGACCTTTGAATCCGAAGTGGTGTCCATCGACCGAGAATTCGGCGCGGGCAAGGTCGATGCCATCCACCCCAGCATCAGCGTGGTGGCCGAAAACCCGGTCGCCGTGGTGGAGCGCACCGTGGCCAAGAAGGGCACGCAGGTGCTGGCTAAGGAATATCTGGATTACCTGTACTCGGACGAAGCGCAGGAAATCGCCGCCAAGCATGCCCTGCGCCCGCGCAACGAAGCCATTCTGAAGAAGTATTCGGCCGTGTTCAAGCCAATGCAGCTGTTCACAGTGAATGAGATGTTTGGCAGCCTAGGCGAGGCCCAAAAGCTGCACTTCAACGACGGCGGCCAGTTCGACAAGATCTACACCCCCGGTGCCAAATGACGGCAGCGGTTTTCAACCCCCTGGCCCGCGCCAAAACCGGTAAGGCCAAGCGGGTGCTGCCCGGCTTCGGGCTGACGCTGGGCTACACGCTGTTTTACCTGTGCGTGATCGTGCTGATTCCGCTCTCGGCCTTGGTGTTCAACACATTCAACCTGACCTGGGACCAGTTTGTGGCTGCCGTGACCGGCCCACGGGTAATGGCCTCGTACCGCCTGACCTTTGGCGCATCGCTGTTTGCCGCGCTGGTGAACCTGGTGTTTGGCCTGCTGGTGGCCTGGGTGCTGGTGCGCTACAGCTTTCCGGGCAAAAAAATTGTGGACGCGCTGGTGGACCTGCCGTTTGCGCTGCCCACCGCCGTGGCCGGTATCTCGCTGACCGCGCTGCTGGCCGGCAACGGCTGGGTGGGGCAGTACCTGGAGCCGCTGGGCATCAAGCTGGCCTTTACCCCGGCGGGCATCGTCATTGCGCTGATCTTCATTGGCCTGCCGTTTGTGGTGCGCACCGTGCAGCCCGTGTTGGAAGACGCGGAGAAAGAGCTGGAAGAAGCCGCCACCTCGCTGGGCGCCACCCGCCTGCAGATTTTCACCCGCGTCATCTTGCCGCACATCGCCCCTGCGTTGCTGACCGGCTTTGCCATGGCCTTTGCCCGGGCGATTGGCGAGTACGGCTCGGTCATCTTCATCGCGGGCAATATGCCCCTGGTGTCGGAAATAACGCCGCTGATCATCGTCGGCAAGCTGGAGCAGTACGACTACGCCGGTGCCACGGCTGTCGCCTTGGTGATGCTGGCCATTTCATTCGTGTTGCTGCTGCTGATCAACGCCTTGCAGGCCTGGCAGCGCCGCCACACAGGAGCCGCGGCATGAGCGCCCTATCCAAACCGGTGCGCCGCGCCAAAGCGGGCACCACCGAAGCCGCTTGGGTGCGCTACACCTTGTTGACCATCGCCCTGGTGTTTCTTTTTTTGTTTCTGGTATTGCCGCTGGCCGCGGTGTTTACCGAGGCATTCCGCAAGGGCGCGGGTGCGTATTTTGAAGCGCTGCAAGAGCCCGATGCCTGGGATGCGATCAAGCTCACGCTGCTGGCCACCGGCATCGCCGTGCCGCTGAACCTGGTGTTTGGTGTGGCGGCGGCTTGGGCGATTGCCAAGTACGAGTTCTGGGGCAAGTCGTTTTTGACCACGCTGGTGGACCTGCCGTTTTCGGTGTCGCCGGTGGTGGCCGGGCTGGTCTATGTGCTGATGTTTGGTGCGAATGGCTGGTTTGGCCCCTGGCTGCAGGCGCATGACCTGAAGATCATTTTTGCGGTGCCGGGCATCGTGCTGGCCACCGTGTTTGTGACTTTTCCGTTCATCGCCCGTGAGCTGATTCCGCTGATGCAGGCCCAGGGTAACGACGAAGAGCAGGCCGCGATTGTGCTGGGCGCCACTGGCTGGCAGACCTTTTGGTATGTCACCCTGCCCAACATCAAATGGGGTTTGCTGTACGGCGTGATCTTGACCAACGCCCGCGCCATGGGCGAGTTTGGTGCGGTGTCGGTGGTGTCGGGCCATATCCGCGGCCAGACCAATACCTTGCCGCTGCACGTAGAGATTTTGTACAACGAATACCAGTCGGTGGCGGCGTTCGCCGTGGCCTCGCTGCTGGCCATCCTGGCGTTGGTGACCCTGGTGATCAAGTCGGTGGCCGAATGGCGCATCGAACGCGAACTGAAGGCGATTGCCGAAGCCCCGCCCGAGCAGCCTCGTGTGGATGTTCCTGCACCACCATCGTCCCCATCGACTGCATTTAAAGGCCCACTGGCCGCGGCCCATTGAAAGAAAAAAATGAGCATTGAAATCCGCAATATCCACAAGCAGTTTGGCAGCTTCACCGCCTTGGGAGATGTCAGCCTGGACATAGCCTCCGGCGAGCTGGTCGCCTTGCTGGGTCCCTCGGGCTGCGGCAAAACCACGCTGTTACGCATCATTGCCGGGCTGGAAACACCGGACGCAGGCAGCATCCACTTTGCGGGCGCTGACACCACCGACGTGCATGTGCGCGAGCGCCAGGTGGGCTTTGTGTTCCAGCATTACGCGCTGTTTCGCCACTTGACGGTGTTTGAAAACGTGGCTTTCGGCCTGCGCGTCAAACCCCGCAACCAGCGCCCCAGCGAGGCCGTGATCAAGGCCAAGGTGCATGAACTGCTGGGCCTGGTGCAACTCGACTGGCTGGCGAACCGTTACCCGTCGCAACTCTCTGGCGGCCAGCGCCAGCGCATTGCCCTGGCCCGCGCCTTGGCGGTGGAGCCCAAGGTACTGCTGCTGGACGAGCCATTTGGCGCGCTGGACGCCAAGGTGCGCAAAGAGCTGCGCCGCTGGTTGCGTCGCCTGCATGACGAATTGCATGTGACCAGCATCTTCGTGACCCACGACCAGGAAGAAGCGCTGGAAGTGGCCGACCGTGTGGTGGTGATGAATAAAGGCAAGGTCGAGCAGATCGGCTCGCCGCAGCAGGTCTGGGACCACCCGGCCAGCCCGTTTGTGTACGGCTTTTTGGGCGACGTGAACCTGTTCCATGGCCGCGCTCACGAGGGCGAGGTGCAGCTCGAAGGCATCAAGATCCAGGCCCCCGAGCACGGCCAGGCGCAAGATGCCAAGGCCATGGCCTACGTGCGGCCCCACGACCTGCAGGTGCAGCGCTACGTAGCCGGCGCGCAGGGCTTGGTGGTCACGCTGACCCGTGCACTGGTCATCGGCCCCATCGCCCGCCTGGAACTTACGCCGCTGGAGACGAACCAAGCCGTGGACAATACGCAGGACAACCTGGTGGAGGCGCAATTACCGGCGCAAGAATTCCGGGATCTGGGTGTGCAAGAGGGCGATACGCTGGTGGTGACACCGCGGCGCGCCAAGGTGTTTATTGAGGAAGCCGCTGGCGTGTAGTGCGATTGCATACCTAGCTGGCATTTTTTGAAAGCTATGGATGTTGTTGAACTGGATAGATACGGCCCCGCGCCGCGTGTGGCTGCTGGTGTGCCTGGGCTGTATTGGCCTGCTGGCTTTTGGTTTGTACCTGCAGCACGTGGTGGGGCTGGAGCCTTGCCCGATGTGCATCGTACAACGTTATGCTCTCGTTTTAGTAGCTGTCCTCGCAGGTGTGGTGAGCGCTAGCGGCAAAAAAGGCTTGCAAGTCGGCGGCGTGGTGCTGTTGCTGCTGGTGGCTGGTTTTGGTGCATTTGTGGCTGCGCGCCAAAGCTTCTTGCAGTGGTATCCGCCTGAAGTCGCCACCTGTGGCCGCGACCTGTACGGCATGATCGAAACCTTTCCGCTCAAGCGCGCCATCCCTATGATCTTCAAGGGCGGCGGCGACTGCACGGTGGTGGACTGGACCTTTCTGGGCGGCTCCATCGCCAACTGGTCGTTTGTCTGCTTTGCCCTTTTCACTCTCTTGGCGCTGGTCTTCCTGGCGCGCACATCTCGCCGCCGTTGACCATCTGCTTATAATTGAGTAATTGCTCAATTAATAACAAAGTTCCATGGCCCGACCCCGCAGCGAAGACAAGCATGCCGCCATCCTGGATGCCGCCATCCTGGTAATCGCGCAGCGTGGGCTGGCGGCGACACCCACGTCGGCCATTTCCAAGGCGGCGGGGGTGGCCGAGGGCACGTTGTTCACCTACTTCAAAACCAAGGACGCGCTGGTCAACGCGCTGTACCTGGAGATCAAGCGCGAGATGGCCGATGCCATGATGGGAGGCTTTCCACACCATGCCGCCATTCGCCAGCAACTGCAGTACGTGTGGGACTGCTTTGTCCGCTGGGGCATCGCCCACCCCGCCAAAAAACGCGTGATGGACCAGTTGAAAACAGCTGCCGCCATTACCCCCGAAACCCGGCAGGTGGCGGCAGCGCCGTTTGCGGAGATCGAGCAACTCTTCCGTGCCAGTGTGGCCAACGGGATGCTGCGCGACTACCCGGTGGCCTTCATCTGGGCCTGTATGGCCAGCCTGGGAGAGGCGACCATGGAATTTATGGCCCGCGAACCTGAAGCCGCTGACGACTACCGGCAGATGGGCTTCGAGATGCTCTGGAACGGTATTTCTCAAGCGAAGTAGCACACTTTTTTTGAATTGTTAGTTGCGTGATTACTCACACATAAAGGAGTGTTGATGGATTGGACTGTTCAAAAGATCCCACCCCAAACCGGCAAGCGAGTGGTGGTAACTGGCGTGGGCGGGCTGGGGTTCGAGGCTGCGCTGGCACTGTTAGGTGCCGGGGCCGAGGTCATCCTGGCCGGGCGCAATGCCAAAAAAGGGGCGGATGCCGTCAAACACATCGTTCGCATGCTGCCACAGTCAAGGGTACGGTTTGAGCTTTTGGACCTGGCCAGCCTGGCTTCGGTCTACAGCTTTGCCGACCGGCTGTTGGCCGAGGCGCAGCCTATCGCCATTTTGGTCAACAACGCCGGAGTGATGATGCCGCCCCAGCGCCAGACCACGGCCGACGGCTTTGAGTTGCAGTTGGGCACCAACTACCTGGGCCACTTTGCGCTGACGGCCCGCCTGCTGCCGCTGCTGTGCCAAGGCCAGGCACGGGTGGTGAATCTGAGCAGCATTGCCCACCGGCGCGCGGCCATCCAATTTGACGACCTGCAGTGGGAGCGCCGCTACCAGCCCTGGGCGGCGTATGGCCAGTCCAAGCTGGCGATGCTGATGTTCAGCCTGGAGTTGCAGCGCCGCAGCGCGCAGGAGGGCTGGGGCCTAGGCAGCTACGCGGCGCATCCGGGGTTTGCCCGTACCGAGCTGATTGCCAACGGGCCGAAACTGGGCCCACTGTTGGCCCAGCTCAACCAGTGGATACAGCCTTTTGTGAGCCAGTCGGCGGCGCAGGGTGCCCTGCCGACCTTGTTTGCGGCGGTAGATCCGCAGGCCCAGCCCGGCGCCTACTATGGCCCCGACGGGTGGTATGAACTCAAAGGGCCGCCGGACCTGGCCAACGTGGCCGCGCCCGCGCGGGATGCCGACGCGGCAGCCCGTTTGTGGGAAGCTTCAGAGGAGTTGACCGGGGCGCACTGGCTGCCGTAGGCAGTTTATCGGGCGCGACTGTGCTGGAGAGTACCGCTATCTGTGCCTTTATTTTTAGATAAAACAGGCTCTGGTGCATACGGAACCTGCGCAGGCAGCTACTGAATATGTAGCATTTAGCCCGCTTTGCCGTTCAGGCTGGCCAGATGGGCTGCAAGCCCATGGTGGTGTGCAGAGTGGCACCGGGGGCCAGTAGCTGACCGCCGACGTCGCCCTGGCCTTGCTGGGCCAGGTTCATCCAGTCGGTGCAGTTGGTCACAGGCTCGATGCAGAAGATTTCGCCTCCCTTGGGGCAGTACAGCACGAAGTAGTCGAACGGGGTTTGTGCCGTCATTACCAGCGCGGTGCCGGTGTCGGGCCAATCCACGCGGGCTTGCTGGTTCCAGCCGATGAAGTTGTTGTCCAAATCCAGCGTGTCCAAGGTGACACCGTTGCGCATGGCGGCCAAGAAATCAGGTGTTTGCAGGGTGGTTGGCATGACTTCGGCATCGCCTCCCCACATGGCTTGCACGTCAGTGGTCAGGCGCGTACCGGCGCGGTGCGGCACGTAGGGGTGGTGGCCTACGCCTACCGGCATGTCCACCGTGTCGGTGTTGGTGACCGACAAAACCACCGTCAAACCAGCCTGGGCATCCAGCGTAAACCGCTGCTCCGCGCGAAAGGAATAAGGCCAGACACCGGCCGGGCTGTCCAGCGCCAGGGTGGCATGGTCGCTGCCTTGGCTGACCACTTGCCAGGCTTGCTGCCAGGCGGTGCCGTGGATGGCGTGCTTTGAGTCTGGGTAGTTGGCAGGCAGGTTCAGCGCGCGCGGGCCAAAACTGCTGCGGCCATCGCGGATGCGGTTGGCGTAAGGCACCAGCGGATAGCTGGCCATGGTCCAGGGGGTTGCTGGGTTGGGGGCCGTGTTGGGCCGCAGCCAGTGCTGTTGCTGGTCGCCACGCTGGCTATAAAAGCTGGCAATGGCACCGCCGACAGCGGGGGCCAGGGTGGCGATGAGTTCACCGGCGCGTAATTCGAGGATGGGGGTCATAGGGTTTCTGTCAAAACTTGGGGGGCACACACATACCGGGCGCGGCCCTGGTGCTTGGCTTGGTACAGGGCGGCATCGGCCTGGGCTACCAGGTCCTCGGGCTCGGTATTCTGGAATGGGATGGTACTGGCCACGCCGATGCTGAAGCTGACGCAGTCGGACACCAGCGATGCCACATGCGGCAGGGCCGCGGTGCGGATACGGTCCAGGCAGCGCTGGGCCACAACGCTGGCACCTACGGCATCGGTGTCCAGCAAAAGAATGGCAAATTCTTCGCCGCCGTAGCGCATCAGCAGCTCGCCGGGGCGGCACAGGCAAGTGCTCAAAATCTGGGCCACCTCCCGCAGGCAGGCATCACCGCCTTGGTGGCCGTAGTGGTCGTTATAGCGCTTGAAGTGGTCGATGTCGATCATCAGCAGGGCCAGTGGCTGCTGTTGGCGCGCACTGCGGGCCCATTCGGACTGCAGGCACTGGTCAAAGTAACGCCGGTTGCCCACACCGGTCAGGCCGTCGGTGATGCTGAGCTGTGCGAGTTGTGCATTGGCCTGCTGCAGCTCAGACTGGAACTGCATGCGCTCGGTGATGTCCAGGTGGGTGCCCAGCATGCGCGTGGCCCGGCCTGCAGTGTCGCGCTCGGTCACCATGGCGTGGCTGAGCACCCAGAGCCAATGGCCCTCTTTGTGCAGCATGCGGTGCTCCAGCTTGTAGCCCGCGGCCAGGCCTTTGGCATGGGCTAAAAAGGTCGCCTGCACGGCCGGCGCGTCCTCGGGGTGGATCAGGCTGTGCCAGAAGGTTGATTTCAGCGGTGTGGCCTCGGGGATATAGCCCAGCATCTGCCATTGGCGTTCGTTGATGGTCAGCGTGTCGTTCGCAATATCCCAGTCCCACAGGCCCAG
>NZ_JBDTEM010000052.1:0-8228 GCF_039922535.1 Rhodoferax sp. | reverse complement strand
CGTAGACCGAGCCGCAGACTTCGCAGTTGTCGCCGTACTGGTCCTTGGCGTGGCACTTGGGGCACTCGCCTTTGATGAAGCGGTCGGGCAGGAACATGTTCTTCTCGGGGTCGAAGAACTGCTCGATCACCTTGCTGGAAATCAGTCCGTTGGCTTTCAGGTCGCGGTAGATCTGCTGCGCCAGGGCGTGGTTTTCGGGGGCGTCGGTGCTGTGCCAGTTGTCAAAGGCGATGTGGAAACCGTCTAAATACGGCTTGCGCCCGGCGGCGATGTTGGCCACGAACTGCTGGGGTGTGATGCCGGCCTTCTCGGCCGCAATCATGATCGGCGCGCCATGCGTGTCGTCGGCACCGACGAAGTTCACCGCATTGCCCTGCATTCTTTGGTGCCGCACCCAGATGTCGGCCTGGATGTACTCCATGATGTGGCCGATGTGGAAGTTGCCGTTGGCGTAGGGCAAGGCGGTGGTGACGAAGAGTTGGCGTGGCATGGGGGAACGGGCTTTCAAAACAGCCCTCGATTTTAATCTGGCAGCGTGGCATCGGCCCAGCCGAAGAACCGGCACACCTCGGCGCTTTGGGCTTGCGCATCGGCATAGCCCAAGGCCATCAGTTCGCGGGTGAAGCCGGTCTCGAACAGCAGGTAGCTGGCCAGCGCCGATCCCTTGGCGGCATCGGTGTGGGGCGTGGAGCCCAGGCCGCCGAGCATGGTGCGGATGGTGGGTGGCAGGTTGTGTGCGTGGCGGGCGGCGATGGCATCAATGCGCTGCGACGGTGCTATCAGCAGCAGCTCGATGGGGCGTAGCGGGCTGTTGTGGCGGAACTCAGCCGGTATCAGTGCCAGCGTGGTGTTGATGCGCCGCACCCGCTCCACGTCCACTGCCAATGCGTCCAGAAAGATGTTGGACAGCGCGTGGCCAGCGATCTGTGCCAGCGAGGGATAGCTGTCGTTGGCCAATGTGGGGGCTTCCCCTTTGGGCTCGTGCATGCGTCCAGCGCCGATCACCAATATCTTTTCTGCTCCCAAATGGATAGCGGCGGCAACTGGGGCCGACTGGCGCATCGAGCCGTCGCCAAAGTATTCGTTATGGCCGTGCATGGGCAGCGGCATGGCGGGGAAGACGAAGGGGATGGCGGACGAGGCCAGCAAATGCTCCAGGCTGAGCTGGTCACGCATGCCCTGGCGCTGCGACCGGACCCAGGGCTGCAATGCGTCGCTGCCCTGGAAGAAGGTCAAATGTTCGCCCGAGCTGTAGCTGGACGCGGTGACGGCCAGCGCTTGCACATGGCCCTGGGCGATGAGGCCGGGCAGGCGCTCCAGCGGCACCATGTGCGCCAGCAGCTCGCGCAGCGGGCGGTTGTCCAGCAGGGAGCGGGGCTGGACCTTGCGCCATTTGGCCAGCATCCAGCCCACCGACAGCAGCGTCAGCCAGCGCGCGCCGCTGCGCATCACGCCAATCGGGTCGGTGCGGTAGACCTGCCCGGCTTCCATGTTCTGCCACACGTTGACGATGCGCCGTACCGCGGTATCAAAGTCGTCGGCCCCGCAGGCCAGGGCAGCGGCGTTCAACGCGCCTGCCGAGGTGCCGGTGATGATGGGAAAGGGGTTGCCCGTGTCGCCCGCACCGCTGGCCAGGCGCAGGTCGGCAATGGCTTCGAGCACGCCCACCTGGTAGGCGGCGCGGGCCCCGCCGCCGGTGAGCAAGAGGCCAGTGAGAGGAAGAGGTGGTGGCATAGGGCGATGATGGATGCTGGCGCGCGGCAGCGCACTAGGGCTTTTCACCACGCTGGCGCAATTGCTCCAGCGTGGTGGCCAGCCAGGTCAGCATGGCAGGGTCGCGGCTGGTGGCGATGTTGATGCCCATCCACGGGCTGGGGGTTTGCCGCAGCGAGAACAGCGCCCCGGGGCGCAGCAGGTAGCCCGCCTCCAACCCCAAGGCGGCCAGGTGGTTGGTGTCCACGCCCGTGTCGAACCAGCCCAGAAAACCGGCCTGCGGCTGGCAAAAAGCCCGCAGCCCCAAATCCTGCATACGTTTGAAGGCCGGCTCGCGCAGGCTGTCCAGAGCCGCGTGTACCCGCTGGCAGTGCTTGCGGTAGCTGCCCTCGGTCAGGGCCTTGTAGACGATGCGTTCGTTGATTTCGGGGGTGGTCAGCGCGGTCAATAGCTTGTGGGTGGTCAGGGTGTCGACCAGCTCCGGCGGGCCCGCCAGGTAGCCCACGCGGATGTTGGGCGCGAGCATTTTGGAAAAACTGTTCACGTACACCACCCGGCGCAACTGGTCCAGGCTGGCCAGCCGGGTCACGGCCATGCCCTGGGGCAGAAAGTCGGAATAAATGTCGTCTTCGATGACCAGGATGTCGTGGGCCTCGGCCAGCCGCAGAATCTGGTAGGCCGTGGCGGCGCTCAGCAGCGTGCCAGTGGGGTTGTGCAGCACGGGGTTGAGAAACATCAGCTTGGGTTTGTGCTTTTCGACCAGCGCGGTGAGGGCTTGCACGTCCAGCCCTTGCGGGGTGTAGGGCACACCCACCACCTCCACGCCCTGCAGCCATAGCAGCGGATTGCACCAGCCGGGCTCGCCCACCAGCACGGTGTCCCCAGGGCGCAGCACCATGCGAAAAACCAGGTCAATGGCCTGGACTGCGCCGGTGGTGGTGAGGATTTGCGACGGATGGGCCTGGATGTCGCGTTCGGCCAGCGTGCGCTGGATTTGCGCCCGCAGCGGCGCGTAGCCTTGGGCTGAGGCCCCTTGCGCCAACTGGAGGCTGGTGCTATGGTTGGCCAGCGCCCGCAAACCCATTTTGAGCAGGTCGCCGCCGCACATATCGGGCGGCAGATAACCCGAACCCGGCGACAGGTGGGCCGGAATGCCGCTGGTCATGTTGCGGACCATCCAACCCATGTTGATGGCGGGCTGCGGTTTGGCGCGTGCCGGGACCGACTTGGCACGCGTGCTGACATGCGCCGCAGCTTCGCGCACAAAAAACCCCGCGCCGCGCCGCGCCAGCAGGTGCCCGCGCGCCACCAGCCGCTCGTAGGCGGCCACCACGGTAAAGCGCGACACCCCGCGCTCTAGCGCCAGCTCGCGCACCGAGGGCATGCGCATGCCGGGGCGAAACACCTGCTGCTGGATGCGCTGTTCGGCCCACTGCACCAGTTGGTCTACCAGCGTGGTTTGCGCGCCCAGGGTGGCACTGTGGTCGGCTGTATCGGTTGGCATAGGGTGACTGTATTGGTCGATAAAACGGGCCAGTTGAGATGACTGTTTTGTTAACTGTATTGGTACTGTACAGGTGGCAAGGCTACATTGAATACCGCTCCACCGCAAGACGCAGTGGAGGTTTTTTCAGGAGATAGCCATGGTCAAGATTGAGCATTTCGAACTGCGTACGCCGGATGTGGTGGCGCTGCGCTTGCCTGCCGGTGCGGTAGTCCGGGTCAGTACTGGCTGCCTGTGGTTGACGCAAGATGGCCGTAGCGAAGACGTGTGGCTGCAGGCCCACGGCACTTGGATCGCGCCGCAAGCGGTCAGCGTTCGGCTGAGCGCCGAGCCGTCGGTGGATTTTCAGATTGCACAACCGGCGGCGGTGCGCTGGGCCCCGCGCATTCGGATGGCACGGCCGACGCAGGGTATGGCCGGGGCCGTTGGTGCCGCTTAATTACAGCTTGCCGGGCAGCAGCCGCTGCACCAGCGGGTGCTGCACTTTCTTCTCGGTGCCAATCGCATAAAAGCGTTCTTCTACGCCTTCGCAGGGGCCGATGCGCTGCACGCCAAAGCGGGTGGTCAGCTCCTCGTGCACCCATTCGGCGGCGGGGAATGCCCCCATGCCACCGGCCCCAAAGGTCACCAGCAGGGCACTGTCTTCAAATTCGCCCACGATGTGCGGCTTGACACCGACGCGCTCGAACCACTGGTCAATCCGCGGGCGCACCGCCGCGTGGGTGGTCGGCAGCAGCACCGGTACGGTGGCCAAGCTGTGGGGGAAGTTTTTTTGTGCTGCCTCCACCCAAGGTGCGGGTGCGTACCAGGCCATGGCCGAGGTACCCAGCGGGTGGCTGTAGACCTTGATGTTGGGGTTGGCGGCGGCGGGGCGGTCGGCCAGCACCACGTCCAGCCGGTGCAGGGCCAGGTCACCCAGCAGGTCGTCGAATTCGTCTTCGTGGCAAAGCAGGCGCAAGTTCGGTTCGGGCATCACCGGCTGCAGCAGGCGGCGCACCACCAGCTTGGGAAGGCCCTCGGAGATGCCTACGGCGAGCCGCACCGACGGTGCACTGACGGCATCACGCACCACGCTGGGCAGCCCTTCGCCCAGCTGAAAAATCAGGTCGGCTTGGCGCATGGCGGCCACCCCGGCTTCGGTCAGCACCAGGCCGCGTCCCTCGGGCTTGAGCAGGGTGACACCCAGCGAACGCTCCAGTTCGCGCACCTGGGTGCTCACGGTTTGTACCGCCATGCCCAGGCGGTCGGCGGCGCGGGCCATGCCGCCCTCGCGGGCAACCACCCAGAAGTAATGTAGGTGGCGGTAGCTGAAGGCTTCGGTCATTGTCAAGTTTTAAGAGATGAATACTTCACGATTCTCTGCTTTTTAAGAAGCTGCTGCGCGCGTATGGTTAGCCATCTTTCACTCAGGAGCCATCCATGGAACATATTTCCCCCTCCGGTCGCCCGGACCACACGCTGATCACGCAGGCCCCTTCCACACTGCCTAGCGCTGCCCACCGCGTGCTGCGCAACACCTACGCGCTGCTGTCGATGACGCTGCTGTTCAGCGCCGCCGTGGCAACCGCAGGCATCGTGCTGCAAGCCCCGGCCCCCGGTTTGGTGGTGATGTTGGTGGGTATGTTTGGCCTGCTGTTTGCGGTGCACAAGCTGAAAAACAGCGGCTGGGCGATTCCCGCCGTGTTTGCCTTCACCGGCTTCATGGGCTACACGCTGGGCCCCATCGTGGCACGTTCGCTGGCGATGCCGGGCGGTGCGCAGGTGGTAATGATGGCGCTGGCTGCCACGGGTGCTACGTTTTTGGCCTTGTCGGCCTGGGCGGTCACGTCCAAGCGCGACTTCAGCTTCATGGCGGGCTTTTTGTTTGCCGGGATGGTGATTGCGATTCTGGCCGGTCTGGCCGCCGTGTTCATGGAGATTCCTGCGCTGAGCCTGGCGGTGTCGGCCATGGTGGCCTTGCTGTCCGCTGGTTTGATACTGATGGACACCAGCCGTATCGTCAACGGGGGTGAAACCAACTATGTGATGGCCACGGTGGGCCTGTACCTGTCGATCTTCAACCTGTTCACCAGCCTGCTTAGCCTGTTTGGCATCGGCGGCGACGAATAAGCCTACGGGGGTGGGGCGCAAAGTTTTGGGCATAGACTACGCGCCCCATAGGAGTTATGCATGCCTTTTTCAGAACAACAGGTGCTGGACGCGGTCAAAAGCGTCATTGATCCCAACACCGGCACCGATTTCGTATCGACCAAAGCCATCCGCGACCTGAGCGTGCAGGGGGCCGATGTGGCTTTTGGCATCGAGCTAGGCTACCCCGCCAAGAGCCAGCACGCCGCCTTGCAGGCCGCCCTGGTAGCCGCCGTGCAGGCGCTGCCGGGCATGGGCCAGGTCAGCGTAACTATCTCCACCAAAATCTCCGCCCACGCCGTACAGCGCGGCGTGCAATTGCTGCCCGGTGTGAAGAACATCGTGGCCGTGGCCTCGGGCAAGGGCGGCGTGGGCAAGAGCACCACCGCCGTCAACCTGGCGCTGGCGCTGGCTGCCGAAGGCGCCCGTGTGGGCCTGCTGGATGCCGATATTTACGGCCCTAGCCTGCCGATGATGATGGGCATCCAGGGCAAGCCCGAGAGCTTGGATGGCAAGAACATGGAACCCATGGAAAACTACGGCGTGCAGGCCATGTCGATCGGCTTTCTGGTGGACCAGGACCAGGCCATGGTCTGGCGTGGTCCCATGGCCACCCAGGCGCTGGAGCAGTTGCTGCGCCAAACTAACTGGAAAGACCTGGACTATCTGGTCGTCGATATGCCCCCCGGCACCGGCGACATTCAGCTCACGCTGAGCCAGCGCGTGCCCATGACCGGCGCGGTCATCGTCACCACGCCGCAAGACATTGCCCTGCTGGATGCGCGCAAAGGCATCAAGATGTTTGAAAAGGTCGGCGTGCCGATTTTGGGCATCGTGGAAAACATGGCCGTGCACGTGTGCAGCCACTGCGGCCACGTCGAGCACATCTTCGGGGCCGATGGCGGCAAGAAAATGGCGGCGGACTACCAGATGGATTACTTGGGCGCGCTGCCGCTGAACATGCAGATCCGCGTGCAGGCCGACGGCGGCCAGCCCACCGTGGTGGCCGAGCCGGACGGCGAAATCGCCGCCCTGTACAAGGCCATTGCCCGCCAAGTGGCGGTGTCGATTGCGGGCAAGAACAAAGATTTTTCCAGCAAATTCCCGACGATTTCGATCAGCAAAGATACATAAGCCGCCATGAACCTCATGGCCGCCATGCGCTACTTCTCGGCGCTGCACGAGCACAAGCACTTTGGCCGGGCGGCCCAGGCCTGCCACATCACCCAGCCTGCCTTGTCGAACGCGCTCAAGGCGCTGGAGGATGAGTTTGGCGTGGTCATCGTGCGCCGGGGCCGCACCTACGAGGGCCTGACCCCCGAGGGCGAACAGGTGCTGCTCACCGCGCACCGCATGCTGCACGAGCACGAGGTGCTGCAGCAGGCGCTGAAAAGCGAGGCCGACTACCCCCGTGGCCGCCTGCGCATGGGCGCGATTCCCACGGCCGTGCCCATCCTGTCGCGGTTTGCGGCCATGTTGCAGGCCCGGCATCCCGGCATCCAGCCGGTGGTGCTGTCGCTGAGCTCGCTGGAGCTGGAGACGCGGCTGGAAGACCTGTCGCTGGATCTGGCCCTGGGCTATACCGACCGCATGCAGCAGCGCGCCGTCAAGCTGCAGGCCTGGCCACAGTACGACGAATACTATTTTCTAGTGCGCCGCGCCACGCAGCCGCACCCGGACGGCCTGCAAATCCGCGACCCCGTGCCGTGGCAGACCCTGGCCGATCTGCCGCTGTGCCTGCTGACCCCCGAGATGCACAACCGGACCATCATGGACGCGGCTTTTGCCGCCGCAGGCATCCAGGTGGTGCCCGCCATTGAGACCAATTCCATCTTCTCGCTGGTGCTCAGCGTGGTGGACGGCAGCGTATGCAGCGTACTGCCCGGCGGCTTGCTGGCGGCCGTGCTGAACTACCGCGCGCTGGAGGCGCTGCCGCTGGTGGCGCCCGAAGTGCGCACTCCCATCGGCTTCATGGCCCCCAGGGTGCTACGCCCCTCGCGCGCCATGCAGGCCGCCCTGGCGTTGGCCGGGTCGCCCGACTGGTTGCGCCATGTCCGCGCCCACAGCGGGCAACTGGCCGGTGCCTGGCCACTGTAAGTAAATGTTACATATGCTATTATTTTTAAGTTAAAAATAATAGCTGCCAGCGCAAATTAACTGTGCGCTAACGGCCATTTTTTTAACTAAAAAGTGCCTTGAAATTCAAATATGTACGCGCGACTGCTGCACTGCAGCATTCGCGCTTTGAATTGCCCCATGTCGATATTCCATTGGACCCGCCATGGCAAGGCCTGTAAAAACCGCTCGGAAACCACGAAATCCGCCGGAAGTTCTGGTGGACATATAGATAAGGAAACACAACCCATGGCAGGATTCCTGGACAAAGAGGGCACCATTGCGGGCCCTGGATTTAACCGTTGGCTGGTTCCCCCAGCGGCGTTGGCCATCCATTTGTGTATCGGCATGGCCTATGGGTTTTCGGTCTTCTGGCTGCCTTTGTCCAAGGCGCTGGGGATCAAGGAAAGTATCAAATGTGGCCCCGACATTGGCTTCTTCCAGGAGCTGTTTGTCACCAACTGCGATTGGAAGATTTCGACCCTGGGCTGGATGTACACCCTGTTTTTTGTGCTGCTAGGTTCGTCGGCGGCGCTGTGGGGCGGCTGGCTGGAACGCGCCGGTCCACGCAAGGCGGGTGTGGTAGCTGCGCTGTGCTGGTGCGGTGGCATGTTGATCTCTGCTTTGGGCATCCACCTGCACCAGTTCTGGTTGATGCTGTTGGGCTCGGGTGTGATTGGCGGCATCGGCCTGGGCTTGGGCTACATCTCGCCGGTGTCCACGCTGATCAAGTGGTTCCCGGACCGGCGCGGCATGGCCACCGGCATGG
>NZ_JBDTEM010000051.1:0-33877 GCF_039922535.1 Rhodoferax sp. | reverse complement strand
GCCCGGCTGTTCCGCGACCAGCTAGGCACCACGTATTTGCAGTGGCGGCAACAGGCGGTACTGGCCCACGCCCTGCCCTTGCTGGCGCGCGGCGTGCCCGTGGGCCAGGTCGCGGTGGCCTGCGGCTACGCCAGCGACAGTGCGTTTGCGGCCATGTTCAAAGCGGCCGTGGGGCAGTCACCCAGCCAGTTTCAGGGCAGCACGCAGGCAGACTGAGCCTCACACGTCGGAGATGCCCAGCGACTCGACAAACCGCAGCAGATATCCATCCGGATCCATCACCCAGAGCTGCTTCTCACCATGGAAGCGGGTCCCGTCGCGGTGCCAGCTGTCCCGCACCGGGATACGCAGCGGATGGCCTATGCGCTCCAGCGCCGTTGCGATCGGCTCCAGCCGGGGCACACGGATGGAGAAATTGATGCCCCTGCCCCGGGGATAGTCCAGATCCCCGGTCTTGGAATGCGTGCTGGCGTTGTCCTGCAACAGCATGAGTTGCGCACCACCCAGGCTCAGAAAAGCGAACTTCTCTTCGGGCCGGTCGTATTCCAGCTTGAAGCCCAGCGTGTCGCCATAAAACCGCAGCGACTGCGCCACATCGCTGACCAAAAACTCGGGATATAAATCGTTGAATTCCATGGCGGTCATTTTCCTGGTTTCAAAAATTACCGCACCCCGGCCCCACGCACCTCCAGCCGCACGCTGTCCAGCACCGCGCCCTGCGGATTGCGTATCTGCACCACGTGGCGGCCCGGCCAGGGCAGCCATTGGGCCGAGGGGCCCTGGGCGAAAGCCTTGCCGTCGATCCACCAGCGCAGGCCCGCACCTTCGGCCTGAAAATCCACCCGCTGGCGGTTCGGCGGGATGTCCGGGTCCAGCGCGAAGATGGTGCCGGTGGCCGGGCTGGTGATGCGGGCTGGGCGATTTTTTAAGTCTTTTAGGCCTCCAGCGCTTATTCCACCTGCGCCAGAAGCTACGGAAACCATAGCAAACTGGTTTTGCTGTGTGCCCTGCACAAACCATTCGCTGCGCGGCGCCTCGGTGCCGCCGAAGGCCACGGCCTGCTGCACCACGCCGGGCGGCGCAGCGGGCGCACGGCTGGGCTGGTTGCGGTGCAGGTAGCGCATCACCGCGGCCCAGATGGGTGCCGCACCCGTGGTGCCGCTCACGTCCCACATCGGCGCGCCGCTGGCGTTGCCCACCCACACGCCGACCGTGTAGGCCTGCGAGTAGCCCATGGCCCAGTTGTCGCGCATGTCTTTGCTGGTGCCGGTTTTCACCGCCGTCCAGAAGCGCGTGCCCAGAATGCTGTCGCTGCCGAAGGTGCGGGCGCGGGCCAGCGGGTCGGACAAGATGTCGCCGACGATGAAAGCGGCACGCGGGTCCAGCGCGGGGCGGAATTGCGGTTTGGGGTTCAGCATGAACGTGGTGGGGCTGGCCCGCCCGCCGTTGGCCAGCGCGCGGTAGGCATTGGCCAGATTGAGCAGCGACACCTCGGCACTGCCCAGCGCCAGGCTATAGCCGTAGTAGCCGCCGGATTCTTTGAGCGGCAGGCCCAGCGCCACCAGTTGGTCGTGGAAGGCATCGGGCGACACCATCACCAGCGTGCGCACTGCCGGTACGTTCAGCGACGCGGCCAGTGCCGTGCGGGCCGACACCCAGCCCTTGAAATGGTGGTCGTAGTTTTGCGGGATATACAGGCCGCCAGCGGTGGGGATTTGGGTGCTGGCATCTTCCAGCAGCGACGCGGCGGTGATGCGGCGCTCGGCAATTGCCTCGGCATACAAAAAGGGCTTCAGTGTGGAGCCCGGCTGGCGCAGCGCCGTCACACCGTCCACCTCGGCGGCCGCGCTCAGCGTGCCGCTGGAGCCGACCCAGGCCAGCACCTCGCCGGTAGCGTTGTCCAGCACCACGATGGCTCCGTCCTCCACGTGCCGCCCCGGCAATTCGCGCAGTTGCTGCTGCAGGGTTTGCACTGCAAAGCGCTGCAACGGGGCGCGCAGGCTGGTGGTCACGGTGGAGTTGGTTTGGTCTTTGGCCACCAGCCGGGCCAGGTGCGGCGCGATGCCTTCGCTGGTGTCAAAGGCCTTGCGCTGCAGGGCGGCGGTGGTGAACAGGTCCAAGCCCGCACAATCTGCCCCTGCCTCCACCGCCTGCAGCACGCCGCAGGCCCGCTGGGTAAGCTGCGCCAGTTTGGCGTTGGGCGCGCGCACCAGGGCCACGGCGACAGCCGCCTCGCGCGCGTCCAGCCCGTGGGCGGCCTTGCCAAACAGCGTCTGGCTCAACGCGGCGATGCCCACCAGCTCGCCGCGGAACGGCACCAGGTTCAGGTAGGCCTCCAAAATCTGGTCTTTGCGCCAGCTGCCTTCCAGTTGCTGGGCTGCCACGGTTTGGCCGATCTTCTGCACCACGCTGCGCCCGCCCGTGCTGGGCTTCAAATCCGTGTCCACCAGCCCGGCCAGTTGCATGGTGATGGTGGACGCGCCCCGGGTTTTGCGGTTCCACAGGTTGCCCCAGGCCGCGGCAGACACCGCCTGCCAATCCACCCCGCTGTGCTGGTAAAACCGCTTGTCTTCGCTCAGCACCAGCGCCGTGCGCAGGGCCGGTGACACGTCTGCCAGCGCCACCCACGGGCCGCGCCGCACGGTGGCATCGGTGCGCAGGCGTTGCAGCAACTCGCCATGGCGGTCGAGGACCTGGGTGTCAGAGGAACGGTAGCTGGCTTTTACTGCATCAAAAGTGGATTCGGCGCAGGTAGCACCTGCGCTGGCAGCTACTAAAAGCGCAGCAAATGCCTTTTTATGGAAATTTCCTGGCACCGACTGCGTGGGCAATTTAGTCGGCCGCGTTGAGCTTTTGCACCACGGCAGCCACCGATGCGGCATCCGGCAGGTGCGACAAGGCCGCCACCAGGCCATCACGCACCTGGCCAATGTGCAGTTCAAATCGCGCCGCACCCATGCCCAGGGTGGTGGCCAGGGCCTGCACATGGGCGCGCTCGGCGCTGCTGAAATCGCCGTCTGCGTAGGCGGCCATCAGGCACATCAGCACCACGGTATCGGCAAACTCCGGTGCACACGGCAGCAGGCTGTGGGCATCGAAGGCGCTGGCATCCATGGCCAGGGTAGCGGCCGTGGTGGGCATGTCGGCGCTGCGCGAGCTCTCATAGAACTGGCCGATCAAGGCCGCTTCTGCCGGGTGGATGCCGTCCACCAGCGCCACCGAGAGCATGGCTTGGGTGAGCTGGGTGACTTGTGCGGGGCTGAGGTGTTGGTCGGACATGGGGTGCATGGTGGGCTCCTAACGTGATGGTGACGTGATGGTGTTTAGCGCGCCAGGGCGCGGCGTTTGGCGGCGATCAAATTGCTTTGGATATCGGCCACCGCCATGTCGCGGTAGCGCTTGGGCAGCATGCTGCGGCGCGAGGTTTCGGACACAGCCAGCAGCTCCATGAATTCGATCATGTCGCGCTCTTGCGGCGGCATGAAGTCCAGCGCTGCGGCGCTGAGTACGGCGGCGTTCAAGGGGCTGGCCTGGTTGCGGGCCAGCTCCACGGCCAGCAGGGCCAGCGCTTCCAGGTCGGCGTTCGAGTAGCCGCCCAGGGTGTCACAGAGCAGCAGCAGTTCTTCGGTGCTGGCGATACAGGTTTCACCGTAGCGGGCCAGCACGGCTTGCAGCACCTGGGCGCGTTCGGCGGCGGAGTCGCAGTAGAAGAAGGGGATTTTGCGGTCGAGTCGGCCGGGGCGTTTGATGTCGCTGTCGAGCTTGTCGGGGCGGTTGGTCAGCATCACAAACAAGACCTGGCCGCGGTTTTCGGTTTCGGCCATGAACTCTTTGAGCCGGGCGATAACGCGCGAGCTGGTGCCATCGTCCCCACCCTCCCCGCCACCCGAGCCAAAGCTGCGGTCGCCTTCGTCGATGATCACCGCGATCGGCCCCATGGCTTTGACGGTGGCCAGCACGCGCTCCAGGTTGGCCTCGGTGGAGCCCACCCATTTGGAGCGGAAGTTCTTCAGCGCCACGGCGGACAAACCGGCTTCCTTCAGGAACGCCTTGATGACAAAGGTTTTGCCCGAGCCCATAGGGCCTACGGCCAGCAGGCCCATGGGGGTCAGGGTGGTTTCACCGGCCTTGAGGTTTTTGGCAATCGCCAGCAGTTCATGCTTGATGTTGTCATGCCCGCCCACCGAGGCCAGGCCGTGCTTGGGTTCAATGAATTCGATCAGGCCCGCGCATTCTTTCTCGATCATTTCGCGCTTGCGGGCGTGGATGACCTTGAGCACTTCCTCAACGGCGTCGCCCTCGGCCAAGGTTTTTTCGGGCTCGATGAGCTTGGTAATTTCGGCCGGGGTCATGCCCGCGGTGATAGTGGCCAGCGTGGTGGCACGCTGCTCGGCGTCGGTGCTGCCCTGCAGCAGTTGCAATATCAGCGTGCGCCGCTGCGGCTCGCTCAAGCCATGGCCTTCGGAGCTGGCCATGATGCTGGCCAGTTGCACGGTGCGCAGGCCGCCCGTGCGCTCAGAAAACAGGGCGACCTGTTGTGCGCTGAGTTTGGGGGCCAGATAGGCGATGACCTTGTGGCGCAGGGCCAGGTCGGGCATGGGGATTTCGATGGCCGCCACCTTGGGGTTGGACAGCAGGCCAGGGTTGATGGCGTTCAGCGACTCGGTGACCAGGATGGTGAGGTTGTCGCCGGTGGTCAGGCTTTTGTCCAGCGACCAGCGGTGAAAGGCCAGGTAGATCTGCCGGTCTTGCGCGGCCATGAAGCTGGGGTCGCCTGCGGGCAGCAGCGCGTCGGCATAGGGCACGATGACGGCGGTGGACTGCTCGGCGCGCATCTGCTGCTCCAAGGCATGCAAGGCGGGCAGCAGCTCGGGCGCCTCTTCCTGCGGCAAGGCAGGCGGGCCGCTGAGGGTGCGGATGCCGCGCTCCAGGCTGACCTCCACCACATGCTTTTTGGTGTCTTTGAACAGCTCGGCCAGCAGGAAGGACTGCAGATTGTGCAGCGTGTCGCCGACCAAAAAGTTGTCGAACACATTGCGGTACAGCACAAAGGTAGAAGCCTCCCCGGCCAGGTACTTCTGGCGCAGGGTTTCCGCCCAGCGGGGCAGCGGGTTGCGCGGACTTGCGGGGACGGTCATGGTGCGGGTTTACAGGTTCTTGGTGGGCGTGGCCTGGGCGGCGGCGCGGGCTTGCTTCATGGCTTCAAGCTGGGCCTTGGCGGTAACACCGGCGCTGCTTTGGCGCAGCTTGTTCAGGCGCACGTCCAGGTCGGAGCTGTGCAGCTCCGAGCCCAGGCTGGCCTGGGCCACCTGGCTCTTGATGTGGTCGCGCACAGCACCCAGGGCCTGCACTTCGGCATCCACCGACAGACCGTCGAGCTGGCCCTGGATTTTGATGCGCGCCTGGGCGCTGTGCATCTGGGCCAGCATGCGGTCTTTTTCGGCCTTGAGCTTGTCGATTTCGGACTTGACCTGCATCAGCGAGTCCTTGGCGTTGTCGGCATCTGCCGTGGCCTGGGCGGCGTCTGCGCGCAGCTCGGTCAGGGTGGTGTCGAGCGCGTTTTTCTTTTGGATCAGCACCACGGCCAGGTCGTCCTGGTTGGTGGCCATGGCGGTTTCCAGGTCGGCGCTGACGCTGGCCAGCTCGCGCTCGGCCGCCTCCAGCCGGGAGGTAATGTCCTGGCGGCGGGCGACGATGGCACCGGTAGCCGCCTTGAGCTGGGTGTACTTCTGGATCATCGACGCGATGGCGTTTTGGTAGGCGATTTCAGGGTGCTCTTTTTCGATATCGGACACCCACAGCGAGATGAATCCGGTCCACAGATTGCCCAGACGGGCGAAGATTGCGTTGTTGGCCATGAAATGCTCCGGTTGAAAAGCTAAGACAAAAATAAGGAACGTGGGGTCAGACTTTGAGTCTCTGGGCTGCTTGCTGAACGGCTCCCATCGCCGTGACGGCGGGCTTGCTAGCGCGTGGCGGCTCCAGTTCCCACGGCTCGGGCGTGTCGAACTCGGCGGCCACTTCCTCGGCAATGCGCAGGCGCGCCAAGGAATCCTCCAGCTTGCTGCCCATCT
The DNA here is from genome assembly GCF_039922535.1 of Rhodoferax sp. Classification (GTDB taxonomy): domain Bacteria; phylum Pseudomonadota; class Gammaproteobacteria; order Burkholderiales; family Burkholderiaceae_C; genus Rhodoferax_B. Next base: position 27,803 of record NZ_JBDTEM010000051.1, on the reverse strand, counting down.
CGGACGAGTAGGGCGAGGTGATGACCAACTGGTAGACCTCTTCCATCTTGTCGGGCATGGACAGCAGCGTGGCCTCTAGCGCGCTGCGGCGACCCGCCAGTCGGCGCGCGCGCTGCAAGGATTCGGAGTACTGCGCCAGGGCGCTGCGCAGCTGGCGGGCTTCGTCTTCGGGTAGTCGGGTGGTTTGCAACTGCGCCTGCAGGCTGGCGATGCGCTGGGTCAGCAGCTCTTCGCTGGGGCCATCTTTGCGCTGCCTGAGCGACAGATAGGCCACACACAGGCCCAGGTAGTCCACGGTGAGGTCTTCAAGCTTATCCACGTCTTGCAGGGTGAGCGTGGTGCGGGAATCGTCGGCGGTTTGGTACAGGGCTTGCACCCGGCCGCACATGTGGCGGTAGGTAGCCAGCGCGTTTTTGTCGCCCAATGTGCCCAGCTCGGCCAGCAGCCGGGTTTGCCGCTGGCTGCGGGCCTGTTGGTGCTGCTCGCGGTCTACCCAGGCTTTGAACGACGGCAGGCTGGGGATGGCCAGGGCGGCCAGCGCCTCGGTGCCCAGTGCCACAGCCCCCACCAGCCCCAAACCGGCCCAGCCCATGGGCATGGAGGCAAATATGGCGGCACAACCGGCGGCCAGCAAGGCCGTGAGGTTGCTAGGGTGCTTCAAAAAAGCACCGAGGTAGTTGGGCTTGTCGTTCACAGGTTGGAATGGCTTACTTGGAGAATTTTGCCCAGATGCGCGCGATCTCTTGCTGGTCTTGCTCGGACAAGATCGGAATCGGCATGGACCGGCTCAGCGAGGTGGTGGTGGGCACCACGGCCGGGTTGGACTTGACGCTGTCGCTCATGAACTCGCCCGCCTTGGAATTGGCGTTGGCGTAGCCCACGGTGTTGGAGATTTTGGCGATAACCTGGGGCCGCATCAGGTAGTCGATGAACAGGTGGGCTTCGCGCTTGTTCTTGGCATTGGCAGGGATGGCCATGGCGTCAATGGCCAGCAGGCCGCCGTCGCTGGGCACGCGGTATTCCACCATGTCGCGGGTCTTGGCCTTGGCCTGGGCTTGCACCGCATCGCCCGAGAAGCCGATGGCCACGCACAGTTTGCCGGTAGCCAGCTCTTCAATGTACTGGTCCGTAGGGATGATCTTGACGATACCCACCAGACGCTCCAGCACCTGCGCAGCGGCGGCAGTAGAGTTTTTGCCATCCCATTTGCGCTGGCCTGCCGCCATGGCCGCCAAGGGAACGATATCACTGGCAGAGTCCTCCATACCGATGCCGCAGGACTGGAAGCGCTTGGCCACCTCGGGGTCAAACACGTTGGTCAGTGCATCCATTGCCCGCCCCGGGTAAGCACGGGCGGCGAGCTTGGGGTTCCAGGCGATGCCCACCGTGTACCACATGTAGGGCAGGCTGTAGGCACCGTCTTTGTCCCAGGTGCGCAGGGTGGCATCGACACGCGGGTCGATGTTGGCGATGTTTTTCAGGCTGGCTTTGTCCAGCTTGCCGAGCAGGCCTTTGGCGGCCATGGCGGGCACGGCGTTGGCAGTGGGAAACACCACATCGTACGGTGTACCGCCGCCGCGTAGCTTGGCCTGCAGGTCGTCATTGCTGGCAAAAATATCGTAGACCACGCGGATCTTGAATTCTTTCTCGAAGTCTTGCAGCACGCTGGGTTCGATGTAATCTGGCCAATTGAGCACCCGCACCGTGTCTTTGGCGCTGCTGCCCACGCCATTCACGGCACGGCGCAGGTTCATCAACACGGTGGCGGTGATCAGGCCGTCCACCGAAACCGCTTGCGACTCCTGGAAGGCCTCGGTCGCCACCTGGGTTTGCGGCCCGAAGGTGCCGTCCAGCGGGCCCGCGTTGTAGCCCAGTTTGCCCAGCAGAATCTGCGCCTCGCGCAGGCCCGCTGCATCCACCACTTTTTCGCGGCCCTTGTAGTTGCCTTTGGACCAGTTCTGGGTCTGCCAGATTACCTTCCGAATGGCGTTTAGCAAAGCATCGGTGACCTGGTTGGCCGGGGCCATCCCGTTCTGTACCGAGAAGGCGCGGATAGCCTCCAGCGTGGCGGGCGTAAGGTTGCCACTGGGCGTTTCACGGAACAAGCCCATGCGCGCCAGCAGACGCTGGGCCGACTCCACCTTGGCATTGCGCCCTGCACTGTTGGTAGTGGATGCGGCTGCCGGTGCATCGGCCTTGGGTTCTGCGGTACCAAACACAAAGCCTTGCGCCATGGCGGCACTGCCCATCCAGCCGCTGGTAACCAAGGCGGCGACAAGGGCAACGGTACGAATTTTCATGGGGTCAATCCTGATAATCAAGAGGAATACTAACTAATCGCCGCCTCGTGCAGGCAGAACCTACGCCCGCCAGAAACACCGCAGAACTGGCTTTGCCAGGCTGCTGGTGTTGCCCCCTGCAAGGGGGTTGGCGAAAGATGCGAAGCACTGCAGTCTGGGGGTGTGCTTAACTTGATGCAAAGCAGATGCTGCCGCGCGACTGGGCCAACTGGAACAGACTGGCGGCCTTGTCTTGGCTGGCGGTAATGCCGCCCTGGCCTTTGATGGTCATCTCGCCCAGCAAGCAGGCCGCACTGCCGTCACCCTCTTTTACCGCCTGTTCGAGGTGGCTGCGGGCTTGGGCGTAGTCGCCACCGGCCAGCAGCTTGCGGCCCTGCTCCGCGTGGTTGGCTGCCGTGGCGTTAGATGGGGCCGCAGGCGCGGGAACATTGGTTTCTGCTACCGGGGCCGGGGTGGGTGCCACGGCTGGCGCAGGTACAGGAACCTGTGGCTCGGGCAACACCTGCGTAGATTCGGTGGCCGACGGCGCATTTCTGGCCGCCAGCCATTCTTTGAGTCCAAGGTGCCACACGGCGGATGCCATCGCCCCGACGATTGCCACCGCAATCAAGCCCTTGGAAAGGGGAGTCAAACTGGCCATGGTCTATTCCTGTGGGCGGGTAACAGGCGCGCCAAATTGTGCGGACAGGCTTTGCAGCCGCTGGCTCAATTGGGCAATATCGCCCAGGGCGCGCTGGGTTTGGTCGGTGGCGGCGCTGAGTGCGGCGGTATGGCCTGCGGTTTCCTGGGCGGCGCGCGACAGCTCTCGGGCCACCAGGGCCTCCAGCTCGGTGATCTGCTTGCGGATATCGCCCACTACCTGCTCCTGGCGGCTGGCCACGGCTGCCAGTTGGGTCTGGGTTTCGCCCTCCAAGGCCTGCAAATTGGCCTGTAGCTGCTGCCCGTGGGCGGCTAGGGCCTGGATCTTGGCGGCAGCATCGGCCAGCGGGTCGGCCAGCGACCACGACTCGTCCGCCGCATCCATAGCCTGGATGGCCATCAGCCGCGTCGCCGGGTCCATGGCGCTCAGGCCGTCCACCAGCCGCAGCAGCCGCTCTGCCGGGTAAACGGAAGGTGGCACACCCGCATGGGCATAGACGGCCTCGGCATCCAGTACGCCAGAGGTCACGGCGGACGGCGTGGCAGCAGGCAGGACATCCGCCGGTGGGGCCGCATCGCTTGCCTCGGGACGGATTTCGGCGGGCGGGTCGCTCTTTACCAGCCCGGCTTTTTCCAGAAAATTCAACATGCCCTTCATTGCTTGCTCTCCATCCCTGTTGTAACTGCTCAAACTGCAAAAGGAAGCCCTTACCGCGCAGCGCCACACTTTGGTCGCTATGTTGTATGGCAGTTTACTGCCAGTACTTTGCGGTCTATGACTTGGACACCCTGCGAAAAACCGCGTTATTTATTCCGTAAAAAGTGACGTTTACGCATGCAGCACCTGCACAAGAAGCTATAAAAATAGAAGCATCCATTGTTAATGGCAGCTAACACGCAACCAGTTGAGCGAAATGGCATTACGGATCGTCAGGGTGGTGCACATGGCTTAAACGTTAAGAATTGCTAACAATGCGGTTAATGCGGATTGGCGTTGTGTCTACAGCGTTACCACCGAACACACCTGCACCCATAGACCAAATACATAAAAAGAACCGCCAGAAACGCAAATGTGAACGCCCCTATGGCCTCCCATTTGGTAGACGAACCGGGTCCGTCAGGCATTGCAATCAGTTCCTCCATCGTGATGTGCACGCCTGGATTTTGCCTTTGCCAACCGTGGTACAGCTCGGCGTTAGATGTATTAGGCCGCCGCCACAACAGCACCATCACGGCAGCCCAGGCCGCAAAACCGATGGCGAGGTAGATGAATTTAAAGTTACTGAAGTCGAGCGTCACTTTGGAGCCCCCACCTTCACCCGCGCATTCGGCCACTCGCCAAACATCTCTGGCGCGTACATCGCTTCCACCCGGCTGGGTGGCAGGGCGAAATCGCCCACGTTATTCAACCGCACCGTGTACTCCATCTTCACCACGCCCTTGGGCAGGTACTCGTAGTAGCTGCGGAAGGATTCGAAGCTGCGTTCTTCAAAAGCGGGCCAGCCGCTGCCGCTGCGCTTTTCGCCTTGGGTGGCGATTTCAGAGTCGCGTCCCAGCCCGCTGCCCAGGATGGTGGCACCGCCAGGTACGGGGTCGGTGATGGCGACCCAGGTCATGTCGGCGCTGGCGTTGACTTCCAGGGTGATGCGCAGCACGTCGCCGCGGGTGTACTGGCCCTTCACCGCTTGCTCCACCGGGGTGATGGTCTTCTTGATCTGGTAGCCCGCGTTGAACGGGGCCTTCAGGTCGATGGCGGCAACGGACTGCAGGGTGAGCCAAGGCTTGCCGCTGCCTTGCTGGGTGACCGTCAAGCTGTCTTTGCTCCAGGGCAAGAACATGCGGTTGTTGCGCAGGTTGCCAGGGGATACTGGGGCACCGAAGGCGGTGGTCTGGTGGGGCGTGTCCGTGGCGGGCACGCGGTCTACCTTGCTCCAGTCCACGCTGGCCACCGCTGCGCCCAGGGCGGCCTTGGTGACACCGGCCACGGGCGTGGCTTCAAACTGGGCGCTGAATTTCTCCAACGCCAGCCCGCCCCAGAGGTTAGCGGTGGTGGTGCTCCAGGCACCGTGCTGCTGGCGGCTGATGAAGCCGTTGGCCAAGCGGCCCATGTCGGCCTTCCAGGCCGGGTCGGTCAAGACGGCCAGGATCAGGCGGGCGGTGTTGTCGTCGCCGTTGTGCATCAGCCACCACCAGTAGTCTTCTTGCTCGGTGCTGAAGACCATCTTGGTGCCCTGGAAGCTCAAACGCGAGCGCAAGATTTGCTGGGCCTCGGCCAGGCGCTCGTCGCGTTTGGGGATGTCGGTGACGCGCTTCAAGATGTTGAGCCAGTCGATCACAGCGTGGGTCGGCCACTGGTTCGGAGCGATGGTGATGCTGCCCAGCATGCGGGCCTGGGCCTTGCCATAGCGCGACAGGGCTTCAATGGCTGCCAGCTTGCGCACGTCCAGGTCTTTGCGTGGGCTCCAGAATTCGCGCTGGATTTTGCCCTCCACAAACGCCGCCAGGCCGCGCTCCATCGGCGCGCGCACCTCGTCGCTGAGGGCGAAGGCAGGGTTCAGACCGCCCGCCTCGTGGGACGCCGCCAGCAGGTAAGCGGTGAGCGTGTCGCTGCCCCGGTTGGCCTCGCCATCGCGCGGTGGGAAGTAGCTGGCCAGGCCGTCGCTATCGAGGTAGCTGGGGATCTGGGCCACCACGGTTTGCCACAGCTTGGCATCGCGCAGGCCGATGGCCTTGCTGGTTTTTTGCTCCAGGCAGGCAAACGGGTAATTGGCGAACCAATCCCGCACGCCGGGCAGACCCTCGGCCAGCGTGGGTTGCAGGGCCAAGCGCAAACCGCCCCGGCCCGGCAGGGCATCCGCCGGTGGAGCTACGGGCAGGGTGAACGTGCCGTCCACCTGCACCAGGGTGGCCTGCTGCACCGTCAAGGGCACGGCGGGAATGATGCGCTGGCGGATCTTGAGGGCATCGCGGGCACCGGTCAGGGTGTCTTTGGCCTCAATTTCCCACAGGATGGCCTCGGCGCGGGTCTGCGCCAGTTGCGCCGGAGCGGTGACATTCCATAGGACCTCTTTGGCCTCTCCCGCAGGTATGTCGACGGTTTGTTGCTCTAGATTCAATAGCGTTGCACGGGGCGTGACCTGCACCTTCATGGCCTTTTGCGTGGTGTTACGCAGGGTGATCTGGGCGCGGAACTGGTCGTCCTCGCGCACCAGGGGCGGCAGGCCGCTGATGATTTGCAGGTCTTGGGTGGCGCGGATGCTGGTGGAGCCGGTGCCAAACAGGCCGGTGGAGGCATCGGCCACGGCGACGATCTTGAAGGTGGTGAGCGCATCGTTGAGCGGCACGGTGACGGTGGCCTGGCCGTTGGCATCTAGCTGCACTTTGGGGTTCCACAGCAGCAGGGTTTCCAGCAGCTCACGGGTGCCGCTGTGGCCCCCGCCGCCGCCTGCGGCCACGGCCTTGCGGCCATAGTGGCGGCGGCCGATGATTTCCATCTGCGCGGTAGACGTTTCCACGCCCCAGGACCGGCGCTGCAGCATGGCATCCAGCAGATTCCAGCTGCTGTTGGGCATGAGTTCCAACAAGGCCTGGTCCACAGCGGCCAGCGCGACTTCGGCGTGGGCGGCGGGCTGGCCGTTGGGCAGCTTGACGTTGATGGTTACTTTGGCCTGGCCGCGCACGGGGTAGCTTTCCTTGTCGGCCTTGACACTCACGTCCAGCTGGTGGGCTTTGCTGCCCACCCGGATTTCGGCCACGCCCAGGCGAAAGGCGGGTTTGCTCAGGTCCACCAGCGAGGTGGGAGCCACATACTCACGGCCTTCGTACCAAAAGCTGGTCCACCACTCGCGCGGGGCCTTGTAGCCCCAGGTGAAAAAGCTGTACCACGGCACCTCGCGCAGGCGGCCACGCAGGGCCAGCACACTCACGTACACGTTCGGCCCCCAGCCTTCCTTGATCTGGACGCGCACCGTGGGGTCTTGCCCGTTGAGCTGGACTACCTGGGTCTGGATGATGCCCTCGCGCTCCACGGCCACCAGGGCGGTGGCAAAGCGGAACGGCATGCGCACCTGGAACTGGGCCGTCTCGCCGGGTTGGTAGCTTTTTTTCTCGGGCAGCAGGTCCATGCGGTCGTGGTTCTCGCCGCCAAACCAGAGTTCGCCCTGTTTGGTCACGTACACCGACGCGGCGGCCTGGATGCGGTTACCCGACGCGTCTTTGGCGGTGACGACTAGCTCAACTTCACCCGCTTCATTCAACGCGGCCTCGCACAACAGCAGGCCGCGGCTATCGCTCTTGCCGCTGCACACTGCGCCCAGGTCCTTGGTGCTGGTTTTGTTGTCGTAGGTGTAGAAGCCGCCCACCATGCGCTTGCGGCTGGTGGTGACGATACGGGCGGTGGCACGCACTTCCAGCGCCACGTCGGCCTGCGGTTTACCGGCTAAGTCCAGTGCCAGGGCCTGGAACTTGAGCTTTTGGCTGGTGGACACCCAGCCTTCGGTTTTGATACCCGCAATGACGGCGGCGGGCCACAGCGTCTGGGTGCTGCGGATGGTTTGCACCTCGCCATTGGGGTCGGAATAGGTGGCTTCCAGCAGCAAATCCTGCGGCTGCGGGCTGGGTTTCAGGTCGTCGATGCGGGTTTTGCCCGCGCCATTTTTGTCCAGCGTGAGCGGTAGCTTATCGGCCACTACGCGGCTGTCTTCACTGGCGGTGTTTTCCTCTTCATCGCCCTCCGCGGCTGCGTCGCGCTTGCCGCGCGGTGCGGCGAAGCTGAAGGCCTCGAAGTCGCTAAAGCTCAGGTATTTGCCCCGCACCAGCGCCGACACGCGCACTGGCAGGTTGGCCGCGCCGCCGCCGGCCACGTAGTTGATTTGCACGTCTACCGGCACGTTGGTGGCGTGGACCAGCGGTTTTTTGTCGCTGGGGGTGACCCTGCCTTCGAGCACCGGCAGGCGGAACTCTTCCACCCGGAACTGTCCTGTGCTGTAGGTTTTTTCGTCTCCCGGCCCCCGCAGTTCCACGCTGTACACGCCCAGCTTGGCGGCGGGTGGAATGGCCCAACTGCTCTCGGCGCTCTGGCCGCCGGTGGCGGTTTTGCGCCACACCAGGGGTTGGGTGGTCTGCTGGCCACTGCCGATGTGGGTGATGACCAAGGTGTCGGGCTGCGACTCCGCCAAGCCAAAACCAGTGCGGGTCTCGGTGCGCAGCAGGTGCTTCATGGACACGGTTTCACCCGCACGCAGCAGCATGCGGTCAAAAATGGTGTGGGCGCGTTCGTCTGGCTCGGCGTTGCGGCTGGTGGGCAGGTTGAAGCGCCAGGGCTCGATGCCGCGGTTCCAGTCGCTCCAGGTGAAGGCCATGTCCTCCACCCCGGCCTGCGTACTGCGGGCGCTGACGAAATAGGCCTGGCTGTAGCGGCCCTCGTCCTGGCAATTCGGGGCATCGGGGGAAATGCCCTCCAGGTAGGCAATGCCCTGGGCGTTGGTAGTGGCGTGGCCCAAAGATGTGCCCCGGCAGTCGGACACCTGCACCTGGGCGTTGGCCACCGGCAGGCCCTTGTCCAACGTGGTGACCCAGGCCAGCGCGTTCTCGCGGCCCAGCTTGAAGTGCACGCCCAGGTTGGTGACCAGGGCCGAGGTGCGGACATACATGGTCCGCTGGGCCCCAAAGCGTTCGTCCAACAGCGAGCTGCCGAGCTTTTGCGAGGCGATTTCGACCACGTGGAAGCCGGGGGTCAGCGGGATGCCCACCACCTCGAACGGGCGCGGGTCGCCACTGGCAGGCTGGGGCAGGTCCAGCGTCTTCACGCCGGGTTGGCCTTGCAGCAGGGACAGCATGCGGCTTTGCACGTACTGCTTGCCTTCGTCGGGCAGCACCTTGGGCAGCGGGCCTTTGACCTGGGCGGCCGCCAGCTTGCGGCTGACGTTGTAGCTGTCGAACTGCTGCACTTTGGCATACCAGGCGATGATCTCCGCGTCGCTGCGGGGCTGCAGGGTGGTGACCTTGCCTGCGTTCAGAGCTTTCACTTGCAGTTGCGGCTCCACATTGCGCAGCGTTACCGGCAGCAGCGCCACGCCATTGGGCTCGGCAAAGCGCTCCACGATGCCAAACGGCGAGGCGGCGAACTTGGCCAGCGGCGGCATGGCCCCGGTGCCCACTTGCATGGGGAAGCTGTTGGCGTTGGCCAGGGCCCGGTTGGACGCATCTTTGAAGCCTGCAGGCAAAGCCAACGTGTACTTGGCCTGCTCGGCAAACGGGCTTTTGAAGCTGATGCTGCTGACCACGGCCTCGCTGTCGCTGTCTTCCTCGTCAAAGGTGGGCGCAATCGTGTCCTTGCCCGAGGTGAGCTTGATACCTTCCAGCAGCTTGCGGGCCACGGGCGCGTTGAAAGCCAGGCGCATCGGGCGGATGGGCAGGCAGGCGCTTTGGGCGTTTTCGCGCTCGCAACTGAAGCTGGCGGCAAACGGCTCACGCACCTGGTAGTTGAAGCGCTTTTCTACCGTGTTGGCTACGCCGCTGGGGGTGGCCACGCCTTTGCCGTAGACCAGTTGCACCTTGGCCGACGGGGTGAGGCGGCGGTTGCAGGCCAGGGTGAGGTAGCGCAGCGGCTCCTTGGCGGCGGCCTTGTCCAGGCCCTGGGCTTTGAGCAGATCGGCCCGGTCTTTGCCGTCCAGCAGCCGCACGGCCACGCGCTCGCCCAGGCCGTCTACCGCGCACCACAGATTGGCCTGCACGCTGGCCAGCGTGGCTGCACCGTTGAGCGTGAGGGTAAAAAACTGCTCTTCGTCGATCTGGTCACCACCGTCGTACGGGCGGATGTTTTGCACAAACGGGCCACCACTATTGAATTTATAGCTGCCCGCGCTGGTGGAATAAGCGCCAGGTGCCGATTTGATGCCTAAATCGGGCTGCAGTGTGCAGCGCACGCCGGGCGGCAGGTCGTTGGCAAATTCAAACGCCCATTCGCGGTCGCTGGTCCAGCGGCCCGTGCCCTGGCTGGCCTGTGCATCGTTGCACTGCAAAGTGGCCGGTGCCGGGGCTTTGGGGTCGCCAAAGTTGACGGCACTGCCGTCAAACTGCACCACCACCTGGCGGATACGGGCCACCTCGCCCTGGGGCGACACCCGGGTGATTTGGGCGGCTTGCGCCAGGCTGGCGGCTGCGAGCAGGCAGCAGGCGATGAAGATGTTTTGGATACGCACGCAGTCTCCCTCTTTGGAGCGCCAAGGTTAGCCGATAGCTATGCATCGTCTGCATGCCGCATGCAAAAAGGGCTGACAGTTGTCAGCCCTTTGAAGGAAATTACAAAGCGCTAAGACTTAAGCAGCAGGGGCGCGCAGACGAATGTGCAATTCGCGCAGTTGCTTCTCGTCCACGGTCGAAGGTGCTTGCGTCAGCAAGTCCTGGGCGCGCTGGGTTTTGGGGAAGGCAATCACGTCGCGGATCGACTCGGCACCGGTCATCAACGTGACCACACGGTCCAGGCCAAAGGCCAGACCGCCGTGCGGGGGCGCGCCGTATTGCAGCGCGTCCAGCAAGAAACCGAACTTGTCTTGTGCTTCTTCGGGCGTGATCTTGAGTGCGTCAAACACCTTTTGCTGCACATCGGCACGGTGGATACGGACCGAACCGCCGCCCATTTCCCAGCCGTTGAGCACCATGTCATAGCCCTTGGAAATGCACTTCTCGGGCGCGGTGACCATCCAGTCCTCGTGGCCGTCTTTGGGCGCGGTGAAGGGGTGGTGCGTGGCGGTGTAGCGCTGGGCATCTTCGTCGAATTCAAACATCGGGAAGTCCACCACCCACAGCGGCTTCCAACCGGCTTTGAACAGGCCATTCTTTTTGCCGAACTCGCTCAGGCCGATCTTGATGCGCAGTGCGCCGATGGCATCGTTGACGATCTTGGCCTTGTCGGCACCGAAGAAAATCAGGTCACCGTCTTGCGCGCCGGTGCGGGCCAAGATTTCGGCCAGGGCCTTGTCGTGGATGTTCTTCACGATCGGGCTTTGCAGACCGTCACGGCCCTTGGACAGGTCGTTCACGCGGATGTAGGCCAGGCCCTTGGCGCCGTAAATTTTGACGAATTCGGTGTAGGCATCAATCTCACTGCGGCTAATGCCACCGCCTTCGACGGAGCCACCCGGCACACGCAAACCGACTACGCGGCCATTCTTCATGGTGGCCGCACCCGAGAATACCTTGAAGTCCACATCGGCCATAACGTCGGTCAGCTCGGCGAATTCGAGGTTGATGCGCAGGTCGGGCTTGTCGGAACCATAACGGTGGGCGGCTTCCTGGAAAGTCATCACCGGGAACTCGCCCAGGTCTACGCCCAGGGTGTTCTTGAACACGGTCAGGATCATCTCCTGGAACATGTCACGGATTTCCTGCTCCGTGAGGAACGAGGTTTCGATATCGATCTGGGTGAACTCAGGCTGGCGGTCGGCGCGCACGTCTTCGTCGCGGAAGCACTTGGTGATCTGGTAGTAGCGGTCGTAACCCGCCACCATCAGCAGCTGCTTGAACAGCTGTGGGCTTTGCGGCAGCGCAAAGAACATGCCTTCGTGCACGCGGCTGGGCACCAGGTAGTCGCGCGCGCCTTCGGGGGTGGACTTGCCCAGCATCGGGGTTTCGATGTCGATGAAACCGTGCGTGTCCAGAAACTTGCGCACTTCCATGGCCACGCGGTAGCGCAGCATCAGGTTGTTTTGCATGTACGGGCGGCGCAGGTCCAGCACGCGGTGCGTCAGGCGGGTGGTCTCACTCAAGTTTTCGTCGTCGATCTGGAACGGTGGGGTGACCGAGGGGTTCAGCACCACCAGTTCGTGGCACAGGATTTCGATCTTGCCGCTTTTCAGGTTCTCGTTGACCGTGCCTTCGGGGCGCGCGCGCACCAAGCCCTTGATCTGTACGCAAAACTCGTTGCGCAGCGATTCGGACACGGCAAACATCTCGGCGCGGTCGGGGTCGCAGACAATTTGCACATAGCCTTCGCGGTCGCGCAGATCGACAAAGATCACGCCGCCGTGGTCACGGCGGCGGTTGACCCAACCGCACAGGGTGACGGTTTGGCCCAGCAGGGCTTCGGTCACAAGACCGCAGTAGGTGGTGCGCATTTGAGATTGCATGGCTAATCGTTTCTGGCGCCTCTGGGGGCGCGTGGGTTGCAGAGGCTGGCACGCCGCAAAGGACGCGCCAAACTGGAAAATTTAATGGGTTTTGAGCGTTTTGAGCGGCGGCGAAGGCGCTACGCCGTGGGGCACCACAACGCCCATGGAGACGATGTATTTCAGGGCCTCGTCCACGCTCATCTTCAGCTCAATGCAGTCGCTGGCCTTGAGCATGATGAAGTAGCCGCCGGTAGGGTTGGGCGTGGTGGGCACATAGACGCTGAGGTAGTCGCCTTGCAAATAATTGGCCGCGTCACCGCCAGGCACGCCGGTTACAAAGGCGATGGTCCAGGCACCGTCGCGCGGCCACTGGATCAGTACGGCTTTGCGAAAGGCGTTGCCGCTTTCCGAAAACAGCGTGTCTGATACCTGTTTCACACCCGAATAAATCGAGCGCACGATAGGAATACGGTGCAGCAGATTGTCCCACCAGCCGACCAGCTTCTTGCCCACAAAGTTGCTGGCTGCCGCGCCCACCACCAGCAGCGTGCCCAGCGCCAGCAGCACGCCAAAGCCGGGGATGTGGTAGCCCAGCAGTTCGTCGGGCTGCCAACTTTTGGGCAGGATCAGCAGGGTCTGGTCCAGAAAATTCAGCACCCATTGCAGCACCAGCAGGGTGATGGTCAACGGCACGATGACCAGCAGGCCCGACAGCAGCCATTTGCGGATAGAAGCCATCATGGAGTTCAGGCCGCCGGGGTGCTGCCGCCGGACGGTGCGGGGGTTGGTGCCGGAGCAGGCGAAGGCGCGGCAGTAGGTGCCGTCGAAGTCTCAGTGGGCTTAACTGCTGCGCTATCGGCAGCAGGCTTGGCCTCTGCCGGTTTGCCGTCTTCGGCTTTCGGAGGCGGAACCGCAGCCGCACCGCCGCTGCCATTGCGGAAGTCGGTCACGTACCAACCAGAGCCCTTGAGCTGAAAACCAGCAGCGGTGACTTGCTTTTGCAAGGCAGGTGTGCCGCAGCTAGGGCAATCGGTCAACACCGCGTCGGACATTTTTTGCAGTACGTCGAATGCGTGCCCGCAGGACTCGCATTTGTAAGCGTAGATAGGCATGGCGTAGAAAGCTCGGGTTGAAGTCGCAAAACCTATGATTATAGGATGGCAGGGTGAAAACCCTAGGAACGTATTCAGAGTCTCTTTGGGGCCGCGCAGGTGCCTGTTCGCGATGCGCAGCTAGGCGCAAAATCCAAGCTAAGGCCTCTGCCTTGGCTGGTTTTGTAACAACGCTGAGCGCCCGAACAGGCACCGGCCCTTCGGGTTGGGGTGAAATCGGGCGATTTGTCTGCCGTAGCCCTTGCATGGGCAGAGAGCCCATGCTGCGGTCTCCGACAACCAGCTCATCCCGATTGCACCCCAACGCGGCCCCAAAGAGACTCTGAACACGTTCCCAGGCGCTAGAACAGGAACGGCGATAGGAACAGCAGACGCATGGCCAGCAGGCCCAGGCCGAAACCGATGGCACCGTAAATCAGGCCGTGCAGCAGGCGGTTGGTGCGTTTGTGCTCGGCCAGCAGTTCTTCCATGAGCTTGCGCTGGTCGGTGCCCCGATCAGTCGCACCTTGTTTTAAAAAGTCCACCAGCAGGCGCGGCAGCTCAGGCAGCAGCTTGGCATAGCGCGGGGCTTCGTTTTTCAGCTGCTCGATGAAGGCTTTGGGGCCAATCTGCTCCAGCATCCATTTTTCTAGGAAGGGCTTGGCGGTATTCCACAAATCTAGCTCGGGGTCGAGATCGCGGCCCAGGCCTTCGATATTAAGCAGGGTTTTCTGCAACAGCACCAGTTGTGGCTGGATTTCGACCTGGAAACGGCGCGAGGTCTGGAACAATCGCATCAGCACCATGCCCAGCGAAATTTCTTTCAAAGGCCGGTCGAAATACGGCTCGCACACCGCACGAATCGCGGCTTCCAGCTCGTCCACGCGGGTATTCGCGGGCACCCAGCCGGATTCGATGTGCAACTCGGCCACACGCTTGTAGTCGCGGCGAAAGAAGGCGGTGAAGTTTTGCGCCAGATACTCTTTGTCAAACTCGGTCAGCGTGCCGACGATGCCGAAGTCCAGCGAGATGTAGCGGCCGAAGGTCGCCGGTTCGACCGACACCTGGATGTTGCCCGGGTGCATGTCGGCGTGGAAGAAGCCGTCGCGGAACACCTGGGTGAAGAAAATCGTCACACCGTCGCGGGCCAGCTTCTGGAAATCTACCCCCGCAGCCCGCAGCCGCTCGGTGTGGCTGATGGGGATGCCGGTCATGCGCTCCATCACAATGGCTTCGGTGGCACACAGGTCCCAGAACATCTCGGGGATCAGCACCAGGTCCAGGCCTTCCATGTTGCGGCGCAGCTGGGCGGCGCTGGAGGCCTCGCGCACCAGATCCAGCTCGTCGTGCAGGTATTTGTCGAACTCGGCCACCACTTCCAACGGCTTCAGGCGCTTGCCGTCGTCAGAAAACCCATTCACCCAGCCTGCCATCATGCGCATCAGGCCCAGGTCTTTTTCAATCGCGGGCAGCATGTTCGGGCGCAAAACCTTGACCGCCACATCCCGCAAGCGGCCGTTGCGGTCTTTGAGCACCGCAAAGTGCACCTGGGCGATGGACGCGCTGGCCACCGGCTCCAGGTCAAAGCTTTCAAAAATTTCGCCCAGCGGCTTGCGAAACGCCCGTTCGATGGTCGCCACCGCAATGGAGGACGCAAACGGCGGCACCCGGTCTTGCAGGCGCGCCAGCTCGTCTGAAATATCCGGCGGCAGCAGATCACGGCGGGTGGACAGCACCTGGCCAAACTTGACGAAGATCGGGCCCAAGCGCTCCAGCGCCTCGCGCAGGCGCTCGCCCCGCGGGGCATCCAGATTGCGGCCAATCGACAAAATGCGGGCCAGCAGCAGCAGCCAGGGTTTCTTGAAACTGGTCAGTACCAGCTCGTCCAGGCCGTAGCGCAGCACGATCCAGACAATGTACGCACCCCGAAAAATCCGGCTCATGCAGCGGCCTTGTCGGCACCGGGGCGCTTGGCGATGAATTGGCGCAACGTGCTGGCGGCGCTGCGCACCACATTGCCCACGGTGTGGGCCGTGGTATCGCCCACCACGCGAGACAGGTCTTCTTCCAGGTCCCAGCGCACATGGTCCACCAGCCAGTTGACCTCGGCTGCCAGTTGCACATCGCCTTCGATGCGTACGCCAGGCTTGCCCGCGCTCAACGCCTGCTGGGCCAAGGCGAACGGTGAAGTTTCGGTGATGGTGAGCGTGAGGTCGGCACGCATGCCGGACGTGGCACGGTCCAGCAAGCCCGCAGGCGTTGCCACCAGGGCCATGTGGAAACTGCGCCACTGCATCAGCACCACACGGCCCTTTTGCCGGGCCAGGCGGGCGGTGGCTTCGGGCTCTTGCTGCAGCACGTGGTTGAGCAGCAGGACGACGCGGTTTTGCACCTCGTCCACCACCCAGGGCGGCGGCTGCAGCGTGGCGCTGGCGCGTTCAAAAAGGTTTTCGAGCAAAGAAAAGGGGGACTGTGTTGCCATAGTCCCCCATTATCCGGGATAGTGCCTTGACTTTAGGACGCAAGCGTCCTTGACCAACGGCTATTGCAGGGCTTGTACGCCGGCTACGAGCCAGCCGCTGGCGCCGCTTTTCGGTTTGGTCATGTTCCAGACCTCGCGGAACGGGCTAGGGCCTGCCGATGGCTCTTCGCGGATCATGCCGGAGAACTCGACGCTGGCCATGTAATCGTTACCCAGGTCCTCAATGCCTAACAGTTGGGCATCCAACATCACTACGTCGGTCTTGTTGGTGTTGCCGCCGGTATGGGTTTCGCGGTCGGTCAGTTGGGCCTGGATTTCGCCCAGCATGGTGTCGGTCATCATGGCGCGCAGGGACGAAATGTCGGAGCGGTCCCAGGCCGATTGCAGAGTGATGAAATTGTTTTTGGCGGCACGCAGAAAGCCTTCGGAATCAAAACCGGCGGGCGCACCCCAGCCCTGCGGACCGGCCAGTGCCGAGCCGATCATCGAGCTCCCGCTATCCAGTGAAGCCATGTGGCTGCTGCGCTCAAATGGCCGCGCCGATGCATCGTTGCCCACATGGTCGGGCGAATACGTCGGGGCCGCGCTGGGCGCAGCCGCCCCTTGGTAGGCAAAGGGACTGCCCTGCGACGCATTGCTGGCGGCCTTGCGCGAACGGATGAAGCCCCACAGCAGCATGCCCGCCAGTACGACCAGCCCAATCATCAGGAACTGGCCCATTTCTGCGCCCAATCCCATGGAATGGGCCAGCCAGGCCAGACCGACACCGGCCGCCAAACCACCCAGCATGGCACCCCACGGACGGCGAGGTGCCGCTGCGGGCGCAGGTGCGGCAGCGGGGGCCGGACGGGCTGCGTTGGTAGCATTTTGCGTGGGTGCCACGGGTGCGGGGGCCGCCTGGCGTTGCGTCACATTGCTGGACTGCCGACCCATCGAACGGCCACCGCCCAAACGCGCAGCTTCGGCATCGAATCCTGCGGCAAAGACCATCGTGGCGGCCAAAACCAATGCCCAAACTTTCATACTGACTCCATTTATTGTTATGAATTAGACCGGACTGCACTCAACACTTGATACCCACATGCAGGGCCACCATTCCGCCGGTAAGGTTGTGGTAGTCCACATGGCCAAAGCCCGCAGCCTGCATCATGGTCTTGAGCTCTTTCTGACCAGGGTGCATGCGGATGGACTCGGCCAGATACCGGTAGCTGGCATCGTCGCCCGCCACCAGCTTGCCCAGCTGCGGCAACACCTTGAAGGAATACCAGTCGTAGGCCTTCTCCAGGGGTTGCGCCACCTTGGAAAACTCCAACACCAGCAGCTTGCCGCCGGGTTTGAGCACGCGGCACATCTCGGCCAGGGCCACGTCTTTGTGGGTCATGTTGCGCACACCAAAGGCCACGCTGACGCGGTCGAACGAAGCATCGGCAAATGGCAGCTTTTCGGCATCGCAGACCATGGTGGGCAGCACGATGCCCTTGTCCAGCAGGCGGTCGCGACCGGTGCGTAGCATGGCTTCGTTGATGTCGGTGTGCACCACCTGGCCAGTCTTGCCGACCTTTTTGGCAAACGCCATGGCCAGATCGCCGGTGCCGCCCGCGATGTCCAGCACCTGGTGGCCTTCGCGGATGTCGGCTACCAAAACGGTGTAAGCCTTCCAGGTGCGGTGCAGGCCTGCCGACATCAGGTCGTTCATCAGGTCGTATTTGGAGGCGACAGAATCAAACACGCCGCGCACATGGCGGGCCTTGTCGTTTTCGTCAACCGACTGGAAACCAAAGTGGGTAGTGCTCATGTTTGTATACTAAATCAGAATGATGGCGCGGCACAGCGACAACCCTGCGCAGCACAGGGAATTTAAAGAAAATCGGCCTCCAGCGCAGGTAGCACCTGCGCCAGCAGCTATATCTTCAATAGCAATCCAATTTTAGTGGCTGCCGCAGCCCTTGGCAGTTTTGCCGGGCATAGGGGTATCGCGACTGGCACCCGCGGCGGCCAGGCGGGCTTCGTAGTCGGCCCACAGCTTGTCTTGCTCAGCCCCCAGAAAGTACAGGTAGTCCCAGGTGAAGATGCCGGTGCTGTGGCCGTCGGAAAACGTGGGCTGCACGCCGTAGTTGCCTACCGGCTCCAGGCCGTTCAAGGTGACTTCGCGCATGCCGGTTTGCAGGGTTTCCTGGCCGGGGCCGTGGCCTTGCACTTCGGCCGATGGCGAATACACGCGCATCAGCTCAAACGGGATGCGGAACACGGCACCGTCGGAAAACGTGACTTCCAGCGCCCGCGACAGGCCGTGGACGGTGATGTCTTTGGGCGTAGGCGCACCCTTGGTCAAGCCCGCCATTACACCAACACCCGCTCAATACCGCCGTGGTTGGCTTGCGCCACATAGGTCGGTAGCCACTGGTCGCCCAGGATCTGGTTGGCCATTTCGACCACGATGTAGTCGGCTTCGAGCAAGCCGTTTTGCAGATCGTTGCCGTAGCGGCTCAGGCCCTGCAGGCAGCTGGGGCAGCTGGTGAGAATTTTCACGTTGTCCTTTTCGCCGACAGAGCCCAGGGCCCGCAGCTTGGTTTCGTCGTTGCGCAGTTCTTCTTCTTTGCGAAAGCGGATTTGCGTGGAGATATCGGGCCGGGTCACGCCCAGCGTGCCGGACTCGCCGCAGCAGCGCTTGCTCTCCAGCACCTGGTCGCCCAGCAGCGCCTTCACCGTCTTCATCGGCTCCTGCAGCTTCATCGGCGTGTGGCAGGGGTCGTGGTACAGGTAGGAGCCGCCGTTGTTCAGCGTGATGCCTTTTTCCAGCAGGTATTCGTGGATGTCGATGATGCGGCAGCCGGGAAAGATCTTGTCGAACTCGTAGCCCTGCAGTTGGTCGTAGCAGGTGCCGCAGCTGACCACCACGGTCTTGATGTCCAGGTAGTTCAGCGTATTGGCCACGCGGTGGAACAGCACCCGGTTGTCGGTGATGATCTTGTTGGCCTTGTCAAACTGGCCGCTGCCCTTTTGCGGGTAGCCACAGCACAGATAGCCCGGTGGCAACACGGTTTGCACACCGGCGTGCCACAGCATGGCTTGCGTCGCCAGGCCAACCTGGCTGAACAAGCGCTCCGAGCCGCAGCCGGGGAAGTAAAACACCGCCTCGGATTCGCTGGTGGTGGCCACCGGGTTGCGGATGATGGGCACATAGTCGCTGTCTTCAATGTCCAGCAAGGCGCGCGCGGTCTTTTTGGGCAGGTTGCCCGGCATCTTCTTGTTGATGAAGTGGATCACCTGCTCCTTGATGGGCGCGGTGCCCACCGTGGCGCGGGGCGCGGCGGTCTGCTTCTTGGCGAAGCTGCGCAACAAGTCATTGGCCAGGCGCTGGGCCTTGAAGCCCACGCCCACCATCACCGAGCGGGCCATCTTGATGGTCTCAGGATTGGTCGCGTTCAAGAAGAACATCGCCGCAGCGTTGCCAGGGCGGAAGCTCTTCTTGCCCATCTTACGCAGCAGGTTGCGCATGTTCATGGTCACGTCGCCAAAGTCGATCTTCACCGGGCACGGTGTCAGGCATTTGTGGCACACCGTGCAGTGGTCGGCCACGTCTTCAAACTGCTCCCAGTGCTTGATAGACACGCCGCGGCGGGTCTGCTCTTCGTACAAGAAGGCTTCGACCAGCAGCGAAGTCGCCAAAATCTTGTTGCGCGGGCTGTACAGCAGGTTCGCGCGCGGCACATGGGTGGCGCACACCGGCTTGCATTTGCCGCAGCGCAGACAGTCTTTCATGCTGTCGGCAATGGCGCCGATATCGCTCTGCTGCATGATCAGCGACTCGTGGCCCATCAGCCCGAAACTGGGCGTATAAGCATTGGTCAAATCGGCCTCTAGCGCAATCCCTTCCTGCGCATGCAGCTGCGAATTCCGTAGCAACTTGCCTTTGTTGAAGCGGCCTTCGGGGTCGATGCGCTGCTTGTAGTCGGTGAACGGCTGCATCTCGGCGTCGCTCAAAAACTCCAGCTTGGTGATGCCAATGCCGTGCTCGCCAGAGATCACGCCGTCCAGACTGCGGGCCAGCGCCATGATGCGTTTGACGGCACCGTGCGCCGTTTGCAGCATGGCGTAGTTGTCGCTGTTGACCGGCAGGTTGGTGTGCACATTGCCGTCACCCGCATGCATGTGCAGGGCCACCCAGACCCGGCCCTTCAAGACCTTTTTGTGGATGGCGGTGCATTCATCCAAGATGCCTTTAAAGGCCGAGCCCGTGAAGATGTTTTGCAGCTGGGCGCGGATTTGCGTCTTCCAGCTGGCGCGCAGCGTGTGGTCTTGCAGTTGGGGGAACAGGGTTTCCACCCCGTCCTGCCAGCCCTGCCACAGGGCGCGCACCTCAGCGACCAAGCTCTGGGCCTGCACCACCCGCTCTTCCAGCAATTCGGGCGACGGCACATCGCCATCCTCATCACCTTTACCTAGAGGCAAGTTGCCACGGCTGAAGAACTCTTCCAGCGCGTCGCACAACTCCAGCTTGTTCTTCAGGCTGAGCTCAATGTTGATGCGCTCGATGCCGTCGGTGTACTCGGCCATGCGCGGCAGCGGGATCACCACGTCTTCGTTGATCTTGAAGGCGTTGGTGTGGCGGCTGATGGCGGCGGTCTTCTTGCGGTCCAGCCAGAATTTCTTGCGCGCCTCGGGGCTGATGGCGATAAAGCCTTCGCCGCTGCGCGAGTTGGCGATACGCACCACTTCGCTGGTGGCGCGGGCCACGTCGTCGGCGTTGTCGCCCGCGATGTCGCCGAACAGCGCCATCTTCGGCAGGCCACCGCGCTTAGATTTGGTGGTGTAGCCCACGGCCTTCAGGTAACGGTCGTCCAGATGCTCCAGCCCCGCCAGCAGCACGCCGGTGCGCTTGGCTTCAGCGAACATGAAGTCTTTGATCTCGACGATGCTGGGCACGGCGTTCTTGGCATCGCCAAAGAACTCCAAACACACGGTGCGGGTGTGCGCTGGCATGCGGTGCACCACCCAGCGGCCGCTGGTGATCAGGCCGTCGCAGCCTTCTTTCTGGATGCCGGGCAGGCCGCTCAGGAACTTGTCGGTCACGTCCTTGCCCAGGCCTTCCTTGCGGAAGGTGCGGCCGGGAATGTCCAGGCGCTCGGTGCGGATTTTGGTTTTGCCGTCGGCTTCGAAATACTGCAGCTCGAAGCTGGCGGTTTCCACGTCGTGGATCTTGCCCAGGTTGTGGTTCAGCCGGGTGACTTCCAGCCACTGTGCGTCGGGTGTCACCATGCGCCAGGAGGCCAGGTTGTCCAGCGCCGTACCCCACAGCACGGCCTTTTTGCCGCCCGCATTCATGGCGATATTGCCGCCGATGCAAGATGCCTCTGCGGAGGTTGGATCGACCGCGAACACATAACCGCCGCGCTCAGCCGCATCAGCCACGCGCTGCGTTACCACGCCAGCTTCACTGAAGATGGTGGCGACGGGGTGGTCCACGCCGGGCAGGGTCACCATCTCCACCTCGGTCATGGCTTCTAGCTTTTCGGTGTTGATGACCGCGCTGTTCCAGGTCAGCGGGATGGCACCGCCGGTGTAGCCGGTGCCGCCGCCGCGCGGGATGATGGTCAGCCCGAGTTCGATGCAGCCTTTGACCAGACCGGCCATTTCGGCCTCGGTATCCGGGGTCAGCACCACAAACGGGTATTCGACGCGCCAGTCGGTGGCATCGGTGACGTGGCTCACGCGGCTCAGGCCGTCGAACTTGATGTTGTCCTTGGCAGTCAGCTTGCCCAGCACGCGCGCAGTTTTGCGGCGCAGGTCATAGGTTTGGGCAAAGGTGTTGTAAAACGTGTTCACCGCGGACTTGGCCGCCACCAGCAGCTCGCCCACCAGGGCATCGCGCTCGCTGTTGGCATCGGGGTTGCGGCGCTTGCCAACTTCGTCCAGGCGGTGGTGCAAGGCATCGACCAGCTGCTTGCGGCGCTTGGGGTTGTCCAGCATGTCGTCTTGCAGGTAGGGGTTGCGCTGCACTACCCAGATGTCGCCCAGCACCTCGTACAGCATGCGGGCAGATCGACCGGTGCGGCGCTCCTGGCGCAGGCCATTCAGAACATCCCAGGCGCGCGTACCCAGCAGGCGGATGACGATTTCGCGGTCGGAAAACGAGGTGTAGTTGTACGGAATTTCGCGCAGGCGAACGGCTTCAGGGGCCTGCGCCAGCAGGGTGGACAACGCGGTGGGAGCATTCATGGGGGAAATAACCTGGGGTGGGCTCAGCGCCCATGGGCCTGGGATGGGAATCGGATAACGATTTTAGGGCAGCAGACTTTCACCCTGCCGACAGCGGGTTGTCGGGAAACGACAGCCCAATCAGAACAACACGCGGCTGCGGATGGTGCCAGGCACGTCGGCCAGCTTTTCCAGCGCCAAGTCGCTAGATTCCGCATCAATGTCGATCACCACGTAGCCAATCTTTTCGTTGGTCTGCAAGAACTGGGCGGCGATGTTGATGCGGTTGTCGCTGAACACCTGGTTCACGGCGGACAGCACGCCCGGCACGTTGTGGTGGATGTGCAGCAGGCGGTGCTTGCCGGAATGGCTGGACAAAGCCACTTCGGGGAAGTTAACCGACGAGGTGGAGGTACCGTTATCGCTGTACTTGACCAGCTTTTCGGCCACTTCCAGCCCGATATTGGCCTGCGCCTCGATGGTGGAGCCCCCTACGTGCGGGGTCAAAATCACGTTATCCAAACCACGCAGGGGCGACTGGAACTCGTCCTTGTTGCTGCGCGGCTCTTCGGGGAACACGTCAATAGCGGCACCCAGCAGCTTTTTGGCGTGCAGGGCCGCCGCCAGCGCGGCTATGTCCACCACCGTGCCGCGTGCAGCATTGATCAGAATGCCGCCCTGTTTCATGGCAGCGATCTCGCTGGCACCGATCATCCACTGGGTGGACGCGTTTTCGGGCACGTGCAGGGTGACGATGTCGCTCATGCCCAGCAGTTCGGGCAAGTTACCCACTTGGCGCGCATTACCCAACGGAAGCTTGGTCACCACGTCATAAAAGCAGACCTGCATGCCCAGGCCTTCAGCCAGCACCGACAACTGGGTGCCGATGGAGCCGTAGCCCACGATGCCCAGGGTTTTGCCCCGGATCTCGTAGGAATTCTCGGCCGACTTGAGCCAGCCACCGCGGTGCGCCACCGCGCTTTTCTCGGGGATGCCGCGCAGCAGCAAAATCGCCTCGGCCAGCACCAGCTCGGCGACCGAGCGGGTGTTGGAAAACGGCGCGTTGAACACTGCAATGCCACGCTCGCGGGCGGCGTCCAGGTCTACCTGGTTGGTGCCGATACAGAAGCAGCCCACGGCCACCAGCTTGTGCGCATGGGCAAACACCTCTTTGGTGAGCTGGGTGCGGGAGCGGATGCCGATGAAATGCGCGTCGGCGATCTTTTCTTTCAATTGGTCCTCAGGCAAAGCGCCGGGCAGGCTCTCGATCTGGGTGTAGCCCGCATTGCGCAGCACCTCCAGCGCGGAAGGATGCACACCCTCCAGTAAGAGAAACTTGATCTTGCTTTTGTCCAGAGAAGTCTTGCGCATGCGGTGCCCGGCGTCAGAGGTGGAGGGGATGACGATGCTAGCATGCTGCACCGCAACAAATAGGGCTGCCGCCCGCACGGCATTGTCCGTAACAGGGGCTATTTGAAATCCCGGCTGGCGGTGGCTAAGCCGCCGAGCAAGGGGGTCAGGTCTACCAGCCTGCGGGCGATCAGGTTCATCACATCGCCTTCCCGCTGCCAGCGGCCATACACCGCCAGCAGCCGGGACTGCAGCAGCGCTGCGCGCTGCGTCTCCCGCACGGCCTTCCAGCAAATCACCTGCACCACCCCGGTCTCATCCTCCAGCGTGATGAAGGTGGTGCCCTTGGCGGTGGGCGGTTGCTGCCGCAGCGTGACAATGCCGCAGTGGCGCACCATGCGGCCATCGGGCACCGCCCGCAGGTCCTGCGCCGACATCAGTTTGCGCTGGGCCAGTTGGGGGCGCAGCAGCGCCAGAGGATGGCTGCGCAGGGTCAAGCCCAGGGACGCGTAATCCCACACCACCTCTTCGCCCTCCAGCGCAGGCGGCAATTCCAGCACATCCTCCTCCACCGGCGCATCCCGCAGCAGAAGCGGCGTGGACCGCAAGGCCGAGGCATCCCACACCTGTTGCCGCCGGTGGCCAGACAGGCCCATCAGCGCATCGGCGGCGGCGAGAACTTGCATCTCGTGCTGCTCCAGGCGGGCGCGGCGGGCCAGGTCCTCGGCGCTATCGAACGGTGCCTCGGCACGGGCTTGCACGATGCGCTGGGCGGACCGGGTCTGCAGCTTGTCGATGGTGCGCAGACCCAGTCGCACGGCCGGGGGATGCGGCAAGTCTTCCAGGGTGCAATCCACCTGGCTGTGCATCACATCCGGGGGGCGCACCTCCACACCATGGCGCTGGGCATCCTGCACCAGTTGCGAGGCCGAGTAAAAACCCAGCGGCTGGCTGTTGAGCATGGCGGCCAAAAACTCGGCCGGATGGTGCCGCTTGATCCAGCAACTGGCATAGACCAGCAAGGCAAACGATGCGGCATGGCTTTCCGGGAAGCCATATTCACCAAAGCCCTTGATCTGCTCAAAGATGTTCTGGGCAAACGCCTCTTCGTAGCCGCGCGCCGTCATGCCGCCAACAATCTTGTCGTAGTATTTTTCCAGCCCGCCCTTGCGCTTCCAGGCCGCCATGGCCCGCCGCAGCCCGTCCGCCTCGCCGGCGGTAAAGCCCGCAGCCAGGATGGAAATCTGCATCACCTGCTCCTGGAATATGGGAATACCCAAGGTGCGGCCCAAAGCCTCCTTCAGCGCATCGCTGGGGTAAGTGACGGGCTCCAGGCCCTGCCGACGGTTCAGATACGGGTGCACCATGCCGCCCTGGATAGGCCCGGGGCGCACGATGGCCACCTCGACCACCAGATCGTAGAAGACCCGGGGCTTTAGGCGGGGCAGCATGCCCATCTGCGCCCGACTCTCGATCTGGAATACCCCCACGGTATCGGCCTGGCAGATCATGTCGTAGGTGGCGGAGCACTCGGGCGGAATATCCTGCATCACCATGGTCCTGCCTGTGCGCTGGCCAATAAATTCCAGCGACTTGCGGATGGCGGTCAACATGCCCAGCGCAAGGCAGTCCACCTTGAGCAGGCCCACGGCATCCAGGTCGTCCTTGTCCCACTCGATCACGGTACGGTTGGGCATGGCAGCGTTTTCGATCGGGACCATGCGCGCCAGCGGGCCTTGGGTGAGCACGAAACCACCGGTGTGCTGGGACAGATGGCGCGGAAAATCCAGCAAGGCCGTGGTCAACTCCAACAGTTGCTGGACCGCCAGGTCGTCCAGGCACAAGCCTGCTTCCAGCAGGCGCTCGGGGTGGATGGCGCGCCCATCCCACCAGTGGTGGCCCTTGGCCAGCACATCCAGCGTTTCCAGGGGGAACCCCAGCGCTTTGCCTACGTCGCGGATGGCCGACTTGGGCCGGTAGCAAATGACCACGCCGGTCAGTGCCGCACGGTCCCGGCCGTATTTGGTGTACAGGTACTGCAACACCTCTTCGCGCCGTTCGTGCTCAAAGTCGATATCGATGTCGGGCGGCTCGTTGCGCTCGCGGCTGATGAAGCGCTCGAACAGCACACGCATGCGGGCCGGGTCCACCTCCGTCACCCCCAGGCAGTAGCAGACCACGGAGTTGGCCGCAGACCCCCGGCCCTGGCACAGGATGTGCTGGCTGCGGGCGAAGCGCACGATGTCGTAGACGGTCAGAAAGTAGTGCTCGAAGCGCAGGTCGCCAATGAGCGTGAGCTCATGCTCGATCTGCTCTTGCTCCTTGGCGGCCATCCCCTGCGGCCAGCGCCGCCCTGCCCCCTCGTAGGTGATGCGGCGCAGATAGCCCATGGGCGTTTCACCCGGTGGCACGACTTCATCCGGGTACTGGTAGCGCAGCGCGTCCAAAGAGAAGTCGCAGCGCGCAGCGACCTGCAGGGTTGCGTCCAGCAGGTCCGGGGGGTAGGTCTGGGCCAGGCGCAGCCGGGTGCGCAGATGCCGCTCCGCGTTGGGCTGCAGAGCCAGGCCGCAGGCGGTCAAGGGTTTGCCGATACGGGTAGCAGTGAGCACGTCCTGCAGTGGCTTGCGGGAGCGGACATGCATATGCACATCCCCGGCGGCGACCAGCCCAATGGCAGTGAGCGCGCTGACCTGGCGCATCTGGTGCAGCCACATCTCGTCGCCCAGCACACGCAGCATCTGCACCGCCAGCCAGCAGCGGCCGGTAAAGGCGCTGAGCAACCAGCGGGCCACGGATTCCAGCTGCGGGCCGGTAGAGCGCCGGTCCGGTGCAGCCAGTACCACGCAGTCGGCCAAAGCCTGCGGGGCTATGGCCTCGCGGCTGAGATGGTAAGACCCCTTCTGCGAGGACCGGCGCAGCCCGGTAATGAACTCGCACAGATTGCCGTAGCCGTTGAGGTTGCAGGCCAGAACGATGAAGGTGAACGGTGCGGCACCGCTTACCTGGAACTGGCTGCCCACCAGCAACGGCAGGGCTTGCTCTTTGGCGGCCACGTGGGCGCGCACGATTCCGGCCATGGAACACTCGTCGGTGACCGCCAGGGCGGCATAACCGAGTTGCTTGGCACGGGCCACCAACTCGCCGGGTTGGCTGGCACCTCGCAGAAAGGAGAAGTTGCTGAGGCACCACAGCTCGGCATAGGCGGAAATGGTGGGCGGAACAAAAAGCATGGCTTCAGGCAATTCAGGCAAATATGCCGTGCAGAAACCAAGCCGTGTCTTCGTTGGCCAGCCGGGTCTGGTAGATCCACAGCACACCGGCGTGCGCGCTCAGGGCCACCCAGTAATCGCGTACCACCGTCTGGGCATGGGTGCCGGTCTCGTCGCTAAGCCGGTGCCACCAGCCGCCTTCGATACGGTGCGGGCCAGACAGCAGTTGCAGCGTGCCCTGGTACAGCGGCCGGTTGGCCTGCACCGCCAACGGCAAGGATTGCGGCAGTACGAAGCTGGGTTGGGGCAGCGCGTAGGGCACAGCGGGCACACCAGCCCTATTGCGCGACATCGGCACCGATGCCGCTTGCCAGTGGACGGCCCACTCCAGGCGGTGGTCTTCTTGCGGAACCGGGCGCAGCACCCGCTCCGGCCCCAGCCGGGCGGCAATGCGCTCCAGTACCAGGGCCAGCGACTCACCGTCTTCTTGGCTGTCGGGCAGCAAGGAAGCGGTTGGCGCTTCAAAGGCCCGCACATCGACGGCCAGCAGCTCCAGGTCCCCAACCGGCGCAAACAATTGCACCTTGGCCAGGTTTTCTGCGAGCAGCCGGGCCAGGTTCTCGATGCTGCGGGTGGGCTCTGCCGTGCGGATGGTCAATTCGCCACCGTCACCGGCGGTTTTGGAGCGCATGGCATCGTGGCACCAGCGCAGGGTAAAGGCCGTGACACCGCAGCGCCGGGCCGCCAGCCAGGCACATAGCTGTAACAGCAGGCGGCGCGCGCCGAACAAAATGGCCGGGGCATGTTCGACCCGCGACATCAGCTCCAGCCGGGCATGGAACTGCTCGGGCAGGGCCACCCAGGCGTAAGCGCTAGGGCGCAGGCCATAGGCCTGGTCCAGCGCCACCAGCAATTCCTTATCGAAGCGGCGGCTGAGCCCGCCCCGTGGCAGCGCCCGAACCTGGCCCAGGGTGGTACAGCCCAGGCGCTTCAGCATAGGCGCATGGGCCGCCACCGCCGCTAAAGACTCCAGTGGCAAGGCATCCAACAGTACGGGCAGCGGTTGGGCAAAGCCGTTGCGTACACCGCAGCGCGCCAGGGCCAGTGCAGCCAGGCTGGTGGGGGCCCAAGCCAAAAAAGCCACGCCCAGCCCCGCAGACTCTTCGCGCACCTGCGCCGCCAACGCACGCTTGCCACCAAACAGCCGCTCGCTGCCCTCCACCTCCATCAGCACGGCACTGCCCTCAATGGCCACACGGGGGGTGAATTGCAAACACCACACCGCCAGGCCCAGGAGCGCATCAGTGCGGGGCGAGTCGGGAGAGCGGTGTGCTTCGGGGAGCAAGGCGGCCCACAGCATGGGGATTTTCGCGGGGAAGAAAAAACTGGCTGGGACGCAGCAAGCGCGGTGTCAGCACCGATGC
>NZ_JBDTEM010000050.1:0-8834 GCF_039922535.1 Rhodoferax sp. | reverse complement strand
GCCATACGGTGCGATCCTGGCGGTTACGGCCGACCAGGTGGTCAAGGCCGGCACGATCCTGGCTAACTGGGATCCGTTGACCCGTCCCATCATTACCGAATTTGCCGGTATGAGCAAATTCGAGAATGTGGAAGAAGGTCTGACGGTCGCCCGCCAAGTGGACGAAGTGACCGGCTTGTCCACCATGGTGGTCATCGATCCGAAGCGCCGAGGAGCCGCCAAGGTGATCCGTCCGCAGGTCAAGCTGATCGACGCGAACGGCAACGAAGTGAAGATCACGGGCACCGACCACTCGGTGACCATTGGCTTCCCTATCGGTGCACTGATCCAGGTGCGCGACGGTCAGGACGTAGGCCGCGGCGAAGTGCTGGCCCGTATCCCGATCGAAGGCCAGAAGACACGCGACATTACCGGCGGTTTGCCACGTGTAGCCGAGCTGTTTGAAGCGCGTACGCCGAAAGACAAGGGCATGCTGGCCGAAATGACCGGTACCGTGTCGTTCGGTAAGGAAACCAAGGGCAAGGTTCGCCTGCAGATTACCGATCCAGAAGGTACGGTCTGGGACGAACTGATCCCCAAGGAAAAGAGCATCCTGGTGCACGAAGGCCAAGTGGTCAACAAGGGCGAAAACATTGTGGACGGCCCCGCCGACCCACAAGACATCTTGCGCTTGCTGGGCATGGAAGAGCTGGCCCGCTACATCGTGGACGAAGTGCAGGACGTGTACCGCTTGCAAGGCGTGAAGATCAACGACAAGCACATCGAAGTGATCGTGCGTCAGATGCTGCGCCGGGTGGTGGTTGAGAACGCTGGTGACTCTGGTTACATCAATGGCGAACAGGTGGAACGCAGCGAAATGCTTGACACCAACGACGCATTGCGTGCCGAAGGCAAGATCCCCGCGGTATTCACCAACTTGCTGCTGGGTATTACCAAGGCTTCGTTGTCCACTGATAGCTTCATCTCCGCCGCGTCCTTCCAGGAAACCACGCGTGTGTTGACCGAAGCCGCCATCATGGGCAAGCGCGACGAGCTGCGTGGTCTGAAAGAAAACGTGATCGTTGGCCGCCTGATCCCTGCCGGCACCGGTATGGCCTACCACCAGGCCCGCCTGGCCAAGGACTTGATGGACGACGCCGAGCGCCGCGCCATCGCCGAGTCCGAAGCTGCGGAGTTGGCGGATGCGCAAGAAGCCACGTCCTTGCTGGAAGCCAATGAAGGCTCATCGCACGAATAACGCCGGCTGCGTGCCCCGCGTCATGTCACTTAGAAACTCTTAGTGACA
This sequence comes from Rhodoferax sp., assembly GCF_039922535.1. Classification (GTDB taxonomy): domain Bacteria; phylum Pseudomonadota; class Gammaproteobacteria; order Burkholderiales; family Burkholderiaceae_C; genus Rhodoferax_B. Next base: position 7,549 of record NZ_JBDTEM010000050.1, on the reverse strand, counting down.
CAGGCACCCCAAGTCCGCCGCTGGCGGAGTTGGGGTGTTTTTTTATGTGTGCGGCATGGCGCATGAACGCCTTCTCTACGGTCGCCTCACCTCCAACGATTCTTGACTATATGACCCGTTCCAACGCTCCAGAGCGCACCGCACACCCCGGCCAAACCACGCAGATTCCGTTGTGGCGCCAACTGCTGGCTACGGCAGAAGTTTTGCACGCCATTCGCAATGGGACTTCCGCCACACCGGCCTTGGCGGCAGTGGACAGCCTACTGCGCCCTGGCGTGCAGTCGCTGGTGTTCCACAGCCTGCGCAACCTAGGCCGCGCAGAAGCCTTGCGGGCTCAGTTGGCCAAGCGCCCGCCCCCACCGGCCGCCGATGCTTTGCTGTGCACCGCGCTGGCCCTGGTCTGGCAAGAGGCCGATGCGCCTTATGAAGCCTTCACGCTGGTAGACCAAACCGTCGAAGCCGCCAACCGAGGCCCCGCCAAAGCCCAAGCCAGCTTCATCAATGCTTGCCTGCGCCGGTTCTTGCGGGAGCGCGACGCGCTGGTCAGCGCAACTGACCGTGACCCGGTCGCTGTGTGGAACCACCCCCGCTGGTGGATACAGCGGTTGAAAAATGAACAGCCACAGCGCTGGAAAGACATCTTGCATGCGAACAACCAGCATGCCCCGATGACTTTACGTGTTAATGTAAGAAAATCGACTCCAGCGCAGACTCTATCTGCGCTAGCAGCTATTAATATTGAAGCAAACCTTGTGGGCGACTCGGGCGTGGCCTTGGCCAGAGCCCGGCCCGTACAGGACATTCCAGGCTTCGCAGACGGAGCGGTGTCAGTCCAGGATGCCGCCGCCCAGATCGCGGCACCGCTGCTGCTCAGCGGCATGGACACGGCACAACCACTGCGCATTCTGGATGCCTGTGCCGCTCCCGGCGGCAAAACGGTCCACCTGCTGGAACTGGTGCAGGCCGAAGTCACGGCACTGGATATCGACACCATCCGCTGTGAACGCATCCGGCACAACCTGCAGCGCCAGGGCCTGCAAGCCAATGTGCTGGTAGCCGATGCCAACCAGCCTGCCACCTGGTGGGATGGCCGTCCATTCGATGCCATCTTGCTGGATGCGCCGTGCACGGCTTCGGGTATCGTGCGCCGCCACCCCGATGTGCGCTGGTTACGCCGTGAAACAGATATTGCACAATTGGCCCGCCTCCAGGCGAGCCTGTTAAAGCAACTCTGGCCTCTGGTGCGTTCCGGGGGCCGTTTGCTCTACTGCACCTGCTCGGTATTCCGGGCTGAAGGGCAAGACCAGATCGAAACGTTTCTTGCACACCACACCGATGCCCGTTTGCTACCGTCTCCCGGCCATTTACAGCCCCGTACATGGGATTTGGCAGAAACTGTCCCAGACAATCGCGTCTGTGACAACGATGGATTCTTTTACGCCTTGCTGGAAAAACATGCGACCTAAATGGGTTTGGCTGCGCCTGTGCGTCTATCTTCTGCTGTGCTATCTGCCGTTTGCTCGGGCTCAAAGCACCCTGGTAGAAATCAACCAGATGCAGATTGAGCGCAATGAATCCGGGGTATTTTTTTCGGCCAATTTGAAATTTGACCTGCCCAGCCTTGTCGAAGATGCACTGCACAAAGGCATTCCGATGTTCTTTGTGGCAGAAATCGAGGTGCTGCGAGACCGCTGGTACTGGTCTGACAAATCGGTCGCCAGCCAGGCCCGATACATGCGGCTTGCCTACCAGCCACTGACCCGGCGCTGGCGTTTGAATGTAGGGCCGACGGCCATGGGCAATAGCGGCCTGGGCGTGGTGCTGAACCAAAACTTCGAGTCCCTAGCCGATGCCCTGGCCAATATGCAACGCTTTTCGCGCTGGCGCATTGCGGATGCCAACGACATCGACTTTGACGGAAAAACGCATGCTGAATTCAGCTTCCGCCTCGACGTGTCGCAGTTACCTCGCCCTTTCCAGATCGGTGCCATGGGCCAGTCTGATTGGAGTCTGTCTGGCAGCCGTAACCTGCGCCTCACGCCGGACGCAGCCAAGTGAACCCGTCGCCTGCCGATACAACGGCATCCAAATACCGCACACTGAGCAATCCACGCGCCATGCGCTGGGCCTGGGTGGTGGGCGCGGTGGTCGTGATGGCCATTGGGCTGATACTGCTGTTGCTGCTCACCCAGTCCACCAACAACCGAGAGATGTACGAGCGCAACTATGCCCGCCTGTTTGCGGTAAACGTAGTGGTCGCAGGCGTGCTGCTGGCAGTCATCACCTGGATGGCGATCCGGCTTTGGATTCGCCTGCGGCGCGGCAAATTTGGCAGCCGCCTGTTGGTGAAACTAGCCACTATTTTTGCGCTGGTGGGCTTGATGCCGGGTTTGCTGATTTATGTGGTGTCGTACCAATTTGTCTCCCGCTCTATCGAGAGCTGGTTCGATGTGAAAGTGGAAACGGCTCTCGATTCGGGCGTCAACCTGGGACGCGCCACCCTCGACATCCTGGCCAACAATTTGGCCGACAAAGCCCGTAACGCCAGCGGGCAGTTGTCTGGCGTGCCCGATGCGGCCGCCGGACTGACGCTGGAACATATCCGCGACCAACTGGATGTCAGCGATGTGATGCTGTGGAGCGCAAGCGGGCAATTGATAGCCAGTGTGGGCGAATCGCGTTTTCTGCTCAATCCTGAACGCCCCAGCCCGCAGCAGCTACGCAACGTACGCACACAGAGGGCGGTGGCGGCCATTGAAGGACTCGATGATGTAGCGCCGACACTTGGTACAGAGCCGCCCGTCGCCCACATCAAAGCCTTGGCCTTGGTATCCAGCAAGGGGGTGGGTTTGCTGGCGGAACCGCGGTTTTTACAAGTAGTGCAAAGCCTCCCCGCGCCGCTGGTAGCCAATGCCATGGCGGTACAAACCGCCAACCGGGAATACCAGGAACGGGCGCTTGCCCGCACCGGCCTGAAGCGCATGTATATCGGCACGCTAACCTTGAGTCTGTTTCTGGCGGTATTTGGTGCCGTGCTGCTGGCGGTGTTACTGGGTAACCAGCTCGCCCGTCCCCTGCTGCTTTTAGCCGACGGCGTGCGCCAGGTGGCAGGCGGAGACCTGACACCTAAAGCCGTATGGCAAGGCCGTGACGAGTTGGGCGGCCTGACCCGGTCATTTGCCGACATGACACAGCAACTGTCCGATGCCCGGTCCGCGGTAGACCAGAGCATGGCGCAGGTCAGCGCCGCCCGTTCCAACCTGCAAACCATTTTGGACAACCTCACCTCCGGTGTCATCGTGCTGGATGCGGCAGGTACCATCCAATCCAGCAATCCTGGTGCCACCCGTATATTGCGCGTGCCCCTGGCTGCGCTGGAAGGCAAACCGCTGGCAGACGTTGACGGCATGGGCGATTTTGCCCAGGGAGTGCACGCGCAGTTTTCAGCGTTTTTAAGTGAGCAAATCCACCATGGTCTCGACCATTGGCAGCAATCCTTTGAGCTCAATGCCACGCAATCGCCATTCTCACAGGATGCTATTACTTTAGTAGCTAGAGGTGCAGAGTTACCGGGCAGAAACAGGCTATTAGTCTTTGATGATATCTCTGAAATTGTGTCTGCCCAACGGGCCCAGGCCTGGGGCGAAGTTGCGCGCCGCCTGGCCCACGAAATCAAGAATCCGCTGACACCCATCCAGCTGTCCGCTGAGCGCCTGGAGATGAAGCTTTTGAGCAAGCTTGGTGAGCCCGAGCAGGCGTTACTCAAAAAATCGGTCAAGACCATCGTCGACCAAGTCGATGCCATGAAGCGCCTGGTCAATGAGTTCCGCGACTACGCCCGCCTTCCAGCTGCCGACCTCAAGCCACTGGACTTGAATCTATTGGTGCAGGACGTACTGCAACTCTATGAACACGATACGGCAACCGTCCATGTCGTCGCGCAGCTCGAAGGCGGATGCCCCATGATCCTTGGCGATGCAGAGCAACTGCGCCAGGTCATCCACAACCTGCTGCAAAACGCGCAGGATGCCACTGAAGCCGCGCGCAAGCCTGGGCTGGTACCTAGTAGCGTTATTCTGCGCACCCAATGGGCTGCAGCGACCCAGCGCGTCCGTCTGGTGGTTTTAGACCATGGTACCGGCTTCCCAGAGCACATCCTCAAGCGCGCCTTTGAGCCGTATGTGACCACCAAGAGCCGTGGCACAGGTTTAGGGCTGGCCGTCGTGAAAAAAATTGCCGATGAACATGGTGCGCGCATCGACTTATCTAACCGTATCGTTAACGGTGTGGTGGAAGGGGCGCAAGTATCGTTATCATTCGCCATCCACCTTAAAGTGGCAACTTAACAACAGCTATACGCTGTATTTTCACCCGGGGACGCGTGCTTCAATCATGGCAAACATTCTGGTAGTTGACGATGAACTGGGTATCCGCGACCTGCTTTCTGAAATTTTGAACGATGAGGGGCACAACGTCGAACTCGCAGAAAATGCGGCCGAGGCCCGTATTGCACGGCAGCAATCACGCCCGGACTTGGTACTGCTCGATATTTGGATGCCCGACACCGACGGTGTTTCGCTTCTCAAAGAATGGGCGGCCACTGGTGCACTCACCATGCCGGTCATCATGATGAGTGGCCACGCCACCATCGACACAGCAGTAGAAGCCACCCGTATCGGTGCCTATTCGTTCTTAGAAAAACCGATCACCCTGCAAAAGCTACTCAAAGCCGTGGAGCAGGCGCTGACACGCAATGTCACCCGTAAAGCGGTTCCTGTGCTGCCCCTGCCAAACCATCCAGACGGCCGGGTCGTACCCATGGAGCTGGCGAGTAGCGCGCCAGGGATGTTATCGACAAATAGCAACCAGGGACCCCAGTCACAACAAACGTTTGATTTGGACAAGCCACTAAGAGAAGCCCGTGATGGTTTTGAAAAAGCCTACTTTGAATTTCATCTCGCTCAAGAAGGCGGCTCAATGACCCGCGTTGCAGAACAAACCGGTTTAGAACGTACCCACCTATATCGCAAATTAAAACAATTAGGAGTTGATCTCACCCGTGGAAAACGGGTTTAATTTCGGTATATAATTTAAGTCTTGGCCCGGTAGCTCAGTCGGTAGAGCAGAGGATTGAAAATCCTTGTGTCGGTGGTTCGATTCCGCCCCGGGCCACCAAAAAATCTTCTTACTAATCAACAGGTTAGCAGGGAGTATTCGAAAAAGCAGCCCGTAAAACAGGCTGCTTTTTTGTTTTCTGGCGTAGTTTCTGACTCTCATGTCGGAAGGCCACTGCGCTGGGATGGCTGTTGATTGCGCGCCACTGCGCCCAAGCCCCTTCAGGGACTTCGGCCATCGTGACAAGCACTCAACGTCGATGTTGGACGAAGCAATCTAAAGCTTCTAAAGAACATCGTGGGACGTTACCCGTAGCAACTGTGATTGCGTTCGAAGATGTCGGTGATGGCGAGGCGCGCCTCTGCATACTTATCGGCACCCAGCAGCTGTGCTCGATGATAGAAGTAGGAGCTGCGCGCTAGGTCAAGTTCGGCAAGGAGCTCCGCCAGCACATACGTTTCTCTCAGGGCATCAACCAGCAACGTCTTCTCCCGGTTGCTCAGGAGTGGCAGGTGGACGCCCAGGCCTTTTTTTAATAGTTCGTTCGCCTTCTTCAAAAGATCGTGTTCAAGCTGCAATTGCCGGATGTCACGTCGAAGCGATTCAACTTGCCGCTCCAGGTCTGTTCGCTGAGGATCCGGCGGTGAATCGTTATGGAGTTTCATGGATGCGGGCACTTCAGGGCCGAGTAACTGATTCTTCCATTTGTACAACGTCGGCCTGCTCACGGCCAGCTTTTGAGCAACGGCTTGTGCACTTGTCTGCCGAGTACACAGCTCAATAACTGCCGGCTGCTTGAGCTCTTGTGAGTGCTGTACACCGCCCGCTTTTCCAACAACGTGAATCCTCCCCAAGATTGCGCTGGCAAGTCATCGGGCAGCGTGGCTGCGGGGTCACTCGCATCAGCCTTCGCCTGGTTGGATTTGCCAATCCATTTTCTCAACGTGCCAACAGACATATGTAAATCTGCTGCTACGTCCAGCACGCTGCGCGTGCCGCGATCCCTGACTTTGATCAGGGCCTGTTCCTGGAATTCAATGGAATATAAATTTCTGCTCATAGATGTCGATCCCGTGCGGGGCTTCCGCAATCATGATGGGGCGACAACTAGTCTGACACGGGGGGCCTGATCGGCGTCGCCGTGCATCTCGGCTTCATGCACCCAGCGCCGCAGCAGGTTCGCGTTGATGCCATTGGCCATCGCCACTGCGGCCATGGAAATGCCAGGCTGCAGGCACGATGCCACGACAGCGGCTTTGAATTCGTCGCTGTGAATGCGACGGCGTCGACGATTGCCAACTGCTTGTTCGGAGATAGTGTTCACGTGTCCACCAAGAGTTGAGGTGGACACGAGACTCCTATGAACCTGACGACGTTTCAAGATGGGATGGCTGGACGCTTACGCCAGGTCTGCTGCTGCACTCATGGGCCACGTCACCGTCATGGATAGCGCCCCCTTTCGCAGCTCAATCTTGATCTTCTGTTCCCGGTGCATAGGAGTGACCGGGGGTAACGCGAGTGCAACGAATGCGGGAGCCGGGGGTGGGGTCTGCGGGATGCTGGGTATGCTGGGCTTTGCCAGCTGATGGCAGCCACTGCGCTGGTGTTCCTTGAGCCAGCGGTGCAGCACGTTGGCGTTCATGCCCTGCAGCCCTGCCAATGCCGCGATGGAGGCACCGGGCTGTTGGCAGGCTCTCACCAACTCAGCCTTGAACTCAGGCGTGTAAGTCCGATGCGTGCGCCGGGTCGGGTATCTGGAAATCTCTGATTCTTTGAGCATGGTGTGCACGATCTGTTGCGTGCACACGATCTTGCGAGACGGAACGGCTCAGTTCAAGATGGGTTCGCCGCGCGCTTACCGTCAGAATACTTCTGCCATGAGCGAACGTAACCAGCTGGAGAATCCTGGCCTTGTTCGAATGCCAGGTGCCAGCTCTTGAGACTATTCTTTGTCGGATAACCCAACTGTCGAATCGTCGCTCCAGTGCGTTTCCCGAGCTTTATATAGAGCTTGACTGCTCGAATGCGGTCTTCGTACGAGTACATGAACTACCTCCAAGTAGTCCAAGTTTTCCACCGCACCCCCTGGTGGTCAAGATTGGATCGGCTCTAACAACCAGGTGACCGGCAACGGTCAACATGGGATCGCCGCGTGCTTACCTTTAGGACAGGGGTGGGCATCTTTCAACAGCTAATTCAGACATAGCCGTTTAGAGTCTTCGATGGTGTCCATCTATTGCTATTGGTGGGAACTATGGTTGCCGGTCTACCGATATCAATTAAGAATGGTTGAGCGGATGCATATACGCTTTTTAGCACACATAAAAACGTTTTGCGTTTTCTTTAAAGCTTTGATGAAGCGCTAAAGAAAACGCCCAGTCCGCAGGACTGGGCGTTTCTTGCTGTAATAGCCTGACGATGACCTACTTTCACA
>NZ_JBDTEM010000049.1:0-7875 GCF_039922535.1 Rhodoferax sp. | reverse complement strand
CGGGGTATTAGCCGGGGCTAGCAAAGGTGTAGAGGTAATTGGGATGTATGCCGGTTACCACTATGCCGTATTGATTTTCTACGGTCTGTGGGCATTGGCTATACCGGTTTTATTTTGTATATTTGGAGGATACAAGTACGACCGATTTATCGGCGAATTGTCGTACCCGGTGTATCTTAGCCACCTGATTGTGGTGTCATTTGTCATGGCCGTGCAATCCAAACTGGCATTGCCCTCTACGACCGTCGGTCCGCTCTCCGGAGTACTGTCGGTTGCGTTTGCCCTGCTGCTCTATGTGTATATATTCAAGCCTCTGGACGCCAGAAGGTACAGTTTGGCCAAAAAATTCTCTAACAAAGCCGTTCGCCCACATCTTGAATCCACCTAGGACTTTGGTCACAGAAGCGCTCCCTCCGCATAAATTCACAGGCATCCCTAAAATGCCAATGGATCGCTGATTTACCACAGCCTAGAAAATCTTTTTTAAGATCCTGCTGACCAGCGAAGCGGATCCGGAGGGATCTCCATGTATTTTATTTTTGGGGATCACAAAAGGACTGCGCGTGGCGTTTTCTTTGACCTCGTATTTTTTGACAAGATCTGAGATGTGGGGGAATAATTGGTATTTGTTCAGAACTAAATTTCTCGCTTCGGCCAAGGCCTCTAGGTTTTTGTGAAAATAGTCATTTTCAATAGCATCTCTTATTGTTTTTAAGGCATTTTCTGGATGGGTCGGGTCAATCAGAATGATTGACTTCTCGGGAAAATAAGAGAGTATATTTTTCGCCCCCCAGTAAATGGGAATGGTCCAAGATAAAAAACAATCGGCTATTTTTTCAGTCCAGTAATCGTCACAAGAAAAATTCTCTATGGCAATGCTATACCGGTAAGGCATGATGCCATCAAATTTATCGTCAATCGGATTGAATCCTCTGCCAAAAAGATCAAAATTGAAGCCGTTTTCAATTAGATAATCTTTAAATCCCATTCGCAATTTATGGCCTTCTTTGTGGCTGGCATTGCTGGTAATCCAGGAGACCTCATCTCTTTTGGCAGGTAAAACTTGTTCACGTGTCAATGCGCTCAGTTGGTCATAGCTTCTGCCAATATGCCATGGGAGCGATGTCTGGTCGTGAAGGATATTGCTGGCAACGGAATCATCCCAAAAAGTAAAAACTTTATCGAAATATTCAAATGAGTCAATATGCCATTTGTATTGCTCTATGGGAGATTCGAGCGTAAAAAGCCATTTGTTTCCTGGCGGGCAATTGACTTTAATATCTTTGTTGGGCGGATTGAGGGCGATGAGCAGATCGCAGTTCTTGACGGGCTCAAAAGTGAAATCAAAGCCGCCCCAGCGGCATGCCGAACCTGGGCTTTGTTGTTTTACATCGGGGAAATCCCAATCTTTATCAATCCGAATGAGCATGCGTGCTTTCTGCTATGGTTGGTGTGGCGAACTACCTGGATTTGCGTATCTTGGCCCACAGGGGCTTCAACTCGTCGAGCAGCGGGTGCTTCAGCAAAATAATGGCCGATAAAAATCCAACCATAGCCGTCGGCACACCCATCACCAGTGGCTGCCAAATTTCCGTTGGATAGGGGCCGTACACCACAAACGCACAGAGGGGTCCGATGGCCGAGGCCCCTGCCACGCCGGCGCTGCCCAACGACAGGGACCACAAGGCCGACCAGCTGAAATCCACTTCCTTACGTGCGGCGACCAGCCAGACCCAGCTGCGCAAGGCTGCGGCCAGCACCACGCACCAGCCCATGGCCATCAGCCCAAAGTAGGAGCCGATGGCGACCAGCACCACGGTCAGCAGCGTAGTGCTGGTAGTGACCCGCAGCATGCGGTTGACGGAGCCGAGCGCCATCAGTGCGGGATTGCACAGTGCCGAAGGCAGGCTGCAGGCCAGCGATACCGCGATCACGCGGGTCAGGTCTACCGCGCCACCCCACTGGTTGCCGTACATCATGTGGATAGTAGGGTGGGCCAAGAACACCAGCCCCAGACAAAAGGCCCATCCCAGCGCGGTGGCATACGAGGTGGCGGTCAGGAAGGCGGGGGTGATGCTTTCGTTTTGCCGGGATTGCTTGGCAAACCAGGAAATCGCCACCACATTCATCCCCTCCAGCACGATGCGGTTGAACATCGAAACCAGCCCTGTGGCGCGCGAAAACAGACCCACAGCCGTCATGCTTTGCAGCTTGCCCAGTAGCAGTTCCGGGGCGCTGCCAGCCACCGTCTGCAAAATGGAAGATCCCGTTAGCCGTGAACCAAACGCCAGCACGCGGCGGATTTCCTTGGTGCCCGGCAGCCACGGAAAGTCTTTGGGCCTAAAAAAGATGGCCATGCCCGCATTGACCAGGGTCGAACCGAGTGCGCCGTAAGCCAAGCTGATGGGGCCATGGCCAAACCAGGCCATGGTGACCCCCACGATGCCGCCCACCAGCGTAGAGGTAAAACGCACGATGGCCAGGGTGTCAAAGCGCATTTCGCGCATTTGCCAGGCGTAGGTAAGCGAGCCAAAGGGGTTGATCACGTAGTTGGCCGCCACCACCAGCATGATGTGCTGCATGCGGGGCTCTTTGTAAAAGGTCGCTACCGGCATGCTGGCCGCCAGAACCACCATGGCCAAAAATACCCCCAGGCCCAATTGCACCGCCCACACCGCCCGGATGCGGTCGGTGGTGAGCTCTTTTTCTTGGATCAGGTACTGACCGGCACCCAAGTCGCGGACCGTGGCCACGAACGAGATCAACACCATGGTGACGGAGAAGACCCCGATGTCCTCCGGCGTGAGCACGCGGGCAATCACCATGGAGGACAGAATGCTGACCACTAGGCTGGCATAGCGGTCCAGGTAGGAGTAGATAAGTGATTTGCGGATGGACAAAGCGGCTACCGGGAAAGGAGATAGCCGACGAGTTTAGGGTATCCCTAAGCCAACCGGGCTTTGATTTGCATACAGACTGAGAATACGTTTGCTTTGCGGCAAAAATAGGCATCTTCACCGCGCGCGTATCCAAGATGGGTGCGGGCAAGCTATGCCGCTGCCTTCGGCCTAGACTTGGCTATCATGCGCAAAATGGCTTTAAAAGCGCCTGTTACATAGCTTGGTGACAGAGGGGCTGTCCATCCCATAAATAAAAAGATATGTCTGAAAATTTGTTGCCACTCCCATGGGCCGATGTTTCTGTCGTGATACCGGCGTACAACGCGGCCAGTTTCATTATTGATGCTTTGCAAAGCATTACCCGGCAAACACTTTTCCCCAAAGAAGTCATTGTGATTGACGACGGCTCGTCAGACACGACTTACCAAGTCGTACAGGCGTGGATGCAAAAAGAGCATTTGCCCTTTAAGCTGCTTTTGCAGAAGCAAAAGAACAAAGGGCTTCCGGCGACCCGCAATGTGGGCATGTCCCAGGCCAGCGGTACATGGGTCGCTTTGCTGGATGCCGACGACATATGGGAGCCCGTGCATGTACAACAATTGATGGCCGCCGTGGCGCTGCGCCCCATGGCGGTAGCGGCGTACGGGGCTGGGCGCCTGCTGGTGGGGGACTCCATTAATCCGCAGGCATATGACGATTTTTGGGACAACCCCTCCAAAAAATATGGCAAGAAGATTGAAAACTCTTCCTGCTTGACCATCACGTCAGAGATATTTCCGCGGTTGATAAAAGGAAATTTCATCAAACCATCCAGTTTGATGTTTTCCAGAATGGTTTCGGGAAAACCGATTTTTTTTGACGAAAACCTGCGCACGGCAGAAGACCGTGAGTTTTTAGTACGCTTGGTATTTTCGGGTGAATTTGTTTACGACCCCACTCCCATCACGCAATACCGCTGGCATGATGACAATATATCGCAGGGCAAAAACTCAAAACGCAATATGGAAAATGGAATGCGGGCATTGAAAGTTATTTTCAATAATCCCGCATTGGCTTTGGGGCGTAGCGATCTGGCGGCTTGCCACGCAGAGGTTCGCAGCTCGGCGAAAGAGTATTTGTATATATGCTGCCAAAGAGGGTGGTCTGAATACCGCTCTGGAGTGAGCTTCATTTACACCCATTTTGGTCTGTGGAACGTGCTGGCTGCATTGAATCCCAAACACCTTGCACGTTGCTTTTTAGCCAAACCGCCCGTCAACGCCTAGGCCTAGACCTTGATAGGACCAGGCTATACCGCCCGGCAATCCAGCCACAGCACCTCGTACGGTGCCAGTGTCAGCCCGGCGTGCAGCGTGCGCGTCTCGCCCGTCAGTAAATCCACCGCGCTTTCCGGCTGGGCACTGAACACCACGGCCGGGCAGGTTTGCGGATGCTCGCTGAAGTTGGCCAGTACCAGCACATGCGCACTGGGTGCGCCGCGCAGATAGCCCAGCACGCTGGGGGAGCCGGCACGGAAGCCGGTGAGTTGGCCCCCGGCAAATTCTTCCAGTGACGCACGTACTTCCACCATGCGCCGCAGCCCTTGGTAAATCTGGCCGGGCACGCTGTTCTTTTTATTCCGCTGGCTGTACAGGCTGGCGACGCGGGCGGGGCGGTGCACCCAGCGGCTGTCACCGGCCTTGGCGGGGTCTGCCAGGTAGCGGGTGTCGTTGGGCGTGCCGACCTCGTCGCCCAGATAAATCAAGGGCATGCCGCCGGTGCTCAGGGCCACGCTGTGCAGCAGCAAAATGCGCGCCGGGGCCAGCGGGTCGCCTTGCTCGATACCGGCCAGGGATGCACAGGTGCCGCTGATGCGGCAGTCGCCAGTCGCAGGGTTGTCCTGGAACGGCACGCCGCGTGCAAAGCTGCCCTCGAAGCGGTTCACGTAAAAGCGGTTCAAAAACTGCCGGTGTGGAAAGCCGTGGATGCCCAACTGGATCGCGTCCTCGTCGGCAAAGGTCCAGCCGATGTCGTCGTGGCTGCGCACGTAGTTGACCCAGCTGGTGTCGGGGTCTAGGTTGTGGCGCTGCTCCAGCGCCTGTTGCAGCAGGTTCACCTCGCGCGTCGCCAGGCTGTTCCACAGCAAGGCCATTTGCAGCGGGTTGTACGACAGCTGGCATTCTTGCGGTGAGATGTACTTGACCACGTCATCCGGGTGCACGATGGCCTCGCTTTTGAACAGCATGCTGGGCGCAGCAATGCGCACCAGCGCGCTGAAGGCGCGGATCACCGTGTGCGCCTCGGGCAGGTTCTCGCACACCGTGCCCAGGCGCTTCCACACAAAGGCCACCGCGTCCATGCGCAAAATCTCGGTGCCCAGGTTGGCAATGGCCAGCATCTCGCCCGCCATGGCGGTAAACACGGCGGGGTTGCTGTAGTTCAAATCCCACTGGAAGCTGTTGAAGGTGGTCCAGACCCAGCGGCCATCGGGCAGCTGCGAGAACGCGCCAGGATGCTGGTCGGGGAAGATCTCGCGCACGGTTTGGTCGTACGCATCGGGCAGCGTGCGGTCGGGGAACAGGTAGTAAAAATCGGCGTACTGCGGGTCGCCCGCCACGCAGGCCCGGGCCCAGTCGTGCTCGTCCGAGGTGTGGTTGAAGATGAAGTCCAGCACCAGGCTGATGCCCTCGGCGCGCAGCGCTGCCGCCAGGGTCTGCAGGTCGGCCATCGTGCCCAGGGCCGGGTTCACCTCGCGGTAGCTGCTGACGGCGTAGCCACCGTCACTGTTGCCGTCGGGGCATTTGAACAGCGGCATCAGGTGCAAATACGTCAGCCCCAGCTCTTTGAAGTACGGAATTTGCTTCAGCAGGCCTTTCAGGTTGCCCGCGTACAGGTCTACGTAGCACACGCCGCCCAGCATCTTTTGCGACTGGAACCAGCGCGGGTTTTTCTCGCGCTGCACGTCCAGCGCCTGCAGGTCGGCAGGACGGGCGTTCCAGGCATCGAAGGCCTTGGACAGCAGGTCCACCAGAAACTCTAGAAAGTCGGGCCGCGCGCCGTACAACGGGGCCAGCTCGGCCACCAGCGTGGGAAAGTGCGCCTCCAGCCGGGTGGCGAAGGCCTTCCAGGCCTTGCGGGCCGCCTTGGCTTCGGGGCGGGCTTTTAGGGCGGCTTCGACGTGCTGGTGGGCGAGTTGGGTTTGGTGGGCAACAGTGAGCATGGAACGGCCTGGGTGGGTAAATAGAGCTGCGGCGAGTGTACGAGAACCCGCCTTTCAAAGCGCTTTGAAGCAGACCGATTGGAAGCCGGAATGGCCTGCCCACAGCACAGGGAAAACACCAGTGCCGCTGCCGCCCGGTGCGTGGACGGGCACCCAGCCAAAATTTATATAAAAAATGTCTCTTGCGCAGGTACTACCTGCGCAAGAAGCTATGACAAGCATAGCAATTGCATGCTGGTCGGCCGCACAGTGCGCTTGTCTGTTTTGGCAGATGTGGCTAGTAGCCGCTTTTTTTCAGGGTTGCGGAAATATCAAAATGTACATACAATTTGCGAGTGCAAATCACTTTTGACTCCGGTAAGAACGAGCGGAACATCCGCGACCGCAACTTGCCATTTAGGCTTGTTGCGGAATTCGATTTTGAGACGGCGCACATTCAAACCGACACCCGCAAAGAGTATGGCGAAACCCGTTATATCGCGCTGGGTAGTCTGCACGGGCGCTTACACGTACTGTGCTTCACGGAAACAGCGGATGGCATTCGGGTCATCAGCTTTCGCAAGGCCAATGATCGAGAGGTAAAACACTATGTCCAAATCCAAACCCCTGGTTGATGCAGACGGCGAGGTTCGCACGCTGACGGCTGCAGACATGCCGCACTTTCGGCCCGCAAAGGACGTGCTGCCCAAAACTTTGATGGCCAAACTGAATATGCGCGGCCCGCAAAAGTCGCCGACGAAAGAGCGCATCACCATCCGCCTCTCGCCGGAAGTGGTGCAGCGGTTCCGGGACACCGGTGATGGCTGGCAAACGCGGGTCGATATGGCGTTGAAAGATTGGCTCAAGTTGCACCAACCGGCGAACGTGTGAGCGACCGAACACTCGTAACAGGCGAAAACTATGTCAATTCAGGAAGCAGATGACCATGCAATCGTGTCGTTTAAAAATTCTACAAATTACTTCCCCGAAGCGGGGACGATTCGCTAGTCATATTAAAACTACACCTATTGGTTGAAGAGCAGATTCGCGCCTTTGTAGATGAGCGACTCCACAATAAAGCAGCGTTAATTAAGGCGAAACTCGACTGCCATCAAGCTATCTGCTTAGCAGAGGCCTTGTCAAACAAAATTTCGCTTTCTGTAAAGCGTAAACCCGCACTGGCATTGAGCATCGTTCAAGACGCTTCTGGCGTTTAGCGATGCCCTCTCGCCTTCTTCACCATCCGCCCCAGCCAGTGCTCCAAATCATCCACCAGCGTAAACACCGCCGGTATCACCAGCAGGCTCAGCACGGTAGACGTGATCAGCCCGCCAATCACCGCCACCGCCATCGGGCTGCGAAAGCTGCTGTCGGCGGCACCCCAGCCTACGGCCAGCGGCACCATGCCCGCGCCCATGGCCAGGGTGGTCATGACGATGGGGCGGGCGCGTTTGTGGCAGGCATCTAGCAGCGCATCGAAGCGGCTTAACCCATGGTCACGCCGGGCGACGATGGCGTATTCCACCAGCAGGATGGAGTTTTTGGTGGCAATCCCCATCAGCATGATCAGGCCGATCAGCGAGGGCATGGAAAAGCTCTTTTGCGCGATCAACAGCCCCACAAACGCGCCGCCCAGCGACAGCGGCAGCGCCGCCAAAATGGTGAAGGGATGCAAAAAGTCTTTGAACAGCAGCACCAGCACGATGTAGATGCACAGCACGCCGGTCAGCATGGCCAGGCCGAAGCTGGCAAACAGCTCGCCCATCACCTCGGCATCGCCCAGCGCCAATTGCTTTA
>NZ_JBDTEM010000048.1:0-3373 GCF_039922535.1 Rhodoferax sp. | reverse complement strand
GTTGACGTAGGGGGACGTTTCCCGCTCGCTTAGCGCCACAAGCGGCAACCCCTTGAACGGGTCTGTCTCGTTGACGGTATAGCCTGCCGTACGCATGGTCTCGACCACGTTATCTGCGATGGAGGTTCGCCCGATATTGCGAAAGCCTCCGGCAAGGCGACCTGCGATGGTGCTATGACCGCCTTCAAGCAGTTTCCCCAAAACCTCCGAGGCGTCAGTGATGGCGGCAAGAGCCGCCCGCATCACGATAGGCTGCATCGTGAAATGCGTTGGAGACGCCGCAATCAGTCCCGCAGCAAGGCTGTAACTACGCAAGCCGTTGTTGATTTCTATTTCGTCCGCACCCGGCAGTGCAAGCCGCAGATCGATGATGGATGTTTCGTGCGGCAAGGACACGGGCTTGTTGCCGCCCTTGGGGCTGCGGACCTGAACTTGCCGGGGCACCGTCCAGTCTCCGGTGAAAAGCGTCAACGACTGCTCGGGGCTAAGGCACCATTCATCGCCGAACCTTTCGCGCAGATAGTCGGCGCAAAAGGCCCAGAACGACGTGTACCACGCCGTGCTTTCACCTTGTGTCTCCTCCGGTCTGGTGGGGATGTACCAACCCTTCATCACTTCACGAATGAAACCGTTCTTGAGAAGCCGCTCGCGATGCGTACGGCTCATCTGGTTCGTGCGGATCGCAACAACACCTTGGTCTTGGAGCGTCTTCAGGACTTCCAGCGATGCAGCAAGATTTTCAGACGGCGTAGCAATGGAGGACTCATCTAGTTGTTTTTAGGTTATGCAGTATTGCGGTATTTAGGCTTTTAAGTCAATGTATTATTAGGTTATTGTGTGTTTTCATATTTAGGTTATCGTGCTTTACCCTTTCTAGGTTATCGCGCGGCTCACCGGTAGATAGAGTGATTACTCATCGCTCTACTTGTCCGAAAAACATATACAAATTTCGGACAACCGCTTGGCTG
The DNA here is from genome assembly GCF_039922535.1 of Rhodoferax sp. Taxonomy (GTDB): domain Bacteria; phylum Pseudomonadota; class Gammaproteobacteria; order Burkholderiales; family Burkholderiaceae_C; genus Rhodoferax_B. The sequence continues at coordinate 2,405 of NZ_JBDTEM010000048.1, read as the reverse complement.
CCATGCCTCCTCCTGCCGCGCCTTCAAACTTTCCGAACCCGCGATAATAGAGAGTTAAGCTGGCCCGGCCCCCCGGGCCGGTGCCCATGCCATCCGTGTACATAAACGTGTACATAATCGCGAAAAATCAGACATGTCGAACCTCACATACCTAGCAGAGACGCGGCGGAGACGCACATTTGCTATCATCTCCCACCCGGACGCGGGTAAAACCACGCTGACCGAAAAGCTGCTGCTGTTCTCGGGCGCGATCCAGATTGCAGGCTCGGTGAAGGCGCGCAAGGCCACCCGCCACGCCACCAGCGACTGGATGGAAATCGAAAAGCAGCGGGGCATCTCGGTCGCATCCAGCGTGATGCAGATGCTCTACCGCGACCACGTGATCAACCTGCTGGACACCCCTGGCCACAAAGACTTCAGCGAAGACACCTACCGCGTACTGACCGCCGTGGACTCGGCCTTGATGGTGATTGACGCAGCCAACGGCGTGGAGGCGCAGACCCGCCGCCTGATCGAAGTCTGCCGCCAGCGCGACACGCCCATCATCACCTTCGTCAACAAGATGGACCGCGAAGTGCGCGAGCCGCTGGACATCCTGGACGAGATCGAACGCGAACTCGGCATGCCCTGCGTGCCCATGACCTGGCCCGTCGGCCAGGGCAAGAGCTTCGGCGGCATCATGAATATGCGCACGCAAACCATGACGGTATTCGACTCCGGCAAAGAACGCCTGCCGCAAGAGTTTGAAACCATCGCCCTGGACAACCGCACCGAGCTGATCAAGCGCTTCGGCAGCGAATTTGAAACCGCCGAGCAAAGCATGGAGCTGGCCGCTGGGGCCTCCCCCGCCTGGGACCTGGAGGCCTTTTTGGCCGGTAAACAAACTCCGGTGTTCTTCGGCTCCGGCGTGAACAACTTCGGGGTGATGGAAGTGCTGGACGCACTGGTTGACTTGGCCCCGCCACCGCAGCCACGCACCAGCACCACGCTGGTAAACCGCCAGCCGGTGGTGAAGGAAATCCAGCCCGACGACAAAGCCTTTGCCGGTGTGGTATTCAAGGTGCAGGCCAATATGGACCCGGCGCACCGCGACCGCATTGCCTTCGTGCGCATGGCCTCCGGCAAATACACACCCGGCATGAAGCTCAAGGTGCAGCGCACCGCCAAAGAACTGCGCCCGACCAGCGTGGTGACCTTCCTCAGCCAGCGCCGCGAGGCGGTGGACGAGGCCTATGCGGGCGACATCATCGGCTTTACCACCCACGGCGGGGTGCAGTTGGGCGACACCATCACCGACGGCGCCAGCCTGCAGTTCACCGGCCTGCCCTTCTTCGCGCCTGAGCTGTTCATGACGGTGATTTTGAAGAATCCACTGCGCACCAAGCAATTGCAACAGGGCCTGGCCCAACTGGGTGAAGAAGGCGCCATCCAGGTGTTCCGCCCCAATGTTGGCGGGCCGATGCTGTTGGGTGCCGTGGGCCAATTGCAGTTTGAAGTGGTGCAGCACCGCTTAAAGTCGGAATACGATGCCGACGTACGGCTGGAAGGCTGCCAGTACACCGGTGCCCGCTGGATCACCGCCGACACCCCCGCCGAGCTGCGCGCCTTCACCGATGCCTACCCGATGCGCATGGCCAACGACGCCGCCGAAACCCTGGCCTACCTGTGCACCTCGCCCTACGACGTGCGGCTGGCGCAAGAACGCTTTCCGAAGATCCATTTCCACCCGCTGCGTGAACACGCGGGGCTGGCGCTGCAAAACGCGGGTTGAACACGGACCAACCGCGGAATGAAACCCTCGCCCCAGTTCCTGCGCTTTTGCATGGTCGGCATCGTCGGCCTGGGCGTGGACCTGGCGGTGCTGTATGCAACAGCCTGGGCTTTGGGCTGGTACGGGGCGCGGGTGCTGTCGTTTACCGCTGCGGCAACCGCCACCTGGTGGTTGAACCGGCGTTACACCTTCCAGGCGGCAGATAACACCTCGGTATGGACCCAGTACAGCCGCTACATGGTCTCGATGCTGGGCGGCGCTGTATTGAATTACACGGCCTATGTAGCCACCCTGCACTGGGTCGACCTGCCTGGCAAGGCGGCACTGGGTGTGGCTTTAGGCAGTTGCGCGGGCCTGCTGTCCAACTACCTGACGGCCCGGCACCTGGTGTTTAAAAATCAATCCTGAGGTTCGACCACCAAGCTCGAATCGCAGCCGATCCCCGCTGCCACCCAGCGCCGCGCCCAGCGGCCCAACCACGGAGCCGCCCAGCGCCAGTGCGGACCCAGCACCTCGGCGGGTTGCGCAATGGCACCGCACAGATAGCGGGCCTGCCCATCCTCCCAACGCAAAGCCGCACACGCCCCGGTACGGCGCCCTGACAGCACGATGCCCAGAGGGCACGGTGCCGACA
>NZ_JBDTEM010000047.1:0-33314 GCF_039922535.1 Rhodoferax sp. | reverse complement strand
GGGGGGCGATGCTTCTGCGGGCGGTGCATCGCTGGGTTCTAGCGTAAACCGGTAGCCACGGCCCGGAATGGTCACGATGGCCTGCGGTCCGAGCAGCTTGCGCAGGGTGGATACCTGGGCCTGCAGGTTGTTTTCTTCCACCACCAGGCCGGGCCAGGCCAAGTCCAGCAGCTCGTCTTTGGACACCACGCGGTCACGGTGCTGCACCAATGCCATCAGCACATCAAAGGCCCGTGCGCCGGGGTTGGTGGCAGCTCCATCCACCAGCACCACGCGCTGGGACGGACGCACTTCAAAACGGCCAAATCGATAACTGTTCAACAACAAAACTCCCATCGGTGTCAGCTTTCAAATGTATCGCACACCTTGGATTTTGGTGTTTTGTGCAATTTCGCACGGTTTCAGAAGTTTTCAGGTCCGCTTCAGGTGGGCTAAGGACGCAGCGCGGCAAGCAGAGGAAAGTCCGTCTCTGTGGTGGTGACCCCCTCAATCACCCAATTGTCAAGGACATGTTGTATGAACTTTGAACCTTTTATGCCTTTTGAGCCCGCCGAACCGCTGGTGCCCCCGGTTATTGCCCCATCTGCCGCGCCGAAAGCCCATTACTTCGACCCTGCCGGGCTGGTGTGGATTGCGGCGTGCGTGCTGTTGGCCACCACGGCTGCCCGGCTGTTGCCCAAGTTGGCCGAGCCCGACGGCCTGCGCAATACCCTGGTGGCTTTGGGTATGGCATCTACCCGCCCAGCAGAAACCGCCCATTCCACGACCGTGGCCAGCCTGCCGCCGCAGGGCGCAAACCCGGCGCAGCCTACACGGGCCAGCCAGACCAAGCAAGAACCCGGCCCCTTGGTGCCCACGGTTCTTCGCCAATTTTGAGGATGCGCGCCATGGCCCGCTTTCCTAAGATGTTTGGCGTTACGGGGCGCAAAGCCCTGCACGCCGATGTTTCCCGAGCCCGCCCGTGTTTCGCCTTGCCTAAAACGGCAGCTTCACACAGTCTCCTACCCCATTGGCTGCAGTCTTTGCAGCGCTTATCCAACCCATTAAGCGCTTCCGTAAGGGAGTTGAGGAAAAAAATCATGTTGAGCCCATCGTTCGCCCGTGTAGCCATCCGCGTGTTGATTGCCGAGAGCCATTCCGATACTTTGCTGCGCTGCGCCGAGGCGGTGCAAGCCGATGTGCGGCTGAGCTTGGCCGCTGCCGTGTCGACCGGGGCCGCTGCCATTGCCATGATGGACGAGTGCGTGCCCGACGTGGTGGTGGTCGACCTGCAACTGCAGGACGTGCCCGCCATCGAGGTGATTCGCCACGCAGCCTGGCATTTTCCGCAGGCCGACATCGTGTTGTTGACCCAGTTTGGCAACGACGAGCAAGTACTGCAGTGCATCGAAGCCGGAGCTACCGCTTATCTGTTCAAGGACAGCGCCGCCGAATGCCTGGCGGAAAGCATCCACCTGTGGTCCGAGGGCAGTGCGCCGATCAGCCCCGGTCTGGCACGCCGGGTGCTGGGGCGCTTTCGCCTGCGGTTGGGCACCGGCACCGGGTCGGCCTGGGCTTTTCCGCTGCGCGAGTCCACCTATCCGCTGACGGCCTGCGAGGCGGGCATCTTGCGCTGGATCGCCCGTGGCATGAGCCTGGAACAGATCAGCGCATTGGCCTCCAGCCCGCAGCCGGGCGTGCTGGCCCATGTGAAAAAAATCTACCGCAAGCTGGCCGCCTATGCGCGGGGCGAAAGCCTGGTGGATGTCAGCGAACCAGACATCCAGATTGTGGCCCTGGGCTCTGCCTGCGACCGGCAATCCCTGTCCATGCCATCCCCTTAATTTTTCATTTTTCAAAAAAGGAGTTTTTATGCGAGTGACATCGGCACGCCCCAAACCCATGCCTATCCCCAAGGCCAGCCGCGAACCGTGGCTGTCCGCCCTGGTATGGCTGTTGTTTTGCGCCGCCATGGTGGCGGTGGCCCTATTTTTAACCCCACGGATCGGCGCGGCTTACGCGTCGGACGACTTGACCATCCCTGACGACGCGTCTGCGCCCGTGCTGGCCAGCTCCGACAACGAACATGCGGTCCCCATGGCCGCGACCGTGTTGTACCCGAACGAAACGGTGGCCGTGGTGGTTAAACACTGAGGCCAGGTTCCAAGCTTCTCGCGCTCTCAAACAGCCGAGCCTGGCCGGTCACCGGGTCGGTAAACGCGATGGATTTGGCCAGCAACTGCAAAGGTGCAGCGTAGTCATCGTCGGCAATATTCACCACGTCGGGGTAGAAGCGGTCGTTGCGGATGGGCGCGCCTAGTGCCGCCATGTGCACCCGCAGCTGGTGGGTACGGCCGGTGATGGGCGACAAGCGGTAGCGGGCCCATGCACCCCGTTGTTCCAACACTGCGATGTGGGTTTCTGAATTGGGTTCGCCTGGCGCTTCTTGGTAGCGAAAAAACGGCTCACCCGGCACGATCTGGCTGCGGTAAATGGGCGGAAGATCACCTCGCCAGGGGGCAATCGCCTCGTAGTGCTTGTGCACTTCGCGTTGTTTGAACAGCGCGTGGTAAGCCGCCCGCTCGCTGGGCTGGATGGCAAACAAGGTGACCCCAGCGGTTTCGCGGTCCAGCCGGTGCAGCGGGGCCAGGGTGTCGATGCCCAGCAACTGTTTAAGCCGCACCAACAGCGTTTCCTGCACATAGCGCCCGGCGGGCATGGTCGGCAGGAAATGCGGCTTGTCCACCACCACCAGATGCGCGTCCTGGAACAGCACCTGCGCCTCGAACGGGATGCGCGGCTCCACCGGCAGATGGCGGTAGTAGTACAGCCGGGTGTGCGGGCGGTAGGCGGCATCGGGCGGTACGGGCCGGGCTTGTTCGTCCAGCACCAGCCCGTCTTGCATGCGTTGCAGCCACACGGTGCGCTCTACGGTGGGAAAACGATGCGCAAAGAAGGCGATGACGGTGGGCCAGTCCCCACCGGGCAGGCCCACGGTGCTGGGGCCTACGCCGTCACGCGTGGGGAGGTTCACACCTTTTGAAAGACGACATCCCACACGCCGTGGCCGAGCTTGATGCCCCGGTTCTCGAACTTGGTAAGCGGGCGGTAGTCGGGCTTGGGGGCGTAGTCGGCGGCGGTGTTTTTCAGCAGCGGTTCGGCACTGAGCACTTCCAGCATCTGCTCGGCGTAGTTTTGCCAGTCGGTGGCACAGTGCAGGTAGCCGCCGGGTTTCAGGCGGGCGGCCAGCTTGGCGACCAGCGGGGCTTGCAGCAGGCGGCGCTTGTTGTGTTTCTTTTTGTGCCAGGGGTCGGGGAAGAACACGTGGACACCGTCCAGGCTGGCCAGCGGCAGCATGTGGTCCAGCACCTCGACGGCATCGTGCTGGCAAATGCGGATATTGGTTTGCCCCTCTTCGCCAATGCGTTTGAGCAGCGCGCCCACGCCCGGCGTGTGCACTTCACAGCACAGAAAGTTCTTTTCCGGCAGCAGCGCCGCAATGCTGGCCGTGGCCTCGCCCATGCCAAAGCCGATTTCCAGGATGGTCGGGGCGCTGCGGCCAAAAGTGGCCTCCAGGTCCAGCGGTGCACTGCGGTAAGGCAGTAAAAACTGCGGCCCCAGGCTCTCAAACGCTTTGGCTTGGCCGCTGGTGGTGCGACCGGTGCGGAGGACAAAGCTTTTGATGGTTTTGGGGTAAGCCGGGGCCGCGACGGGACTGTCGATCGGGGCGGCAGGGGGGTGGGGGGTGTTTGCGTCGTTCACAGGGCAGGATTGTAGAGAGCGCGCCAGCCCGGTATCCAGGCCGCCAGCGCATCGGCGCAATGGCCCTGGCCGGGGTGCAATCCAAGCACCTGTGCCGCTGCATTCAATGCCGCCAGCGGCGAGCCCAGATCCAGGGCCTGGGCACCGTTTTGTTTGGACAGCTTTTCGCCATTCGCTCCCAGCACCAGCGGCGTGTGCAGGTACTGCGGTGTGGGCAGGTCCAAAGCCTGTTGCAGCCCGATCTGGCGCGGCGTGTTGTCGGCCAGGTCCTGGCCGCGCACCACGTGGGTGATGCCTTGGGCCGCATCGTCTACCACCACGGCCAACTGGTAAGCCCACAGGCCGTCGGCGCGGCGCAGCACGAAGTCGCCGACCTCTGCGGCCAGGTTTTGCTGCTGGGGGCCTAGGCAGCGGTCTTGCCAATTTACTATGGTATTGATAGCTTCTTCCGCAGGTGCTACCTGCGCTGGAAGCCTATTTTCTATATAAAACCGCCATGCCCGTGCCGGGCGACCCTGCAGGCCGTGGCGGCAGGTTCCGGGGTAGACCAGCTCGGCGTGGCGCTGGCGGGGCTGCTTCTGGATAAGGGCTTGTGCAATGTCTTTGCGCGAGCAGGCGCAGGGGTAGGCCCAGCCACTGGCCACCAACTGGTCCAGCGCCTGCTGGTACAGCGGGCTGCGTTGCGACTGGTAGGTGGGCTCCGCGTCGGGCACCAGGCCGCAGGCGGCGAGCTGCTGCAGGATCAGCGTGTCCACGCCGGGCAGGCAGCGTGGGCTGTCCACGTCTTCAATGCGTACCAGCCAGTGGCCGCCATGGGCCCGGGCATCGAGCCAACTGGCCAGGGCCGCAACCAAAGAGCCCGCATGCAGCGGGCCCGTAGGGGACGGCGCGAACCGTCCGATGTATGTGGCCCCCACGCTTGTCGCTTCGCGTACTACGCTGCCCCCCGAGGGGGCGCATTTTCCCTTGGGGCGGCCCGGCGGGAAAACATCGCTATTTTTAAGCAATCGCCAGCGCCATCTCCAGGCCGGAGATGAACGCGTCTTCCACCCGGTGGCCGATACACCAGTCGCCGCAGGCACCGATGCTGGATTTTTCGTCCCACAAATGGCTTTTGCCCAGGGGCTGCACGGTTTGGGCGTAGCGCCAGCGGTGCACGGCGGCGTGGGCGGGTTCGGCGCGGATGCCGGTGACCTCGGTGAAGGCTTTCAGCAGCTTGGCCTGGACGCGGGGGGCATCGTCTTCCAGGTGCTCCAGCGACCAGGCGGCGCTGGCCTGCACCGTCCAGCGCTCGATACCGCCGCGCCCTGGCTTGCTGGATTCACGCGATAGCCAAGCGATGCGATGGTGGTTACTGCGCGCCGCGTTCCACTGCGGGCCCAGGTGGGCCATGGTGGGCTGCATGGCTTGGGGGAAGGCCAGCATCAGCGTCCAGCATGGTGCCACTTGCACCGGGTGGATGTCGCGCACCAGGCGGGCGGCCTGGGCCGAGTTTTGCAGCAGGTCTACGGTTTGCGGGTTGGGCATGGCCAGCACGACCGAGTCAAAGCCAGAGAAAACGTGCTGTGCGTCGGGGGTACCCGGCATGCCGGTGGTGCGCAGCTGCCATTGCTTTTTGTTCATCGGGTCGCGCTCGATGCGGGTGACCTGGGTTTCCAGTTCCAGGCGGCCATCATCTGCCAGCGGTTTGGCCCAGTATTTGACCAGTGCGCTCATGCCGGGCGAGGGCACCCAGTGCGGGTCGCGCGAGGGCAGGGCGGCCGAGGCCACGCGGCCAAAGGTGTCGAGCACTCGCACCGAGTTGGCGCTCCAGGGTTTGCAGATGCCTTTGGCGGTTTCCAGGGCCAGCGCAAAGCGCGGGTCGCGCACGGTGAAGTACTGCGCGCCGTGGTCAAACGTGCCAAACGCGGTGCTACGGGTGGACATGCGCCCGCCTGCGCTGCGGCTTTTGTCGAACACCGAAACGTTGTGGCCGGCCTGCACCAATGTGCGTGCGCAGGCAATGCCCGCCATGCCTGCACCGATGACGGCGATCTGGCGGGGAGCTGTAGCACTGGATTTGTTTGTCATGTGTGTTGGTTTTCTTTGGAGTGGCTACGGAGGGACGACCAAGCACACTCTACACGCACTGTGCAGCCACTTTGCTCGGGGACTCCCCGAACGCTTGGTTGGACGAAGTCCACAGGTCAATTACTTTGTTGCCGTTCTAGCAGCGCCGCCCGCGTGGCAGGGCTTTTGAGCTGTTGCAGCCACCATTGCAGCGCCCGACCGTGGGCACCACCGCCCGACTCGGTACGCCAGGCGTAGTTGATGTTTAGCACGCGCGATGGCCGCTCTACGCTGCGGCTCACCAAGCGGCCGGTTTCCAGGTAGGGGCGGGCCAGGCCTTCGGGTAAAAAGCCGCAGCCCAGGCCGCGCAGCTGGGCTTCCAGCTTGGCCCGCATGTTGGGCACGGTAAACACGTCTTGCCCGCCCAGGAGCCCAAAGGTCAGCGCATTGCCGCGCTGGGTGGAGTCGGCCACGGCCACGGCGCGGTATTGCTGGATCAGGCTGTCGCTCAGCGGCTCGGGCATGTTGGCCAGCGGGTGGTGCGGTGCCACCACAAAGATGAAGTGCATTTCGCCCAGCAGGGCACCCAGGATGTTGCTGTTGGTCGTGTCCATGGCCACGCCAATGGCCACATCGGCCAGGCCGGTGACCAGCGCGTCCAGCGTGCCGTGCAGCACCTCTTCGCGGATCTTCAGGCGCGTGGGCGGGTTGAGCGCAAAAAACGCCTCGCACAGCTCCATCATCGTGGCGCGAGAAATCACACTGTCCATCGCAATCGTCAGCTGGGGTTCCCAGCCGGTAGCTACGCGCTTGACCCGGTTGGCCACGGCATCAATGTCCTCCAGCAGACGCTGGCCTTCGCGCAGCAGTTCGGACCCGGCCACGGTGAGTTTGGCTTGGCGCGAGCTGCGGTCGAACAGCAACACGTCCAGTGCATCCTCGATGTTGCGTACGCGGTAGGTCAGGGCGCTGGGCACCATGCCCAGGCTGCGCGCGGCCGCGGCAAAGCTGCCCTGGGCGTGGATGGTGACCAGCATAGACAGGGCATCGGGAGTCAGCACATCGCGGGCGGTTTGCATGGTCGATCGTATTCCGTTCAAATTAATAGAATGATGCCATCAAATGCGATGGACTGCCAGGCCTCGGTGCAGGTTCAAAATTCAGGCCATGGATCCGATACGCGGGTCTTCACCCCACCAGGAGTCTCCACATGCTCACTCTCCGTAAATCCCAAGACCGTGGCCACGCCGACCATGGTTGGCTCAAGTCGCACCACAGCTTTTCGTTTGCCGGTTACCTGGACCCCAAGCACATGGGCTGGGGCAACCTGCGCGTCATCAACGAAGACACCATCACCCCCGGCGCAGGCTTTGGCACCCACGGCCACCGCGACATGGAAATCATCAGCTACGTGTTGCAGGGCAACCTGGCGCACAAGGACACCATGGGCAACGTGAAGGGCATTCCGCCCGGCGACGTGCAGCGCATGAGCGCAGGCCGTGGCGTGCAGCACAGCGAGTTCAACCACGCAGAAGACGCCAGCACGCACTTTCTGCAAATCTGGATCGAGCCGAATGTCAAAGGTATCGCGCCCAGCTATGAGCAAAAATCGTTTGCCGACAGCGAAAAACGCGGTGTACTGCGCCTGGTGGCCTCGCCAGACGGTGCTGAGGGCTCGGTCACCATCCATGCCGATGCGCACCTGTACGCCGGGCTGCTGGACGGTACGGAGTCCGCCACTCTGGCGCTGAACCCGGCCCGCAAGAGCTATGTGCACCTGATTAGCGGCGCACTGGAAGTGAATGGCACCGCGCTGCGCACTGGCGATGCACTGTTGATCGAGAACGAAGCCCAGCTCACCCTGGGCAATGCGGCCAACGCCGAAGTGTTGGTGTTCGACCTGGCCGCCTGATTTTTTAACTTTTATTGCAAGGAAATCGTATGTTTAAAACGCTTCAAAACCCCCTGAGCTTTGTGGGCCGCCTGCTGTTGGCCGTGTTGTTTTTACCCGCGGGCATTGGCAAAATTACCGGCTTTGCGGGCACCGTGGGCTATATCGCATCGGTCGGCCTGCCGTTCCCCACGCTGGGTGCGCTGACCGCGATTCCGGTGGAAGTACTCGGTGGCCTGGCATTGATCTTTGGTTTGGGCACCCGCTGGGCAGCGCTGGTTTTGGCCGTTTTTACCCTGGTGGCCAGCTACTTCTTCCACGCTTTCTGGGCCGTGCCCGCTGAAGCGGTAATGGTGACGCAGCTGCTGTTCATCAAGAATATCGCCGTCGTGGGTGGCCTGCTGACCTTGGCTGCCTGGGGTCCGGGTGCCTGGAGCCTGGATGCCCGCCGCGGTAAATAAGGCGCACCCCCAGGCTGCAGTGCTTCGCATCTTTCTCCAACCCCCTTGCAGGGGGCAACACCAGCAGCCTGGCAAAGCCAGTTCTGCGGTGTTTCTGGGGAATAGCCGTCTCGTTTAAAGTGTTTTCCGTTGTTCGTTTCTTAACCTCATAGAAAGTCTGTATGACCAAAACTGTTGTTGTGTACCACTCTGGCTACGGCCACACCCAGCGCGTAGCCCAGGCCGTGGCCGAAGGTGCCAGCGCCGAGCTGATCGCCATCGATGCCGAGGGCAATCTGTCCGAAGCCGGTTGGACATCGCTCAATGCAGCCGATGCCATCATCTTCGGCACGCCCACCTACATGGGTGGCCCGAGCTGGCAGTTCAAGAAATTCGCCGATGCCACCAGCAAAGCCTGGTTTACCAGCGCCTGGAAAGACAAAGTGTTTGGCGGCTTTACCAACAGCGCCAGCTTCAGCGGCGACAAGCAAGTCACCCTGATTTACCTGCAAACCCTGGCCTCGCAGCAAGGCGGCATCTGGGTCAGCCTGGGCCAAATGCCCAGCAACACCAAGGCTGCTACCCGTAACGACCTGAACAACCTGGGTGGCTCGGTCGGCGTGCTGGTGCAGTCCCCTTCGGACAGCAGCCCCGCAGAAATGTCGCAGGGTGACCTGGACACGGCAAAGAACTACGGCGTACGGGTCGCAGCGATCGCCGCAAAATTTAAGGCCTAAATTGCTTTAACCTCAAAGGGCTGTCTTACGAGGCAGCCTTTTTTTACTGGGACTTGCGCAGCGCCCCCTGATTGCCCGCAGGGTATAAGAGGGCGCTGCGCAAGTCCTATTTATCTTTCGGGAGAACGGCCATGGGTATAGCACTGCAATTGACGGGACAAGCCAAAGACCTGGGCGGGGGCTTTGTGGTGCGGCGGTTTTTACCGGCGGCACAGCGCCAGTCGGTGGGGCCGTTCCTGTTTTTTGACCACTTTGGCCCGGTCACCGTGGTACCGGGTGCGGGGCACGACGTGCGGCCCCACCCGCATATAGGGCTGGCCACCGTGACCTATTTGTTTGAAGGTGCCATCAAGCACCGTGACAGCCTGGGCTCTGTGCAAACTATCGAGCCAGGTGCCATCAACTGGATGACCTCGGGTCGCGGCATTGTCCATTCGGAGCGCCAGCCCGCCGAGCTGAAGAACACCACCTACGTCAACCACGGCATCCAGCTCTGGGCCGCGCTGCCACAGGCGTTTGAAGAGGTAGAGCCCAGCTTTACCCACACCCCGGCGCACACCATTCCCGAGTTGACCGTGGGCGATGCCCAGGTACGCGTGCTGATCGGCGAGGCCTGGGGCCAGACATCGCCCGTGGCCACTTTTGCACCCACCATCTACCTGGACGTACAGCTCAACGGCACGCTAGACCTGCCCGTGCTGGCGCAGGAAATGGCGGTCTACCTGGTGGATGGTAGCGTGGAGATCGACGGTGTGACCGTGCCCGACCAAAGCTTGGCCATGCTGATGCCAGGGGTCAACACGCAGATACGGTCTACCGCCCCCGTGCGGCTGATGGTGCTGGGTGGCGACGCGCTGGACGGCCACCGCTTTATCCGTTGGAACTTCGTTTCCAGTCGCAAAGAGCGCATTTTGCAAGCCGAAGCCGACTGGCAAGCCCAGACCATGGGCCAGGTGCCGGGCGATGCGGAATTCATCCCGTTGCCCGCAAAACGCCTCGCGCAGGCGTAACTCCTAAAATAATAGCTGCCAGCGCAGGTGCTACCTGCGCTGGAGGCCTATTTTTTATAAATTTCCGTCAGCTCAGCGCCCGGTCCAGGTGCGTGTAGCCGCCGTCCACAAACAGCCACTGCCCGGTGGTGTGGCTGGCGGCATCGGACAGCAGGAACACGGTGGTGCGGGCGATTTCTTCCGAGGTCGTCATGCGCTGGCCCAGCGGGATCTTGCTGGTGATGCTGCGCAGTTTTTCGTCGGCGTTGGGGAAGCTGGCGATCCAGCGCTCGTACAGCGGGGTCATCACCTCGGCGGGAATCACGGCATTCACCCGCACACCGTCTTTTAGCAGCGAAGCCGCCCATTCGCGGGTCAACGACAGTTGCGCGCCCTTGGCGGCCGTGTAGCCGCTGGTGTCGCCCTGCCCGGTGAGGGCGGTTTTGGACGAGATGTTGACGATAGAACCGCGCGATGCCTTGAGGTGCGGCACGCAGTAGTGGGCCATCACGTAATAGTGGGTCAGGTTCTTGTGCAGCGAGGCCACAAACGCGTCGCGCCCGGCATCCAGGCCCACGCTGTCGTTGATGCCCGCGTTGTTGACCAGGCCGTCAATACGCTGGAATGTGGCCATGGTCTGCGCGACCGCCGCGCCGCAGGCGGCATCGTCCTGCAGGTCAAGCTGGATGAACAGGAACTTCGGTTGCAATGCTCCGAGCTGGGCTGCAAAGTCTTCGCCCAGGGCACTTTTGCCCAGAATGACGGGAATCGCGCCTTCTTGCGCCAGCCCTATCGATATCGCGCCTCCGATGCCGCTGCCACCACCGGTGACGAGGACGACTTTGTCTTTCAGATGCAGATCCATAAAACCTTTCAGGAAGAAGTGAGGTTGTAGCAGCGGATGGCGTTGCCGGACCAAAAAGCGGTTTTTTCGGAATCAGACAAGCGCTGCGCCGCCCAGGTTTGCGCCAACTGGTGCACGGCAGGATAGGGTGCAGCCAGCTCGCACACCGGCCAGTCGGAGCCAAACAGCAGGCGTGCCGGGCCAAAGGCTTCCAGCGCGGTATCGAAACAGTCCCAGATGGTTTGCTGTACGGCAGTGGGCACGCCCTCGGCAACATTCGCAAATGGCCAAGCGGCTTCGGTGACCAGACCCGACAGCTTGCACGCCATATGGGGCAGAGCGGCCAGTGCCTTCAGTGATTGGGCCCAGTGCTGCATTTGCGCGGGGTGCTTGAGCGGTGGTTTGCCCAGGTGGTCCAGCACCAGCCAATGGGCATCGTGCGCGGTGCAGAAGTCGATCACCAGCGGCATCTGGTGGGCAAACACCAGCACGTCGTAGGTCAGGCCTTTGCTTTGCAGTAGGTTCATGCCGCGCCGAAACTGCGGGTTATTCACCACCTGCGCCACATCGGTCTCGTCTTGCAAGATGTGGCGAAAGCCACGCAGCTTCGGGTTTTGCGCCCAGCCGTCGAGCTGCGTCGCCAGCGTGGGGCTGGCCAGGTCGGCCCAGCCCACCACGCCCAGGATGCTGGGGTTGTGCGCGGCCAGTTCCAGCAGAAATTCGGTCTCTGCCGCTTCGGTGCGGGCCTGCACCGCGATGGAGCCGGTGATGCCACAGCTTTGCAGCGGGCAATCGCTGGGCGCGCGGTCTTGCGCCAGCACGGCCATACCGGGGCTGATCCACGGAAAGGCCGTCGGCTCAAACTGCCAGTAGTGCTGGTGGCTGTCAATCTTTTGCATCATTTCTTGAAGGCGTATTGCACCAACGTTTCGGGCAGCATCTCGATGGAAAAGCCCGCAGCGGTGGGTGGCATGTAGGCGGCGTTCTGGATGACGCAGGGCTCCTTGAAATGCTCGTGCAGGTGGTCTACGTACTCGATGACCCGGCCCTCGCGGGTACCGGCGATGCTCAGGTAGTCGATCATCGACAGGTGCTGTACGTACTCGCACAGGCCCACGCCGCCCGCGTGCGGGCAGACGGGCAAGTTGTATTTGGCGGCCATCAGCATCACAGCCAGGATTTCGTTCACACCGCCCAGGCGACAGGAGTCGATCTGCACCACGTCGATGGCCCCGCGCATGATGAACTGCTTGAACATAATCCGGTTTTGGCACATCTCGCCGGTGGCGACCTGCATCGGGGTGATGCTATTGCGGATGGTGCGATGGCCTTCCACGTCGTCGGGGCTGGTGGGTTCTTCGATGAACCAGGGCTTGGCAAAGGCCAGGTCTTTGAGCCAGTCCACTGCCTGGCCCACATCCCAGACCTGGTTGGCGTCGATCATCAAATGTCGGTCTGGGCCCAGCACCTCGCGGGCGATGCGCAGGCGGCGGATGTCGTCGGCCTTGTCGCGGCCTACCTTGAGTTTGACGTGGTTGAAACCCGCGTCCACCGCCTCCTGGCACAGGCGGCGCAGCTTTTCGTCGCCATAGCCCAGCCAACCCGCCGAGGTGGTGTAGCAGGGGTAACCTTCGCGCTGCAAAGTGGCCAGGCGCTCGGCCTTGCCCACGGTGCGCTCGGTGAGTAGCGCCAGGGCTTCTTCAGGCGTGATGCAGTCGGTGATGTAGCGGAAGTCGATGCAGCGCACCAGCTCGGCAGGGCTCATTTCGCCCACCAGTTGCCACACCGGCTTGCCTACTGATTTGGCCCACAGGTCCCACACGGCGTTGACCACCGCGCCAGTGGCCAGGTGGATCGCGCCTTTGTCGGGGCCGATCCAGCGCAACTGGCTGTCGGAGGTAATGTGCCGCCAGAAGCGGCCCATGTCGGCGGCGATCCAGTCCAGGTCCAGGCCCACCACCAGGTGCTGCATGGCCAGAATGGCGGCGCAGCAGATGTCGTTGCCGCGGCCGATGGTGAAGGTCAGTCCGTGGCCGTTCAGGCCCGGCTGGTCGGTTTCCAGGATGACGTAGGCGGCCGAATAGTCGGGGTCGGGGTTCATCGCATCCGAGCCATCCAGATGCTGCGAGGTGGGGAAGCGCAGGTCGATGGCGCGCAGGGATTGGATGACGGGCATGCGGAGGCTCTTGGGGGAAAAGAAAAAATGGGGGAGGCTCCCGCAGGAGCCTCTAAACACAGTCAGGCTTTAGTCGTACAAAACGGCGGCGATTTTGGGATCGTCGATGTTCGATTTGTCGTAGAAGTAGAAGCCGGTGTCGATGATCTTGGGCAGCTTTTCGCCCTTCAACGCCTTGACTGCCGCTTCGACGGTTTTGTAGCCAATGCCCACCGGGTTTTGGGTGATGGCCCCGGCCATGGCTCCGCTGCGGATGGCGTCTTTTTGCTGCTTGCCCGAGTCGTAGCCGATGACGATGATCTTGCGCTTCATCTCTTTGGCACCGTTCAGCACGCCGATGGCCGAGCCCTCATTGGCACCAAAAATACCTTTGAGGTTAGGGTTGGCTTGCAGAATCGACTTGGTGATTTCGGTGGACTTCAGCTGGTCGCCCGCACCGTATTGCACGCTGACAATCTTGATGTTGGGGTAGGTCGATTTGATGCGTTCCACAAAGCCGTCGCGGCGGTCTACGCCGGTGCGGCTGGTCTGGTCGTGCACTACCAGGGCGACTTCACCGGCGTTGCCGATCAGGCCGGCCATTTTGTCAGCGGCCAGGGCGGCGGCGGCTTTGTTGTCGGTGGTGGCGGTGGTCACGGGGATGTCGCTGTCTACGCCCGAGTCAAAAGCGACGACCGGGATGTGCGCGGCCTGGGCTTTTTTCAACAGCGGAATGGCGGCCTTGCTGTCCAGCGCGGCAAAGCCGATGGCGGCAGGTTTTTTGGCCAGGGCCGAGGACAGCATGTCGATTTGCTTGTCCACCATGGCTTCGGTTTCGGGGCCTTCAAAGGTGACCTTGACCTTCAGGTCTTTACCGGCCTGGTCGGCACCCAGCTTCACCGCTTGCCAGAACTGGTGCTGGAAGCCTTTGGATATCAGCGGAATATAAATTTCATCGGCGGCAAAGCTGTTGCTGCTAAAAACACCTACCAAACCCATGCCAATTGCCAGGCTCAGCAGTTTTCTTTTTAAAATCATGTTGTATCTCCAAATTTTATAGGTATCGAAATTGTGGGTGGTGCATAAATTACTCGTGGGTTATTTGCGCCTCCTTAAAATATCGGCATACACCGCCAAAATAATAATAATACCGGTGATCACGGTTTGCCATTCTTGTGCCACCGACATAATACGCAGCCCATTGGTCAATACGCTCATGATGAATGCGCCAATGATCGTGCCCAATATCGTGCCCGCGCCGCCGCTGAGCGAAGTGCCGCCAATTACCACCGCCGCAATCGCATCCAGCTCATAGCCTTGCCCCAGTGCGGGCTGGGCCGAATTCAGGCGCGATGCAATCAGCAGGCCCGCAATGCCGCAAATGGCACCGTTGAGTGAGTAGATAATTATTTTCCAGCGGTCTACATTCACGCCCGATAAACGCACGGCTTCTTCGTTGCTACCCAGGGCAAAGGTATAGCTGCCCAAAATGGTTTTATTCAAAATCAGGCTGGACACCACGGCCACCACAAACAAAATCAGCACGGCATTGGGGATCGGCAGGCTGGGGAAAAAATAGCCAATGAACGATTCTTGCGATATATACGAGAAGTTTGGCGTGTCGTTGAAGTAAATCGGCTTGGTGCCCGAGATCACCAGCGACAGACCCTTGAGTAGCATCATCATCCCCAGCGTGGCGATAAACGGCGGGATCTTCAGCTTGGCAATCAAAAAGCCCGATACCCAGCCCGCCAGCGCACCAAACACGATCGCCGCTGCGACGCCCACGTACATGGGCAGACCCCAGTAGGTCATGAACACGCCTGCCATTACGGCGCAAAACGTCATCAGCGTACCCACCGACAAATCAATGCCCGAGGTGATGATGACGAAGGTGCAGGCAATCGCCAGCACGCCGTTGACGGCGGTGGCCTGCAGGATGCCGACCATGTTGTCGGTTTGCAAAAAGTTGGGCGATGCAAAGCTGAAAAACACCATCAGCCCCACCAGGCTGGTAAAGGCCAGCAGCTTTTGCCGGGTGCTTTGGCTGAACAGGGCGGCTTTGAGGCGTTGGGTCGCGGACATGGGAGACAGGTTGGACATGGTGCTTGCTTTTAGTGGGTGAGCACTTCGCGCTGGGTCGCGAGTTGCATGATTTTTTCTTGGGTAGCCTCGGCGGCCGACAGCTCGCCGGTGATGCGGCCCTCGCACATCACCACGATGCGGTGGCTCATGCGCAGCACCTCGGGCAGCTCGCTGGAGATCATCACGATGGCGCGGCCCTGTTCGGCCAGGGCGTGCAGCAGCTTGTAGATTTCGCTCTTGGCGCCTACGTCGATGCCGCGCGTGGGCTCGTCAAAAAACAGCACCTCGCAGTCGCGCAGCAGCCATTTGGCGATGACGATCTTTTGCTGGTTGCCGCCCGACAGCAGCCCGGCGCGCTGGAAGATGGACGGGGTTTTGATGCCCAACTGGGTGACGTACTTTTGTGCCACGGTTTCAATATCGCCGCGCTTGAGCCAGAAGCCTAGGGAGACAAAATTCTTCAGGTTGGCCAGCAAAATGTTGGATTGCACGTCCATGCCGGTGGCCAGGCCGTAGCGTTTGCGGTCTTCGGATAGGTAACCGATGCCGAACTTGACCGCGTCGCTGGGGGTTTGGATGTTGACGGCCTGGCCCTTGATGCGGATCTCCCCCGCATCGCGTGCATCGGCCCCAAAGATGGCCCGTGCCACCTCGGTACGGCCTGCGCCCATCAGCCCGGCAAAGCCCAGAATCTCGCCCTTGCGCACGTTAAAACTCACGTTCTTGATGCTGCGACCCCGGTTCAGGCCCTTGACTTCCAGCATCACGGTGTCGCTGTCATCGGTATGGGCATAGGCCACCGGCTGGTGGACTTCCAACGCACGGCCCACCATCATGGCGATGATGGTGTCCATGCTGGTGGTGGCGGTGGGCACGGTGCCGATGGTCTCGCCGTCGCGCATCACGGTGACCCGGTCGCTGATGACCTTGAGCTCGTCCATCTTGTGCGAGATGTAGACGATGCCCACGCCCTGGCTTTTGAGCTGGCGGATGATGCGAAACAGGTCTTCGATCTCGGCGTTGTTCAAGGCGGCGGTGGGCTCGTCCATGATCAGCACGCGGGAGTCGAACGACAAGGCCTTGGCAATCTCCACCATCTGCTGCTTGGCCACGGTGAGCTCGCCCACCTCGACGCGCGGGTCGAGTTGCAGGTGCAGGCGGTCGAAGATGGCTTGGGTGTCCACCACCATTTTTTGCTGGTCCACAAACAGGCCGAAGCGCCCCATGGGCTCGCGCCCGATGAAGATGTTTTGCGCGGCGCTGAGGTGGTTCATCAGGTTCAGCTCCTGGTGGATGATGCCGATGCCCAGGGCCTGTGCTGCGCGGGGCGTGGGGATCTCTACCGCCTTGCCGTCCAGGTGGATCTCGCCCGCGTCTTTGGTGTACACGCCCGCCAGCACCTTCATCAGCGTGGATTTGCCTGCGCCGTTTTCTCCCATCAGCGCATGCACCTCGCCGGGAGCCAGTTCAAACTGGCAGCCGTTCAGCGCCTTCACGCCGGGGAACGACTTGGTCAGATGGGTGATGGAGATAAGGGCGGCCATGCGGTATAGGGTTTGTATTTATATGCAAACAAAGTGTTCATGGATGAACATTGGGCGCAATACTAGGGCGTGGAACCGCCAGCGCGTGTTGGTACTTTCCCTCAATAACCATAGGACTTACGCAGTGCCCTTTGTGCCGCCCGCTAGGGGCACAAAGGTTCTTGCGTAAGTCCAGAACCCATGACATCTATGGCAAAAGCAGACAACCTGGCACCCGATGACCGCTACCGCGCACCCGCCCTCGACAAGGGCTTGGACATCCTGGAGCTGTTGGCCAGCCAACCCCAGGGCCTGACCCGGGCCGAAATCGTCAAGGCCATGGACCGGGGCGCCAGCGAGATTTACCGCATGCTGGAGCGGCTGGTGGTGCGCCAATACGTGGTGCGCTCGTTGTCGGGCGACCGGTATGCGCTGAGCCTGAAACTGTTTGCGCTGGCCCACATGCACCCGCCGCTGAACCGCCTGGTGTCGCAGGCCCTGCCGTTGATGGATGTGTTTGCCCAGCGGGCCGAGCAGTCGTGCCACATGGGCGTGTACGACCGCGGCAGCGTGCTGATCACCGCCCAGGTCAACGGCCCCAGCGCCTGGGGCATGTCCACCCGGCTGGGCGCGCGCGTGGGCCTGTTGGACTCGGCCTCGGGCCACGTGCTGCTGGCCTTTAGCGATGCGGAACGCGCCCAACGCATGCTGGCCGAGCACACCACGCTGGACGGCGAGGTACCCATGGACAGCGCGGCCCTGGCCGCCGTGGCCGACACCGTACGCCAGCTAGGCTACTGGCAGGGCGACAGCCTGCAGTCGTTTGGTGTGGTGGATATTTCGTACCCGATTCTGGGCGTGGACGGCAACGCCCTGGCGGCGCTGACCTGCCCCTACATCCGCCGCATCGACCGGCATGCTGGGCCGACCGAGGCCGACGCACGGGCCCATTTGCTGGAGGCGGCGCGGGCGCTGTCTTTGCTGACCTTGGCTACTTCGGCACCGTAAACGCCAGCGGCCCGCCGTCGCAGAGGCCGTCCGACAGCACCAGCACCTCGAAGCTGCTGGGCGTTTCTTTCAGCACCGTGAGGGCTTCGGGTTTGATTTCCTTGTCGCAGTCGCGCAGTTTGACTTTGCTGAGGTCCAGCGATGCCAGTAGCTTGGGCGTGACCGGCGTGGGGCTGGCTTGACCGTCCCACCAGGCGAAGGTCCAGCCCACGCCTCGCTGGTGGACTTCCACATCGTCTGGCCCGGCCAGCAGCAGAAAACCCTTGTCTACGGCTTCCATGTCGCGGATGCCGCGCCCTGTGCCCAGCACCAGCGGGGTTACTGTGGCCTGCACGGCAGCGCTGGGGCTGAACAAGGCGTCGGCATCTACCGCCAGTACCGCCGCCATGCTGCGCAGGCCGAAGTACAAACGCCCGTCGCGCACGGCCAAGCCTTCGATGTTGACCCCGGCCGTTGTGCCCAGGCAGGCTTGTTCCTTGGCAAAGGCTTTTAACTCGGGCTGGGCCTGCATCACGCTCCACAAGCGCCCGGTATCGGCGTAGCCCACCAGTGCAGCGCTGGCACTGCGCAGGGCGCGACCGGTGGCCGGGTCGCGCTGGAAGCGGATGACGTGGCGGCTGTGCGGGTTGCTCTCGCAGCTGTTGCGCTTGGCCGAATGCGAGCCGGTGACGTAGAAGTAGTGACCGTCGGTGGCCGCGCCCTCGGCATCCAGCTCGCCGGTGTTGTCGCGCAGCGGCAGCGGGGTGGGTTCGGCCACCATGGCCTCATTTTTCAATGTGGCCCAGCGCGCCTCCACGCCTTCGTCAAACGCCAGCAGGCAGACGCGCTCTTGGCGGGCGTTGAGGCTGCAGGCGATGCCGCTGACCGACTGGCGGGTTTTCAGCGCCTTCTTCTTGCCCAGCTCGAAGTCGAACCCGGCCTGCACCGGCCACAGCCCGCCATGCGGCTGGATGCTGGGCGGTGCGGACTGGGCCTGCACGCTGGCCACGGCCAGAAGCAGACCGGCGGCAGTGCGGGCAAGCGGTGTAGAGGGCTGCATGGTGGCGGGCTCCAAAATTGGGTTGCTATAAAAATAGAAGCTGCCAGCGCAGGTGCTACCTGCGCTGGAGGCTTATTTCTTATAAATTTTTCGCTACAGGTCTTTCAGCGCATTGCGGGTCAATTGCTCCAGCAAATCCTTGCGGTACTTGCGCCAGGCATCACTGGACAGGTAGCGCGGTGGTGCGACGGTGGACGGTATTTCGGCATCGCGGCGCGGGCACAGCCAGCCCATGGCGGGGCGCTCGCCCAGCATTTCTTCCATGGTGATGGCCTCCAGGATAGCGGCGGATTTGTCGGGCAGCCGCATGCGGGCGGCTTTTTGGGCCAGCGGCTGCAGGCGGTCCAGCCCGGCGTACCAGGTTTGCAGGTGCTCGGCCTTGCTGCGGTCGGTGCAGCGCATGCCGTCCAGGGTCAGCGCCAGCTTGGCGTGGAACAAAAAGATGATGGCTTCCTGGTCGTAGTCGCCCTCGTTATTGCGCATGCGGCCCAGGTCCATGGCGTAGGCGAACGAGTAGCGCGCGTCGGCGTTTTCTGACAGCACGCGCCAGCGCAACCAGCTGGCGTTGACCACCAGGTCGGCATTGGTGAGCGTGCCGGTGGTCTGGTCCAGCGGTGCCTTGCCGACCTGGGGGTCGGTTTGGGCATCCAGGGCTGCCCATGCGGCAGCTGCTGCGTCGGTGGGCGGGTCGGCCCGCAGCGCCCGCGCCCGCTGCGCGGCTTCGCGCCAGCGGGGGATGCCCTCGGTGGCCTTGATGCGCTGGATGTCTTCAAAGCTGGTGGCGTAGGCCGCGCCCAGGCAGGCCCAAAGCAGCGCGGCGGCGACCCGCTTCATGCGGTGGTAGGTGGCAGCGATGTGCTGGCCCACTGGTGCACGGCCGCAATGTCGTCGGGCGAGGTGCGGCAGCAGCCACCGATGAGCCGGGCCCCGCGCGCATGCCAGCCGCTGGCCTGGTCGGCGAAGTGGGAGGCGCTGGGGTTGCCGTGCCATTGCTTGTGGGCGGGGTCGTAGTGTTCGCCCGAATTGGGGTAGACCAGCAACGGCTTGGCGGTGCGGGCGTGCATCTGGTCGACCAGCGAGGCAATAAATTCGGGCGCCGTGCAGTTCACGCCCACGGCCACCACCTGCTCAAAGCCGTCCAGTGCGGCCACACAGTCGCCCAGCAGCTCACCCTCGCTGGTGTGTAGGCCATCGCGGCAGGAGAAGCTGATCCATGCCGCCGCGCCGGGGAATTCGGGCAGCAGGCGGGCGATGGCGCGGGCCTCGGCTAGGCAGGGGATGGTCTCAAGGGCCAGCAGATCGGCTCCCGCATCTACCAGCACGGCCAGCCGGGGGCGGTGGAAGTCCATCAGGGCCTCTTCGTTCAGGCCGTAGTGGCCGCGGTATTCCGAGCCGTCGGCCAGCATGGCACCGTAGGGGCCGACCGATGCGGCCACCAGCGGCTGGATGCGGCCGACGCGGTTGGCCGGTTCGGCCCAGAAGGTGTCGCGCGCTTCCACCGCCAGCCGCACCGCATTGCGCATTAGCTGGGCGGCGGTGGCGGCATCGAAACCGCGTTGGGCAAAGCCTTCAAAGGTGGCCTGGTAACTGGCGGTAGTGGCCACATCGGCCCCGGCCTGGAAGTAGTCCAGGTGCACCTGGTAGATCAGCGCGGGCTGTTCGATCAGCAGCTTGGCCGACCACAGCGGGTCGTTCAGGTCGGCACCCCGGCGCTCCAGCTCGGTGGCCAGTGCGCCGTCCAGAATCACCAGCGGGCGCTGGGCGAAGAAAGCAGTGAGAGGGGAAGAAAGGGACATTTTGGAAGGGTAAAAGTTAGCGCCCGCGTGCGTGTTCCGGCACTTCGAGTTTTTTGGCCAGGTGCGACAGGGTCCAGGTCAGCACCAGGTACATGGCGGAGATGGCCAGGTACGGTTCCCAGTAGCGCGAATAGGCCCCGGCCACGGTGCGCGCGGCCATGGCCAGCTCCAGCAGGCCGATGGCCGAGACCAGCGAGGTGTCTTTGACCAAGGCCACCATTTCATTCACCAGCGCAGGCACCATGCGGCGAAAGGCCTGCGGCAGCACGATGTAGCGCATGCTCAGCCAGGGCGTCATACCCAGGCTTTGGGCGGCGGCGTTCTGCCCGGAATGGATGCTTTGGATGCCCGCGCGGAAGATTTCCGAAATGTAGGCCCCGGCGTTCAGCGTGAGCGCCACTGCGCCGGAGAAGAAAGCCCCGTGCTCTTGCCGGAATTCGCGGGCCATCTCGCCCTGCAGCAGCCAGCCGCCGTCCGGGTGGATCAGCAGCGGCATCAGCGCAAAGTGGACCAGCAAGATCTGCACAAACAGCGGCGTGCCGCGAAAGAAGGTCACGTAGGCCGTGGCCAGCGCACGCAGCAGCTTCAAGGCCCAGGCCAGCGGCCAGGCCGGGGAGGGCGGGGCCAGGCTGCTGGTGTTGACCAGCCCCACGGCTGCGCCCAGCAGCATGCCGGCGCCGGTGGCAATCACCGTGAGCTGCACCGTCATCCACAGGCCCTGCGCAAACAGGGGGCCGTACCCGGCCAGAATGTCCCAACGCCAGACCATTGCGTGCTCCTTGTGCTCCGTTTGCGCCTGGGTTTACTTGGCTTGTTTGAAGTACTTGTCGTTGATGGCTTGGTAGCTGCCATCGGCCTTGATGTCGGCCAGGCCCTTGTTGATCTGGGCCAGCAACTCGGCGTTGCCCTTCTTCACGGCCACGCCGTAGAACTCGGGGGCAAAGCCTGCGTCGCTGATGGATTTGAAGCCCGCGTTCGGGTTGTTGGCCAGGTAATGGATGACCACGCCGTTGTCGGCTACCACCGCATCTACGCCTCCCGCCGCCAGCTCGGCCAGGGCCAGCGGAGTGGATTCAAAGCGTTTGATGTTGGTGCTGGTTTTGCCTTGCAGCTTGACCACAACTTCTTCGCCGGTGGTGCCGGTTTGCACGCCGATCTTTTTCTTCTTCAGGTCGTCCAGCTTGGTGACGGCGGATTGGGCGGGCACGGCGATCAGCTGGCGGGCCTCGAAGTAGGAATCAGAAAAGTCCATGGTCTGCTTGCGTTCGTCGGTGATGGTGATAGCTGACACCAGCACATCGCGGTCGCCCTGGGCCAGCGCGGTGAAGGCGCCTTCCCATGGGGTGCTGACGAACTTCACTTCCAGCCCGGTCTTGTGGGCGGCGGCGGTCAGCACGTCGATGTCGAAACCGACGATTTCGCCCTTTTCGTTCTGGAACTCAAACGGTGCGTAGGTCGGGTCGGTGCCCACGGTGACCACTTTGGCCGCCGGTGCGGGGGCGGGCGCAGCCGCTGCCGATGCGGCAGGCTCGGCCGCCACGGGGGCCGGTGGCGCTTTGCCGCAGCCGCTCAGGAACAGGCCCACGGACAGGGCGGCGACGGACTGGAGGAGCTGGCGTTTGAAGGTCATGGGAAGTGCTGCGCAATGCGGCTGGTAGGTTTTAGACAGGGCTGGATTATGCGGGTGCGGGTTTACCCCGCCCACTGCGCCACCGTGCGGCGTATCAGTTCCAGCGTGGCCTGCTGGGTCAGCGTGCTGGGGCGCAGCGAGCTGGTCGCCAGGCTGACCTTGGTGCGCAGGGCCGGTTGGTGGATGGCGCGGGTGGTAAAGGCGGAAGGGCGGATCGAGCTGGCCACGGCGTGGCGCGACAGCAGGGCGCTGCCCGCACCATCGGCCACCAGGTCAAGGATGGCGGCCACGCCGTCTATCTCCAGTGCCACCAGTGGGCGGCAGCTGATTTTGGCCATCTCGGCCTCGACATGCATGCGGATGGCGTTGGGGCGGCTGGGGATGACCAGCGGCAACTGGGCAATGGCCTTGAGCGCAATGGGGGCGGGCGGCGGGTCTTCGGACAGGCCGGGCGGGCGGGCCTGAACCAGCAGCAGTTCTTCTTCCATCAGCGGGCTGATGTCGGTTTCTGCGGTGCTTTGGGCGTTGTAGAGCACGGCAATGTCCAGCCGCCCGGTGACCAGCGACTGCTGCAAATCCACCGACAGACCTTCGCGGATCGACAAAGATGCGTCTGGCATTTGCTGGCGGAAGGCCCGCGTCAGCGGCACGGTGAGCACGCGCGCCAGGCTGCTGGGCAGGCCAATCGCGACCCGGCCCGCGAGCCCGCCGCGCACCCGGCCCAGCTCTTCGCGGGCGCGTTCGACCTGGTGCAGGATGCCCCGGCCGTGCTCCAGCAGCAGCTTGCCTGCCTCGGTGGGCGAGGCGCCCCGGCCATTGCGCACCAGCAGGTTTTGCCGCAGCTCTACCTCCAGCAGGCGCACCTGGCGGCTCAGGGCGGGCTGGGCCATGTCCAGCGCCACCGCAGCGCGCGTGAAGCTGCCGAGTTCGGCCACACGGACGAAATATTCGATTTGTTTGAGATCCATATTTGGCTATATCTGTATTCCTATTATGCCGAATTGCAATATCTGATAGAGAAACTACCACCTTGGCTTTGAGCCGCCCCGTGACCACAATGGCGGCCATGTCCCACTCTGTGAACGGTCTGCCATGACGACGGTAATCAAGGGTATTTCTTCGATGGCTACGCGCCTGCTGCTGGCCGAATTGGTGGCGGGTTTCCAGCAGCGTTCTGGTTTTCGCGTGGAAATGGCCTCTGTGGGCGGCGTAGACGCGGCCAAGCGCGTGCAGGCCGGTGAAACGTTTGACGTGGTGGTGCTGGCCTCGGATGCCATCGACAAGCTGATCGCTGCCGGCCATCTGCGGGCGGGTTCCCGGGTGGACCTGGTCCGCTCCGGTGTGGCGGTGGCGGTGCGCGCGGATGCGCCCCGTCCCGATATTTCCAGCGAAGAAGCCGTACGCGCTGCCGTGCTGGCCGCCCGCAGCATTAGCTATTCCACGGGGCCCAGCGGCGTGGCGCTGGCCAAGCTGTTCGAGCGCTGGGGCATTGCCGCCGACATTCAGAGCCGCATCGTCCAAGCCCCGCCCGGTGTGCCCGTAGGCGCGTTGGTAGCACGTGGCGAGGTGGAGCTGGGCTTTCAGCAGCTGAGCGAACTGTTGCCGCTGGACGGCATCACCATCCTGGGGCCGTTGCCACCGGCGATCCAGGTCACCACGATTTTTTCAGCCGGTGTGGCGACGAACAGCGTGCAGCCCGATGCCGTGCGCGCCATGCTGGAGTACATGCATTCCCCCATCGTTGCCGACACCAAGCGCGCCCAGGGGATGGACCCCGCTTAAGAATTTGCCCACACATTAAATGCAAACCCCGGAGACCCACGCCATGACAAAACCCCTGATCATCGACTGCCACGGTCACTACACCACGGCCCCCAAATCGCTGGAGAACTGGCGCAACCAGCAGATCGCCGGTATCAAAGACCCGGCCATGATGCCGAAGGTGTCTGACCTGAAAATCAGCGACGACGAGCTGATCGAAACCATCGAATCCAACCAGCTGCGCCTGATGAAAGAGCGCGGCTCCGACCTGACTATCTTCAGCCCGCGCGCCAGCTTCATGGCCCACCACATTGGCGACTTCAATGTGTCCAGCACCTGGGCGGCGATTTGCAATGAGCTTTGCTACCGCGTGGCGCAGTTGTTTCCCCAGCATTTCATCGGCGCAGCCATGCTGCCGCAAAGCCCGGGCGTAGACCCCGCCACCTGCATTCCTGAGCTGGAAAAGTGCGTCAAAGAGTACGGTAATGTCGGCATCAACCTGAACCCGGACCCGAGCGGCGGCCACTGGAATTCGCCCCCGTTGAGCGACAAGGCCTGGTACCCGATTTACGAGAAGATGGTGGAGTACGACATCCCCGCCATGATCCACGTCAGCACCAGCTGCAACGCCTGCTTCCACACCACCGGCGCGCACTACCTGAACGCCGACACCACGGCCTTCATGCAGTGCCTGACCAGCGACCTGTTCAAGGAATTCCCCACGCTGCGCTTTTTGATTCCGCACGGCGGCGGCGCAGTGCCTTACCACTGGGGCCGTTTCCGGGGCTTGGCGCAAGAGCTGAAGAAGCCGCTGCTGAGCGAGCATTTGCTGAACAACATCTATTTCGACACCTGCGTCTACCACCAGCCCGGCATCGACCTGCTGAACACCGTGATTCCGGTGAAAAACGTGCTGTTTGCCAGCGAAATGATCGGCGCGGTGCGTGGCATTGACCCCGAAACCGGCAACTACTACGACGACACCAAGCGCTACATCGAAGCGTCCAAGATTTTGAGCGATGCCGACCGCGCCCAGATCTACGAGGGCAACGCCCGCCGCGTGTTCCCGCGCCTCGATACCGCCCTCAAGGCCCAAGGCCGCTAACACTTCAGGAGCCACATATGAGCATGAACAACCTAGGCATCGTCAAACGCAATATCGTCCGCGCCGACCCCGCCGCCGTAGAGCGCCTGTCCAAACTTGGCGTGGCCACCATCCACGAGGCCATGGGCCGCGTCGGCCTGATGAAGCCCTATATGCGCCCCGTCTACCAGGGCGCAAAGATCTGCGGCACGGCGGTGACCGTGCTGCTGCAACCCGGCGACAACTGGATGATGCATGTGGCCGCAGAGCAGTTACAGCCCGGCGATGTGGCCGTGGCCGCCTGTACCACCGAGAACGAGGACGGCTTCTTCGGCGACCTGCTGGCCACCAGCTTCCAGGCACGCGGTGCCAAGGGCCTGATCATCGACGGCGGCGTGCGCGACGTGGACGAGCTGCAAAAAATGGGCTTCCCGGTGTTCAGCAAAGCCATCCACGCCAAGGGCACGATCAAGGCCACGCTGGGTTCGGTCAACGTGCAGGTGATCTGCGCCGGCGCCATCGTCAACCCCGGCGACGTGGTGATTGCCGACGTGGACGGCATCGTGGTGGTGCCCGCAGGCATCGCCATGCAGGTAGCCGAAACCGCCGAGCACCGCGAAAGCTTCGAAGGCGAAAAGCGCGCCAAGCTGGCCGCCGGTGTGCTGGGTCTGGACATGTACAAGATGCGCGAACCGCTGGAAAAAGCCGGTTTGAAGTACATCGACTAAATTTAAAGAAAATCGGCTTCCAGCGCATATTCCACCTGCGTAGGCAGCTATAAAAATCATAGTATTCGGAGATTGTTATGGAATTCACCAAAACCCCCGGCTGGATGGACTGGTACACCGGCCCATCCACGCCCCGCTTCCAACTGCCCGCAGGCGCTGTGGATGCGCATTGCCACGTGTTTGGCCCCGGCGCGGAATTTCCGTTTGCCCCCGAGCGCAAGTACACCCCCTGCGATGCCTCCAAAGCCCAGCTGTTCGCCCTGCGCGACCACCTAGGGTTTGCCAAGAACGTGGTGGTGCAGGCCACCTGCCACGGCTCGGACAACAGCGCCATGGTCGATGCACTCAAGGCCGCCAACGGCAAGGCGCGCGGCGTGGCCACCGTCAAGCGCAGCATCAGCGATGCCGAGATCCAGGCCATGCATGATGCCGGTGTGCGCGGTGTGCGCTTCAACTTCGTCAAGCGGCTGGTGGACTTCACCCCCAAAGACGAGCTGCTGGAAATCGCTACCCGCATCCACGCATGGGGCTGGCATGTGGTGATCTACTTTGAAGCGGTGGATCTGCCCGAGCTGTGGGACTTCTTTACCGCGCTGCCGACCACCGTGGTGGTGGACCATATGGGCCGCCCCGACGTGTCGCTGCCGGTGGATGGCCCGCAGTTCGCGCTGTTCGAGAAGTTCATGCGCGACAACAGCAATGTGTGGAGCAAGGTCACCTGCCCCGAGCGCCTGAGCGTGACCGGCCCCAAAGCCCTGAACGGCGAACAAAACGCCTATCTGGACGTGATCCCTTTTGCCAAACGCATCGTCGAACAGTTTCCCGATCGCGCGCTGTGGGGCACCGACTGGCCACACCCCAACCTGAAAGACCACATGCCCGACGACGGCCTGTTGGTGGACTTCATTCCGCACATCGCCCCTACCGCCGAACTGCAGCAAAAGCTGCTGGTGGATAACCCCAACCGTCTGTACTGGAGCTGAACGTGTCCCTCGATAAACCCTATTTGGATGTGCCCGGCACCACCATCTTCGATGCCGAGCAAAGCCGCAGGGGCTACCACCTGAACCAGTTCTGCATGTCGCTGATGAAGGCCGAGAACCGCGAAAAGTTCAAAGCCGACCAGCGTGCCTACCTGGATACCTGGCCCATGACCGAGGGCCAGAAGCTGGCCGTGTTGGACATGGACCTGAACCGTTGCATCGCCCAGGGCGGCAACATCTACTTTTTGGCCAAGATCGGCGCCACCCACGGCATGAGCTTCCAGCAAATGGCGGGCAGCATGACCGACATGACCGAAGAGGAATACCGCAACATGATGGTCGGCGGTGGCCGCTCAGTCAATGGCAATCGGGTGGTCGGCGAAGACGGCGATGCCCAGGCAAACCGCCAGCCCCAAGGCAGTGGATCAAAGCAGTCGCAAGCGGCTGCGGGCAAGAAAGCGAATATTTAATATGGCCAAAATTACCGCCAGCGTTTACACCTCCCACGTCCCCGCCATCGGCGCGGCCATCGACCTGGGCAAGACCACCGAACCCTACTGGCAGCCGCTGTTTGCAGGCTACGAGTATTCCAAGCAATGGATGAAGGACAACAAGCCCGACGTGATTTTTTTGGTCTTTAACGACCACGCCACCGCCTTCAGCCTGGACATGATTCCCACTTTTGCCATCGGCACTGCGGCCGAATACCAGCCCGCCGACGAAGGCTGGGGCCCGCGCCCAGTGCCCAAGGTCTTTGGCCACCCGGAGCTGGCTGCGCATATCGCCCAGTCGGTAATCCAGCAAGACTTTGACTTGACTATCGTCAACAAGATGGACGTGGACCACGGCCTGACCGTGCCGCTATCGCTGATGTGCGGCCAGCCGGAAGCCTGGCCGTGCCCGGTGATTCCGTTTGCTGTCAACGTGGTGCAGTACCCCGTGCCGTCGGGTCGCCGCTGCTTCGAGCTGGGCAAGGCGATTCGCAAGGCCATCGAGTCGTTCGACCAGCCTCTGAACGTGCAAATCTGGGGCACGGGCGGCATGAGCCACCAGCTCCAGGGCGCACGCGCCGGGCTGATTAACAAAGAGTGGGACAACGCCTTCCTGGACCAGTTGATTGCCGACCCCGATGGCCTGGCCAGCCAGCCGCACATCGACTATGTGCGCGAAGCCGGTTCCGAAGGCATTGAGCTGGTGATGTGGCTGATCGCCCGTGGCGCGATGGCCGATGTGGCCGGCGGCGCGGCCCCCACGCTCAAGCACCGCTTCTACCACGTACCCGCATCCAACACGGCCGTTGGCCACCTGATTCTGGAGAACTCCTGAGACATTGCGGGACGGACCAAGGCGGACACGCAGTGCCGCGTTGCTCGGTCCTCCACTGGCTAGATTTCCAATATTTGAACGAAGAGAACATATATGGCTAAGACAATCAAAGTCGCCCTGGCGGGCGCAGGCGCTTTCGGCACCAAACACCTGGACGCGATTGCGCTGATCGACGGCGTGGAAGCCGTGTCCGTCATTGGCCGCGACATGGAGAAAACCCGTGAAGTCGCCGCCAAATACGACATCAAGCACGTGACCGACAACCTGGCCGACAGTCTGGCTCTGGCCGAAGTGGATGCCGTCATCCTGTGCACGCCCACCCAAATGCACGCCAGCCAAACCCTGCAATGCCTGCAGGCCGGTAAACACGTGCAGGTGGAAATTCCCCTGGCCGACACCTTGGCCGGAGCCAGCGAAGTCGCCGCCCTGGCCGCCACCTCGGGTCTGGTCGCCATGGTCGGCCACACCCGCCGGTTCAACCCCAGCCACCAGTACGTGCACCAGCAAATTGAAGCGGGCCAATTCAACATCCAGCAAATGGATGTGCAAACCTACTTCTTCCGCCGCACCAACATCAATGCGCTGGGCGAAGCCCGCAGCTGGACCGACCACCTGCTGTGGCACCACGCGGCCCACACGGTGGATCTGTTTGCCTACCAGTGCGGCAGCCCCATCGTGCAGGCCCACGCCGTGCAAGGCCCGATCCACCCGGCCCTGGGCATTGCGATGGACATGAGCATCCAGCTGAAGGCCGCCAACGGCGCGATCTGCACGCTGAGTTTGAGCTTCAACAACGATGGCCCGCTGGGTACCTTTTTCCGCTACATCGGCGATACCGCGACCTACCTGGCCCGCTACGACGACCTGTACACCGGCAAGGACGAGAAAATCGACGTGAGCAAAGTGGCGGTGTCGATGAACGGCATTGAGCTGCAAGACCGCGAATTCTTCGCCGCCATCCGCGAAGGTCGCGAACCCAATAGCAGCGTCGCCAAGGTGCTGCCGTGCTACCGCGTACTGCACCAGTTGGAGCAGCAGCTGAACGCAGCCGGG
Source organism: Rhodoferax sp. (assembly GCF_039922535.1). Lineage (GTDB taxonomy): Bacteria > Pseudomonadota > Gammaproteobacteria > Burkholderiales > Burkholderiaceae_C > Rhodoferax_B. The sequence goes on along the minus strand of NZ_JBDTEM010000047.1, from coordinate 4,452 downwards.
TAATCAGCCCAGCGTAAATGGCCCGCCTTTGGCCAGCGCCCGCTGGTAGGCGGGCCGCGCATGGATGCGGGCCAGGTAGGCCATCAGCTTCGGCCGTGTGGCATCCAGCCCGCCACGGGCGGCGGCGGCTTCCAGGGGGAAGCTCATCTGGATGTCGGCCCCGGTAAATTCGTCCCCTGCAAACCACAGGCTTTTGCCCAGCTCGGCTTCCATGAAGTCCAGGTGGGTGGTGATTTGCGGCAGGATGAAGCTGCTTTTGACCTTGCCGCTGATGGCTTTGGCGATGGGTTTCACAAAGAAAGGCATGGGCGTGCGTTCGATCTTGTCGAATACTAGCTTGAGCAGCAGCGGCGGCATGGCCGAGCCTTCGGCGTAGTGCAGCCAATAGCGGTACCGCAGGCGTTCGGGGGTGCCCAGGGCGGGTGCCAAACGGCCCTGGCCGTAGTGCTCAATGACGGTTTCCACGATGGCACCCGATTCGGCCAGCACCATGTCGCCATCCGTCACCACCGGCGATTTGCCCAGCGGATGCACTTTGCGCAGGCTGGGCGGGGCCAGCATGGTTTGGGCATCCCACTGGTATTTCTCTAACTGGTAGGGCAGTTCCAGTTCTTCCAGCAGCCACAGCACGCGCTGCGAGCGGGAATTGTTCAGATGGTGGACGGTGAGCATGGCTTCCTTGGTTTTACTATCAAAAATGGAGCGGTTGGTGCAGGTGCAATCAGCGCTAGAAGACTGAAAGGCTTAAAAACAAGCTGTTTTTATGCCGGCTTGGCGCGCGATGGGCATGCAGCAAGGGAAACCGATAGGTCCGGTTTTAGCATTTAACTTAGCTGGACTAAGTATTTGGGTTCTTTTGCGTTTATAAACCCGGTGCCCATCCCATTGATTTACCTTCTGTTACCTCCTTGAACACCTGTTTAACCGCCCAAGATTCCGCTGCCAAAGTGATGGATGTAGTGCCTGCCGTGATGGACGCGATTCGGATGTCGATGCGCCATGGCGCGGAGGGCAGTTTGTCGGTTCCGCAGTTTCGTTGCCTCAATTTCATCTCGCGCCGCCCTGGTTGTGCGATGGGCGATATTGCGGTGTTTTTGGGGGTCACCATGCCGACCGCCTCGGCCATGGCAGACCGCCTGGTGCAGGCCGGGCTGGTACAGCCACAAACCGCCACCGGAGACCGCCGCCGGTCCCGGCTGGAATCCACTTCGGCCGGATTGGCGCAGTTGGCGTTGATCCAGGACCGGGCGCAGGGTGAACTTAAGGCGGTTTTGGCGGTCTGTACACCGCTGGAGCAAGAGACTCTGCAAGCCGGGCTGGCCGTACTTTGGCGTATTTTCCGACCTTTTTCCGCATCCACCGAATCCACTCAAGCACCATGAAGTCTGCTCCTCTCCTTTTGAATACTGTCTGCGGCCTGGTGGCCTTGGGCTTGTGGGGCTGCTCCGGCAAGTCCGACGTCGCCGTGCCCGCTGCTGGGGCCTCTGCTGCTGCGCCCGCCGGAGCGGCATCGGCGGCGGGTGCACCCGTGACGGTGACTACTGCCTTGGCCCAACAGCGCGACATGCCGGTGGTGCTTAAAGCCACCGGCACGGTGACGGCGCTGACCAGCGTGGACGTTAAGGCCCAGGTGACCAGTGTGGTGGCCAAGGTGCACATCGAAGAGGGCCAGTTCGTCAAAGCCGGGCAGTTGATGTTCACCCTGGATGCGCGTGCCGACGAGGCCAATGTGGCCAAGGCCAAGGCCCAGTTGGCCAAAGACACCGCCGCCATGGCCGATGCCAAACGCCAACTGGCCCGCAGCAAAGACCTGCTGGCGCAAAACTTTATTTCGCAAGGCGCACTGGACACCGCGCAAGCCGGTGTCGATGGCCTGACCGCCACCCTGGCGGCCGACCAGGCCGCTATCGACGCGGCGAAGGTGGCACTGTCGTTTGACCACATCACCGCCCCCCATGCCGGGCGTGCAGGGCTGGTACCGGTGTCGGCAGGCAGCGCGGTGCAGGCCAATGTGACTACGTTGGTAACCATTACCCAGCTCGACCCCATGGGCGTGGCGTTCAGCCTGCCCCAGCGCAACCTGGGCGATGCCCTGGCAGCGCTCAAGGGCGAGGGCGCTCCGGTCACCGCCACCCTGGCCGACAACGGCGGCGTGTTCAAAGGGCGGCTGCAGTTTGTCGATAACCTGGTGGATGCAAGCTCGGGCTCGCTCAAAGCCAAGGCGGTGTTTGACAACAAAGAGGGCAAGCTCTGGCCCGGCGCGTTTGTCGAGGTATCGCAAACCGTCAACGTGCTCAAGGGTGCCGTGGTGGTGCCCCAGGCGGCCCTGATCCAGGGGGCACGCGGCACCGTGCTCTATACCCTGGAGGACGGCAAGGCGGTCTCGAAGCCAGTGCAACTGGTGTACGCGCAAGGACTGGACGCAGCAGTGACCGGTGTACAGCCGGGCGACAAGGTGGTGGTAGATGGCAAGCAGAACGTGCGCCCCGGCGCGCACCTGGTGGAGCGGGCCACGGCCCCCAAGTCGGCCGCCAGCACGCCCAGCTCTGAGGCTTCCAAGTCGGCTGCACCATGAACTTCTCTGAACTTTTTATCCGCCGTCCGGTGATGACGGTGCTGCTGAACTTGGCCATCGTGCTGGCCGGGGTGATTGGCTACCGCAGCATTCCGGTAGCGGCCTTGCCCAGCTATGACACACCGGTGATCAACGTGTCGGCCAACCTGCCGGGGGCCAGCCCCGAGACCATGGCCAGTTCGGTGGCGCTGATTCTGGAGAAGCAATTCCAGACCGTGCCAGGCCTGAAAACCATCAGCTCCACCAGCACGCTGGGCAGCACCTCGTTGACCCTTGAATTTGACGAGAGCCGCAACGTTGACGCGGCGGCGGTGGATGTGCAGGCTGCTTTGCTGCGGGCCCAGCGCTCGCTGCCCACCGACATGACCAATCCGCCGTCGTACCGCAAGGTGAATCCGGCGGATGCACCGATTCTGCTGGTGGCGATGACCTCGCCGTCGCTGACCCCATCGGACCTGCAGGACTTTGCCGAGCATCTGATTTCGCCCACCTTCTCCACCATCGACGGTGTAGCCCAGGTCATCGTGTACGGCTCTAAGCGCTACGCCGTGCGGGTGCGGGTGAACCCGCAGGCCCTGGCGGTGCGCAACCTGGGCCTGGACGACCTGAGCAGCGTGCTCAAGTCGGCGAACGTCAATACCCCGGTAGGCACGCTAGATGGTCCGGAGCAAACCCTGGTGCTGCAGGCCAACCGGCAACTGCGCAACGCCGCCGACTTTGCCAACCTGATCGTCAGCAGCAAAGGCGGCAACGCGGTACGGCTGAAAGACGTAGCCAGCGTGGAGGACAGCCTGGAAACCCTGAAAAGCTGGGCCACGTTGAACGGTGAACCGTCCATCACCCTGGCTGTGCAGCGCCAGCCCGGTGCCAACACCGTGAAGGTGGTGGATGCACTGCGGGCCGCCTTGCCCAATCTGCAGGCGCAAATGCCTGCGTCGGTACGCATGACCCCGGTGAATGACCGTTCCAAGTCGGTGCGCGAGGCGCTGCACGACGTGACCTTGACCTTGGCAGGCACCATCGTGCTGGTGGTGCTGGTGATCTTTTTGTTCTTGCGGCGCTTTGTGGCCACGGTGATTCCGGCGCTGTCGCTGCCGGTGTCGCTGGTGGGTGCGGTGGCACTGCTGTGGGGCATGAACTACAGCCTGGACAACATCTCTTTGCTGGGCTTGACGTTGGCCGTGGGCTTGGTGGTGGACGATGCCATCGTGGTGCTGGAAGAAATCATCCGGCTGGTGGAAGAGGGCGTACCCCCGTTCCAGGCGGCCCTGCGCGGCTCGCGGGCGGTGGGCTTCACGATTATTTCCATGTCCACCTCGCTGATTGCGGTGTTCATCCCGATCTTTTTCATGCCCGGCGTAATCGGTCTGCTGTTCCACGAGTTTGCCGTGGTGGTGGGCTTGTCCATCGTGGTGTCGGCCTTTGTGTCGTTGACCCTGGTGCCCATGCTGGCCAGCCGCTTCCTGACCGACGACGCGCACAAGAAGCAGCCGGGCGCGCTGGTGCGTTCGTTCGAGCGCGGCTTCAACGCCACCTTGAGCGGCTACACCCGGTCGCTCGACGTCGCACTGCGCCATCGCGGGCTGGTGCTGCTGGTGGGCCTGGCAACGCTGGCAGCCACCTGGTACTTGTTCGTCACCATTCCCAAGGGCTTCTTCCCGGAAGAGGACATCGGACAGATCGCCATAACCACCGAGGCGTCCGAAGACACGTCGTTCCAGGATATGGTGCGCCTGCAGGGCCGCGTGGCCGATGTCTTGCGCGCCGACCCCGCCGTGACAACTGTGAACTCTTTCAGCGGCGGCAGCGGCCCGCAGAACAGCGGGCGCATGTTCGTCAACCTGAAGCCCCGCGATGAGCGGCCGCCCATGAAGACG
>NZ_JBDTEM010000046.1:0-11644 GCF_039922535.1 Rhodoferax sp. | reverse complement strand
CTGGCCCGCCAGTCGAAAGAGCCGCCGGAAATCCTGCGCCAGCGCGTCACCTCCAAAGGCGGCACCACCCACGCAGCGATTACCTCGATGGAGCAGGACGGCATCAAGAACATCATCATGCGTGCCGTGCATGCGGCCAAGCACCGGGCACGCGAACTGGGCGACGAGTTCGGCGATTAGCTATTGAACACCCCCAGTCTGCAGCGCTGCGCGTCTTTCGCCACCCCCCTTGCAGGGGGCAACACCTGCAGCCTGGCGGAGCCAGCTCTGCGGTGTTCTGGAAGGGGTGTTTGTTGGGGCGGTTTATGCCTTTTAGGCCGCTAGCGCATATAGAACCTGCGGGTGCAGCTATTTAATACATAGCACCCGCTCGGGCACGCGGGATTTGGCGGAATGCTTAACCTTGGATATTTGCCCAGCCTTCTCGCTCGCAAACCAATCTACAAACCAATTTCAGGAGATTCCGATGGCCGATGGATACCGCAGCGCCCTTTTTATCCCGCAGATTTTGCGGTCTACATTACGTTGAACCGTGCGATACCGCGTTACTTCCATTACCGACCAAGAGGTTGGACACCGGGTGAACGATGTCTGCGTCAAACTGGAAGATTGGCTAAATGCCATGCTGTCTGATGAAGACTTTGGTGGGAAGTTGGATCAGATCACGGTGTTTGTCGTATCGGTGGACGACGACATTGTGACGAACGAGAAATGGGCTACGCCGCGAAGCCGACTTGGTGGCTTCACGAATCCATTTAGCGGGGAGAAGGTCCGGGATCTTTCGTTTGGCGTCGCAATTCTTCCGGTGAAAATTGCTGCATCGGACTCCAAGGGCGTGCTGCATTTAGTGTGTGCCGCTTTGAGCGCCAAGGTCATGGAGCGTCCGAGGCGTGTGCCGAAGAGCTTTGACTACGAGCTATGGGCAAAGTCTGCTTGTGCTGCGCTGAATGCCTGTGTAACGGATTAACAGGTGTGTCTACCGGACCACCTTCACCGTTAGGCCGCCTTCACGTTAAGACAGCTTTCTCCGCATCGGTTTGACAGTGAAGTTAGCGCCTATCTTTCGAGCCTGGCGACGTGGTCGATGGTGCTTGCTTGAATGCAACAAACATCTGTCACTACAAACCCATTGCTACATAAAAAATAGGCTGCTAGCGCAGGTACTACCTGCGCTAGCAGCCTATTTCATTCAAACCTCAGAAAACGGACTCAAGCCGCCTTGCGGAGTTGCTGGTGCGGGTCGATCACAAACTTCTTCGGCACCCCGGCATCGAACTCGGCATAGCCGCTCGGCGCTTCGTCCAGGGTGATGACTTGCACACCCACGATGTCGGCGATGTGGATGCGGTCCCACAAAATCGCCTGCATCAGTGCACGGTTGTACTTCATCACCGGGGTTTGGCCAGTGTGGAAACTGTGCGATTTGGCCCAGCCCAGGCCGAAGCGCAGGCTCAGTGCACCGCTCTTGGCGGCTTTGTCGACGCCACCTGGATCGTCCGTCACGTACAGGCCGGGGATACCGATCTTGCCCGCAGCACGGGTGATTTCCATCAGCGAATTCAGCACCGTGGCGGGGGCTTCGCCCTGCGAACCGGCGTGTCCGTGGCCGCGGGCTTCAAAACCTACCGCGTCGATGGCACTATCGACCTCGGGCGTGCCCAGGATGGCGGCGATCTGGTCGGCCAGGCTCACGTCTTGCGACAAGTCCACCGTCTCAAAACCGACCTTGCGCGCATGCTCCAGGCGCACCGGGTTCACGTCGCCCACGATGACCACGGCAGCACCCAGCAGGCGCGCCGAGGCGGCTGCCGCCAAGCCGACCGGGCCCGCACCGGCCACGTACACCGTGCTGCCGGGGCCTACACCGGCGGTCACCGCGCCGTGGTAGCCGGTGGGCAGGATGTCAGACAGGCAGGTCAGGTCGCGGATTTTTTCCATCGCGCGGTCGCGGTCGGGGAATTTCAGCAGGTTGAAGTCGGCGTAAGGCACCATCACAAACTCGGCCTGACCGCCGATCCAGCCGCCCATGTCCACATAGCCGTAGGCACCGCCTGCGCGCGAGGGGTTGACGTTCAGGCACACGCCGGTGTGTTGCTCCTTGCAGGTGCGGCAGCGACCACAGGCTACATTGAAGGGCACGGAGACGATGTCGCCCTTTTTGAGGGTCTCTACATCGCGACCTAGTTCCACAATTTCACCCGTGATTTCATGGCCCAGCACCAGGCCGGACTGGGCGGTGGTGCGGCCCCGCACCATGTGCTGGTCGGAGCCGCAGATATTGGTGGTCAGCACCCGCAGAATCACGCCGTGCTCTGCCGCCTGGCCCAGCGGGTTGACCAGCTTGGGGAACGGGATGGATTGCACCTCGACCTGGCCTTGGCCTACGTATACGACACCTCGGTTGCTTGACATGGGCTTGTCTCCTTGTTTGGCATTGAAATTTTTAGGACTTCCGCAGCGCCCCCAATTGAAGGCCTGCAAACCAGTATCTTGGAACAGTATCGACGCGCCACTGGCCAAATTGCGACACCGTACGGTATTTGAGGGCCGGGTGCGGGTAAGCACTTAGAGCCCATTCCAGGATGTCGGGGGTGTAGGGCACCGGGCTTTACAAGGGCTTTGCCCCGGTGCCATCCCTGTGTGCAAGAGCTTATGTAAAGTAGCTACTGGCTTTTTTACCAGCGCCCTGCTTCTCCACTCCATGCCCAAGAACAAAACTCTGCGTTACGCCCTATTGGCTCTGGCCCTGCTGGTGCTGGCCGTCGCCATCAAACTGCTGTTCTTCCCGGCACCCAAAAAACCCGACTTTGTGACCGCCACCGCCGCCCTGGTCGACCTGGAGCAGGCGGTGCTGGCAACCGGCACCTTGCAAGCCTTCAAGCAGGTGAGCGTGGGCGCACAGGCCTCAGGGCAGATCAAATCCCTGAAAGTGGCGCTGGGCGACACGGTCAAAAAAGGCCAGTTGGTGGCCGAAATCGACTCGCTCACCCAGCAAAACAACCTGCGCACGGCAGAGGCCGCGCTGGCCAATGTGCAGGCGCAGTTACTGGTACAAAAAGCCACCCTCAAACAGGCCGAGCTGAGCTACCAGCGGGAAAAAACCCTGCTGGCGGCCGATGCCAGTGCCCGCGCCACCTTTGAAGCCGCCGATGCCGCCCTGCAAACCGCCCGCGCCCAGGTCGGTGCGGCGCAGTCGCAAATCACCCAGGCCCAGATTGCCGTCAGCACCGCGCGGCTGAACCTGGGCTACACGCAGATTTTGGCTCCCATCGACGGCGTGGTGGTGGCCCTGGTGGCCCAAGAAGGCCAGACGGTCAACGCCAACCAGAGCACGCCCACCATCCTCAAGCTGGCGCGGCTGGACACCATTACCGTGAAGGCGCAAATTTCCGAGGCCGACGTGGTGCGGGTGAAGCCGGGCCAGAAGGTCTACTTCACCATCCTCGGCGCACCCGACAAACGCTACACCACCACCCTGCGCACGGTGGAGCCCGCGCCCGACTCCATCCTGACCGATACCACCACCGCCACGACCACCACCAGTGCCAGCGCCATTTATTACAACGGCCTGCTGGACGTGCCCAATCCCGAGGGCCTGCTGCGGATTTCGATGACGGCGCAGGTCAACATCGTGCTCAGCGAAGCAAAGCAGGTGCTGAGCATCCCCTCGGCCGCCCTGGGCGACCGCGACCGCGACCGCGAAGGCCGCAGCACCGTGCGGGTGGTAGACAACACCGGCCAGGCCGTGCCACGCAGCGTCAAGGTGGGCCTAAACAACAACGTCAATGCCCAAATTCTGGACGGCCTGGCCGTGGGCGACCGCGTGGTGGTGGGAGAAGCTGCGGCTGACGGTACGCCGGGCAGCACCCGCATGCGCCGCCCTCCAGGAATGTGAGCATGGACACCCCACACGCCAGCCCGCTGCTGGAGTTGACCGCCCTGCGGCGCGAGTTTCCAGCGGGTGAAGAAACCATTGCCGTCCTGAAAGACGTCAACCTGCAGATCCGTGCGGGCGAGATGATTGCCATCGTCGGCGCCTCCGGCTCGGGCAAGTCCACGCTGATGAACATTTTGGGCTGCCTGGACCGGCCCACCACCGGCTCCTACCGCGTGGCCGGCCGCGAGACCGGCCAACTGGACCCGGACGCACTGGCCGAGCTGCGGCGCGAACACTTTGGCTTCATCTTCCAGCGCTACCACCTGCTGGGCGACCTGAGCGCACTGGGCAATGTGGAAGTGCCCGCCATCTACGCAGGCAAAGACAGCGCCGCCCGGCACGAGCGCGCCGCCGCCCTGCTGGGCCGCCTGGGCATGGCCGACCGCATGCGCCACAAGCCCGGCCAGCTGTCTGGCGGCCAGCAGCAGCGGGTGAGCATTGCGCGCGCGCTGATGAACGGCGGCAGCGTGATCCTGGCCGACGAACCCACAGGCGCGCTGGACACGCACAGCGGCGCCGAGGTGATGAAGATCCTGCAAGAGCTGCACGCCGAGGGCCACACCATCATCCTGGTGACGCACGACATGCAGGTGGCCGAACACGCCCAGCGCATTATCGAGATCAGCGACGGCGAGATCATTGCCGACCGCCAAACCCAAACACCCCACGCCGCCCCCACCTTGGCCGCGCCCCCCGCAGGCGAATCAGGCTGGGCGGCGGCCTGGGGCCGGTTCACCGAGGCCTTCCGCATGGCGGTGCTGGCCCTGCGCGCGCACCCGCTGCGCAGCTTTTTGACCATGCTGGGCATCATCATCGGTATTGCCTCGGTGGTGTCGGTGGTGGCGCTGGGCGAGGGCTCGCGCCTGCAGGTGCTGAAGAACATCAGCTCCATCGGTACCAATACCATCGAGATTTTTTCGGGCACCGGCTTTGGCGACCAGCGTGCGGGCAAGGTGCGCACCCTGGTGCCTGCAGATGCCGACGCGCTGGCCCAGCAGGTGTACGTGGACAGCGTGACCCCCACCGCATCCAGCGCGGCCACGCTGCGCTTTGGCAACGTGGCGGTGACCGGCAACATCAACGGCGTGGGCGAGCAGTACTTCCGCGTCAAGGGCGTGAAGCTGGCCCAGGGGCGCTTTTTCAACGCCGCCAGCATCGCCAACCTGGCGCAAGAGGTGGTGATCGACGACAACAGCCGCAAACAGCTGTTTCCCACCAACCCCAACCCGGTGGGCCAGGTGGTGCTGCTGGGCAGCGTGCCGTTTCGGGTAGTGGGCGTGGCGCAAAAAAGCGAGTCCGGCTTTGGCAATGCCGAGGCGCTGAACGTCTACATCCCCTACACCGCCGCCATGCGCCGGGTGCTGGGCCAGGGCTACCTGCGGTCCATCACCGTGCGGGTCAGCGACGCTGCCTCGTCCAAGGCCGCCGAGGCCGGTGTCAACCAGTTGCTCAAGCAGCGCCACGGCACGGTGGACTTTTATGTGCTCAACACCGACACCATCCGTCAGACCATCGAAAGCACCACCCAGGTGCTGACGCTGCTGATCTCGGCCATAGCGCTGATCTCGCTGGTGGTGGGTGGCATCGGGGTGATGAACATCATGCTGGTGTCGGTGACCGAACGCACCGGAGAAATCGGTGTGCGCATGGCCGTGGGCGCGCGCCAAAGCGACATCCGCCAGCAGTTTTTGATCGAAGCCGTACTGGTCTGCCTGCTGGGCGGGCTGCTGGGCATTGCCTTGTCGCTGGCCATTGGCTGGGGCTTCAGCCTACTGGGCACCAGCTTCCAGATGGTCTATTCCACCAGCTCGATGGTGGCGGCCTTTGCCTGCTCCACCCTGATCGGCGTGGTGTTCGGCTTCTTGCCCGCCCGCAATGCGGCCCAGCTCAACCCGGTAGAGGCCTTGGCCCGCGAGTAATCCCCATGCTGACTTTCAAACCCCTCCTGCTCTGCTCTCTGCTGCTCACCGGGTGCGCCAGCCTGCAAACCCCGTACTCCGCTCCCGTGACCCAGGTGCCCACCCAGTGGCAGTACGCCAACGGCGTGGCCACTGCCAGTATTTCCAGCACCGATGCCTGGTGGAAGAGCTTTAACGACCCGGTGCTCAACCAGTTGATAGACCAAGCCCTGCTGCGCAACAACAACCTGGCGGCCGCCACCATCAAAGTGCGCCAGGCCCAGTTGCAGGCCGGTCTGGCCGAGAACCGGCCCAGCTTCAGCGGCAGCCTCAGCACCGGAGCCAGCCGCACGCTGAACAGCCCATCCACTACCGCCCGCAGCAGCGGCACCAGCCTGGGTGCCAGCTACGAAGTGGACCTTTGGAACAAGCTGGGCAGCCAGCGCGACGTAGCCCTGTGGGAAGCCCGCGCCACCGAACAAGACCGCGCTGCCACCGCCCTGGCCCTGGTCGCCACCACGGCGCAGCTGTACTGGCAACTGGGCTACCTGAACCAGCGTTTGGCCGCCAGCCTGCAAAGCATCGCCACCGCCGAGAAAACCCTGCAACTGGTCCAAGCCCAAGCCAGCGCCGGTGCCGTAGGCGGGCTGGAGCTGGCCGAAGCCCGGCAAAGCCTGCTCAGCCTGCAAGCCAACCACACCACTCTGCTGCAACAGGCCGTAGCCGCCAACACCGCCCTGGCCCTGCTGTTCGATGCGCAGCCCGTTCCCGCAGCGCCGCAAACCTTGCCCACCAGCGCCCTGCCCGAGGTGGCCGCAGGCCTGCCTGCCGAGCTGCTGGGCCGCCGCCCCGACCTGCGCGCCGCCGAACTGCGCCTGCGCGAAAGCTACGCGAACATCACGGCCACCCGCGCCAGCTACTACCCGGCCCTGACACTGACGGGCGCGCTCGGCACCTCCAGCACCTCGCTGACCAACATCCTGCAAAACCCGGTCGCCAGCCTGGGCCTGGGCTTGAGCCTGCCGTTTTTGAACCAAAAGGTGATGGGCCTGAACGTCCAGATCGCCCAGGCCCAAAGCGATCAGGCCATCATCAACTTCCGCCAGACCCTGTACACCGCGCTGGGCGATGTGGACAACGCCTTATCGGCCCGCCAGCAGTACCGCGCGCAAGCCGTGTTGCTGGAGCAGGTGCTGCAAGCCGCCGTCCAGGCCGAGCGCCTGTACGAAGTGCGCTACCGCGCCGGCTCGGTGGCCCTGAAACCCTGGCTGGACGCCCAGGAAAGCCGCCGCAGCGCCGAAATCTCGCTGGCCGAGAACCGGCTGAACCAGTTCAACAACTACGTCACCCTGGTGCAGGCACTGGGTGGAAACTCTGTGCCCTGAACAGGTTTTTGAGCTTATTTGGAAAAAACAAATACAAAAGCTTACATATGTGGTGACAGACCCGGTCCGGGCAGTGGCGGGCCATTCCCGGCATAGTTGTCTACTCTTTTAGGCCCATCGCCGCGTTAACCGATGGTGCCCGAGGCGCCGGCCTGCCACCACAGCGGCAGGTTCGGCATTGCAAGTAGCTCCACTTAAGAGATCCATGACCATGAACACACCGCCAAATACCGTCGCTGCGACACGTCTACACCCCATGATCCTGCTGGCCTGCGGCGCCATCGTGCTGGTTTGTGCCCTGGGCGCAGCAGCCATGATGGGTTGGCTGCCTTCGTCCAGCGCGCGCAACACCGACGCCAGCACTACCGCGGTCACCACGCCTGTGCCTGAACCCGTCGTGACCGCGCCAGTCCGCGCCGTCGCGCCACCCGTCAAGCATCTGGCATCGAACGAAACGCAAAACCAAAACGCCCCTGTAGCACCCATCTGCAGCAATTGCGGCGTGGTGGAATCGGCCCGCGAAATCACCACCGCCGCCAAAGGTAGCGGTGTCGGCGCGGTCGGTGGCGCGGTCGTCGGTGGCGTACTGGGTCACCAGGTCGGTGGTGGCCGCGGCAAGGATTTGATGACGGTGCTGGGCGCTGTCGGCGGTGCCGTAGCCGGCAACCACATCGAAGGCCAGGTCAAGGCCACCCATAGCTACGAGATCGTGGTGCGCCTGGATGACGGTAGCACCCGCACCGTGCACCAGGCCGATCCAGCCGGTGTAAACCCCGGCGACCGGGTGAAGATCGTCAACGGCGTTGTGCGCTTGAACAGCTGACCGCCACCCCCCGCGGCCGCACCGCACGCGGCAGGTATTTCAACCGCTGCTGCACAAGGTACAGCTTCACGCCAAATGAAAGTCCACCGGCTTCAACGGCGGAGGAATATCCGTATCCTCCAGTGCTTCACGCAGATTGATTTCCAGACTGCGGCAGATCGCCTCCAGCGGCAGGTCGTTGGCCTCCAGACCGAAGGGTTCTTCGATCTCGTCGCCTAGCGCGTCCAGGGCGAAAAATGTGTAGGTGACGATGGCCACCACCAGCGGGGTCATGAAGCCGATGGAATCCACCAGGCCGAAGGGCAATAAGAAGCAGTACAGGTAGGCGGTGCGGTGCAGCAGCAACGTGTACGAAAAGGGAATCGGCGTGCTCTTGATGCGTTCACAGGCTGCACCCGCGCCAGCGATGGCCGACACGGTGGCGTCGATGGAGGCAGCCAGGCAAGGGTCGATGCGGCCTTCTTGCAAGCACTGCTGCAGGTCCAGGCCCATGCGCAACATCAAGAAGTCCGGCGGGTTTGACGAGCTACCCATTTTTTGCCATTCGGCGGGCAGCAAAAAGTGCCGCGTGTCGTCCGCCGCCTGGCTGCCGCGCAGAAAGTGGCGCAGGGCGTGTGCGTAGGCAATAGCGCGGTAGACCATGCGCACGCGCAGGTCGTCCAGACCGTGGCTGGCGCGCGCGGGCTGCGGGTAGGCCAACAGACTGTTGCACTGGCGCGCAAGGTTGCGTGCGCGCAGCAAAATTTCACCCCAGAGCTTGCGGCCTTCCCAGTAGCGCTCGTAGGCGGCGGTGTTGCGAAATCCCAAAAAGATCGCAATCGGCAGGCCGATCAGCGTGAAGGGGATGGTGGTCAGCGTGATCTTCAACGCGAACAGGTCGCCGTGGTTCAGAGTGACCACGATGGCGATCAAGGTGTTGACCAACAGTGCAGGCAGGATGCGCGGCAGCACTGAGCCCCGCAGCAACAGGAACAGGCGTATGCCCGAAGGGCGGTCTCTGACGATCATGGGCGGCGGCCCGAGGCGGGGAAGTGGGAATGCATGTTCCCGAGTTTATGGCCGCTGCGTGAAGGGCCTTACGTGTTAAGGGCCGGGGGGTGGAATCTGAGCGGGGTTTGGGGCTTAACGTAAAAGTGTCCGGCGCTGCGCGGCTCTATCGCGCAGCGTCCGTGTTGACTGTAATGTTTAGCTCTCGATCCATGTGCTAGGAACGGGTAGCGGGCTTATTAGACCTAGCGCGGCACGTGGCCTTGCTGGGGCGAGGAGCGTTGGCAGCAGACCACTTGCAGCACAAATTATGGCGACCACTTCTTGTGCCACCTCTTCGACTGTGTTTGACCGAACCTCAAAGTCTGGAAGGTCGTGTGCGACCAAGCGAATTGCATTTCCGACAGCGTGGCAATGACGCCATATTCCTTTGGCACCCTCAAATGGCAGAATTTCTGGGAACAATACACCGACGTCAACAGTAAAGGACCAAGGCTCTTCGCCGGAATTCCAGCGAGAACCCTCAAGCAAATAGCGTTCGACATAGTTTTCTCGTTCTCGGCTAAACATCTGCCCCTTCTTGGAGAAGCCAAGAGGTTTGAGTTTCGCGTATGCATGCTTGAGGACTTCAGTGCCAAGGCTACGAACTGACATAGACAGCTAACAATCAGCGTTTATCTGCCGCGTCAGGTTTCTGTTTCTGATAGAAATTCATCAACTATCTTGAAAAATAGATCCGGCTCTTCAATCTGTGGAACGTGGCCAGAGTGTTCCATTTCCACAAACTTTGAATTGGCAATACCTTCTGCACACATTCGCCCTTCACCCGGTGGGTTTAGGCCGTCATGCTTGCCGCTTACAACCAGGCTTTTCGCGGTGACCCTTTTTAATTGAGGTCGAAAATCAAAACCTTCTAGCGCTGTGTTTGCGGCTTCCATTTCAATGGGAGTCAATGAACTTTTTAAGAAATCAGGATACTTCTTCATTGCCTCGTGATTGTTAAAAACAAGACCATTGAGAAAGTCCGACTTCCCTTTGTCGTCGAGTTTGGCAAATGCATCAGCGTGCTGAGTCATTAACCGTTTTAGTGATGAAGTGAGTCCATTGGACTTTGTTACAACCAAAATGAGCTTTTCTATTCGCTCGGGCGTATCCAATGCAACAGCTTGGGCAATATAGCTACCCATTGAACAACCGAGTAGGCTAAATTTTTCAATGCCGAGAAAATCGACTAGTCCAAGTGCGTCGCTTACATGGTCTTTCAATGTATAGCTCCTGGGCTTTCCTGAATTCCCGTGCCCCCGACAGTCATAGGCGATTACTTTATTCTTTCTGGACAACTTCTCAAGAAAGCCTTCCGCTTCCCACTGTGATGCGTTCAACCCGATTCCATGTATGAGTAACAACGGGAAACCCGTACCTCTAACAGAGTAACTAATATCTATTCCGTTGATATTTGCTGTCGCCATGCTTAATTTCTCCTCTAGTCAGCAAACCTCAATGTAGACCGCAAAAACTGCGGGATAAAAATTTCGCTGCGGGATATATCAGTCATTGAGATCTCCTGAAAATGGCTTGAAGACTGGCCTTCCAGCGAGGGGCCGATTCGGAATCCTGGCATAAAAATACTACAAACACCGCAGTGCCATGGCAGGCATGTTAGCCGCCGGGTACACTCCCCGGCCGGGGATGGTGGTTACTCCAAGCTCATCCAAAGGCTCAAGCCAAATCGCCCTCCAGCACAGGTAGTACCTGCGCCAACGGCTACAACAAGCATAGCAACTCGACAGCGGATCTACTTCGGCCACAGCACCCACAGCTTCAACGGCTGCTTGAGCCGCCCGGCCAAATCGCCCGCTTCAGGGCCCCAACCGGCGAAATAGTCGGCCCGCACGGCGCCCGTAATGGCGCTGCCGGTGTCTTGGGCGAAGACCAGCTTTTGCAGCGGCGCCCAGGGGCCGGGCGAGGCCAGCCAGACCGGAGTGCCGTAGGGAATGCTGGCGGGATCGACAGCAATCGACCGGCCGGGTGTCAGCGGCACACCTTGCGCACCCCGGGGGCCAAAGGCCGCATCAAACTCCGACAACACTTCTTCGCGGAAGAACACGGTCCGCGGGTTGCTCCACAGCAGCTCGTTCACGCGCTGCGGGTTTTGCAGAATCCAGGCCTTGATGCCGGGCCAGGTGGCATCGCGGATCAGCCCCTGGTCCAGCAGCCAGCGGCCCACGCTTTTGTAGGGCTGGTCGTTGGTGCCCGCGTAGGCCAGGCGCACCAGGCGCACGCTGCCGTCGGGCTCGGTGATGCGCAAGCGCCCCGAGCCCTGGATTTGCAGCACCAGCGCGTCCACCGGGTCGGACAGCCAGGCAATCGCGCGCCCGGCCAGCTGGGCCTTGGCCTCGGGCAGGGTTTCCATTTCTTGCCGGGTGTACCAGGGCTTGCGCTGGCCCAGGGTGGCCGGGGGGCGGTACAGCGGCACGGCCGAGGCGCTGGTGGGGTTGCGGGTGCCTTCCAGCAGCGGCTCGTAGTAGCTGGTCAGCAGGCCGTCGGAGGTACCCTGCAGCGGCTCCACCTTGTAGGGCTGCAGGCGTGCCACCATCCAGGCGCGCTGCTCGTC
>NZ_JBDTEM010000045.1:0-5554 GCF_039922535.1 Rhodoferax sp. | reverse complement strand
GCGGCGGGCGCGGCAAGCAGGCCACGGCGACCAAAGAAGACGACTGGGTGGACCAGCTGTTTATCGCCAACACGCATGACTACATCTTGTGCTTCAGCAACCGCGGCCGCCTGTACTGGCTCAAGGTGTGGGAAGTGCCGCAGGGTTCGCGTGGTTCCCGCGGTCGCCCCATCGTGAACATGTTCCCGCTGCAAGAAGGCGAGAAAATCAACGTAGTGCTGGCCCTGACTGGCCCGGCCCGCAAGTTCCCGGACGACCAGTACGTCTTCATGGCGACCAGCATGGGTACGGTCAAAAAGACCCCGCTGGACGATTTCAGCAACCCGCGCAAGGCCGGCATCATCGCCGTGGACCTGGACCCGGGCGACTTCCTGATTGGCGCTGCCCTGACCGACGGTAAGCACGATGTGATGCTGTTCAGCGACGGTGGCAAGGCCGTGCGCTTTGATGAAAACGATGTACGCCCCATGGGCCGCAACGCCCGCGGTGTGCGCGGCATGATGCTCGAAGAAGGCCAAACCGTGATTGCCATGCTGGTCGCCGAAGACGAGCAGCAAAGCGTGTTGACCGCTACCCTGAACGGTTACGGCAAACGCACCAGCATCACCGAATACACCCGCCACGGCCGTGGCACCAAGGGCATGATCGCCATCCAGCAAAGCGAACGCAATGGCCGCGTGGTGGCCGCCACCCTGGTGCATGCCGACGACGAGATCATGCTGATCACCGACAAGGGCGTGCTGGTACGCACCCGCGTCAGCGAAATCCGCGAACTTGGCCGCGCCACCCAAGGTGTGACCCTGATCGGCCTGGACGAAGGCTCCAAGCTCAGCGGTCTGCAGCGGATTGTGGAAAACGATGCCATCGCGGCCGCCGCCGGAGCGGATGAGGCGGGTGAGGCGGGTGAAGCAGGCGGCAATACGGACGATGGCGCAGGGAGCGGCGACGCAGCCCCTGGCACCTCCGAAGCGTAAAACCACCGTACTATCAATTTAGTAGCTGCTAGCGCAGGTGGAATCTGCGCTAGAGGCCTAAAAACCTTAAGAAATTGCATGACACGCCCCTTCAATTTTTCCGCCGGTCCTGCCGCCATCCCTGAAGAAGTCCTGACCCAGGCCGCCGCCGAAATGCTGGACTGGCACGGCAGCGGCATGGGCGTGATGGAAATGAGCCACCGGGGCAAAGAATTTCTGCACATCTACGCGCAAACCAAGGCCGACTTCCGTGCTCTGATGGCGGTGCCGCCCGAGTTCAAGATTTTGTTTATGCAAGGCGGTGGCCTGGGCGAAAACGCCATCGTGCCGCTGAACCTGTCGCGCGGCGGCAAAGTCGATTGCGTGGTGACCGGCAGCTGGAGCCAGAAATCCCAAAAAGAGGCGGGCAAATACGCCAGCGTGCACACCGCCGCCAGCACCGAAGCCACCGGCTACACCCGCCTGCCCGACCCGGCCAGCTGGGACCTGAGCGCCGATGCCAGCTACGTGCACATTTGTGGCAACGAAACCATCGACGGCGTGGAGTTCCAAACCCTGCCCGATCTGCAGGCCCTGGGCTCGAAAGCCCCGCTGGTGGTTGATTTTTCCTCTCATGTGGCATCGCGTCCCATGGACTGGTCCAAGGTCGGCCTGGCTTTCGGCGGTGCCCAGAAAAACCTCGGCCCCGCCGGCCTGACGGTGGTGGTGGTGCGCGAAGACCTGCTGGGCCACGCGCTGGATGTCTGCCCAAGTGCTTTCAACTACCAGACGGTGGCCGACAACCAATCGATGTACAACACCCCGCCGACCTACGCGATCTACATCGCCGGGCTGACCTTCCAGTGGCTGAAACACCAGACCGAAGGCGAGCTGCACGGGATCAAAGCGATGGAGCACCGCAACATCGCCAAGGCCGAGTTGCTGTACCGTGCCATCGACCAGTCGCAGCTGTACTTCAACAAAGTGGAGGCAGATTGCCGCTCGCGCATGAACGTGCCCTTCTTCCTGCGCGACGAGAGCCGTAACGACGCATTCCTGGAAGGTGCCAAGGCACGCGGCTTGCTTCAGCTCAAAGGCCACAAGTCGGTCGGCGGCATGCGGGCCAGCATCTACAACGCCATGCCGCTGGCGGGCGTGCAGGCGCTGGTGCACTACATGCACGCATTTGAAAAGAGCCAGGCTTAATCCATGACCGCCGTAACTCCGCCCACCGCAACCCCTGATCTGGCCGAGCTGCGCGTCAAGATCGACAAAATCGACCAGGATCTGTTGACCCTGCTGAACCACCGCGCCGAAGTGGCCGAGCAGGTTGGTGACATCAAGCGCCGTGAAGGCTCGCCCTTCTTCCGGCCTGACCGCGTGGCCCAGGTGATCGAAAAGATCCAGCAGTCCAACCCCGGTCCGCTGAAAGACCAGCATGTGGCCGCAGTCTGGCGCGAAATCATGTCGGCCTGCCTGGCCCTGGAAGCGCCGCAGCGCGTAGCCGTTTTGGGCCCAGAGGGTACGTTTACCGAGCAGGCCGCCATCGAATTCTTTGGCAGCGCGGCCGAGCTGCTGTACTGCGCCAACTTCGACGAAGTTTTCCACGCGACGGCCGCAGGCACGACCCAATACGGTGTGGTGGCGATTGAAAACTCTACCGAAGGTGTGGTCGCCCGTTCGCTCGATCTGTTTTTGCACTCTCCCGTGCACGTGGTGGGCGAAGTGAGCCTGCTGGTACGGCACAACCTGCTGCGCCAGATCAACTCCCGCGACCACATCGATGTGGTGATGGCCCATCCCCAGGCACTGGCCCAGTGCCAAGGCTGGTTGAGCCAGCACCTACCTAACGCCGAGCGCCGTGCGGTATCCAGCAACGCCGAAGGTGCGCGCCTAGCGGCCAGCAACCCCTCGTGGGCGGCCCTGGCCAGCGAACGTGCGGCCTCCCAGTTTGCCCTGCACATCGTGGCCCATGCGGTGCAAGACGATGCCTACAACCGCACACGTTTCGCCGTCATCTGCCTGCCGCAAACCCTGGCCACGCCACCTGCGTCGGGCAAGGACTGCACCAGTCTGGTGGTCTCCGTGCCCAACAAACCGGGTGCTATGCACGACTTGCTGGTGCCGCTGAAAACCAACGGTGTGTCGATGACCCGCTTTGAATCGCGCCCCGCCCGTACCGGCCAGTGGGACTACTACTTCTACATCGACCTAGACGGCCACCCTTCGCAGCCCCACGTCGCCAAGGCGCTGCAAGAGCTGCGCGCGCTATGCGCCTTCTTCAAGGTACTGGGCACTTACCCGGTCGGCTCCTGAAAGCAGCGCCCATGTTTGAACAACTCGGATTGATAGGCTGCGGCCTGATGGGTGGCTCATTTGCGCTGGCGTTGAAAAACGCTGGGTTGGTGAAACGCGTGGTGGGCTACAGCAAATCGCCGTCCACCACCAGCAAAGCGCGCCAAATGGGTGTGATCGACATCGAAGCCCCCTCGGCCCTGCTGGCCGTGTCGGGTGCCGATATCGTGCTGCTGGCGGTGCCGGTAGCCGCCACCGAAAACACTTTCAAGGCCATCAAGCACCTGATCACGCCCAACACCCTTGTGATGGACGTGGGCTCGACCAAGCGCGACGTGGTGGATGCCGCGCGCCGGGCGCTGCGCGAGCAGGTGGGCTCCTTTGTGCCGGCCCACCCGATCACCGGCAGGGAAGTCTCGGGCGTGGAGTTTGCCGATCCGCTTCTGTACAGCGGTAAAAACGTCATCCTGACCCCTATCGAGCGCACCTTGCCCACGCAATTGGCCCAAGCCCAGGCGGTCTGGGCGGCGCTGGGCTGCAATGTGCTGCAAATGAGCCCCGAGTCGCACGATGCGGCGTTTGCTGCCGTCAGCCACCTGCCGCACCTGATCGCCTTTGCCATGATGCACGGCCTGGTCAGCCAGCCGCAGGGGCAGGAGTATCTGGCCCTAGCCGGGCCGGGCTTTCGCGACTTCACCCGCATTGCCGCATCCGACCCGCACATGTGGCGCGATGTGCTGCTGGCCAACAAGGAAGAAGTCCTGGCCCAGTCGCAGATCTTCCAAAAGACACTGCAGACCATGGAAAGCATGCTCACCAACAACAACGTGGACGGGCTGGTGCAGATGCTGGAGCACGCCAGCGACAGCCGCGCCGACTGGAGCATGGCCTCCTTGAAACCCAAGACCTGATGTCCACCTGATGTTCGCCACCCCTTTTCTCGACCTCCCCCCCCTCGATAGTGCCAGCGGCACCGTGGTGCTGCCAGGCTCCAAAAGTATCTCCAACCGCGTTCTCTTGTTGGCGGCGCTGAGCGGCGGCACCACCCGCGTGCACGACCTGCTGGACTCGGACGACACCAAGGTCATGCTGGCGGCACTGGACAAACTGGGCTGCGGCATCCGTCACACGGGCAATACGGTAGAGATCGACGGGCTCGCCGGGCAGTTGAAAACCTCGCAGGCCGACCTGTTCATGGGCAACGCCGGCACCGCCATTCGTCCGCTTACCGCTGCGCTGGCCGTACTGGGTGGCGATTTCAGCCTGCACGGCGTGCCGCGCATGCACGAACGCCCGATTGGTGACCTGGTCGATGCTCTGCGCCAGCTCGGCTGCCGGATCGACTACACCGGGCAAGACGGCTACCCACCGCTGCACATTGGCCAACCCACACTCACATTGGGTGCGCCCATTCGCGTGCGCGGCGATGTGTCCAGCCAGTTTTTGACCGCCTTGCTGATGGCTCTGCCGCTGGTATCGCAACAAGACGTGGTGATCGACGTGGTGGGTGAGCTGATCTCCAAGCCTTACATCGAAATCACGCTGAACCTGCTGGCGCGCTTTGGCATCAGCGTGCAGCGCGAGGGCTGGGCCCGTTTCACCATTCCCGCGGGTAGCCGCTACCAGTCGCCGGGCGACATCCATGTCGAGGCCGATGCCTCATCTGCTAGCTATTTCATAGCTCTCGGCGCAATTGGCACCTGCACCGGAGGCCAAATTCGTATTGAAGGTGTGGGCGCAGCGTCGATCCAGGGCGACATCCGGTTCGTTGAGGCCGCCGAGCAAATGGGCGCGCAGGTCGTCAGTGGCCCGAACTGGCTGGAAGTCCGCCGGGGCAATTGGCCGCTCAAAGCCATCGACCTGGACTGCAACCACATTCCCGATGCCGCCATGACCCTAGCGGTGATGGCGCTGTACGCCGATGGCACCACCACGCTGCGCAACATCGCCAGCTGGCGCGTCAAGGAAACCGACCGCATCGCGGCCATGGCCACCGAGTTGCGCAAACTGGGGGCCACCGTCGAAGAAGGTGCCGATTTCATCCGCATCCAGCCGCTGCCCAACGCCCAAGAATGGCGGGCCGCGACCATCCACACCTACGACGACCACCGGATGGCGATGTGCTTCTCGCTGGCGGCCTTCAATCCGGCGTCTCTGCCAGTG
This sequence comes from Rhodoferax sp., assembly GCF_039922535.1. Lineage (GTDB taxonomy): Bacteria > Pseudomonadota > Gammaproteobacteria > Burkholderiales > Burkholderiaceae_C > Rhodoferax_B. The sequence continues at coordinate 143 of NZ_JBDTEM010000045.1, read as the reverse complement.
CGTATCGAAGACCCAAAGTGCGTCGCCAAGACTTTCCCTGATTACTTCGAGGCCTTGCTGGCGCTATCGCAAACGGCTACGGCCCACATTCCCGTGCTCTGCATCGACGGCCCCACCGCCTCGGGTAAAGGCACGGTGGCCGC
>NZ_JBDTEM010000044.1:0-1873 GCF_039922535.1 Rhodoferax sp. | reverse complement strand
TGCCCACAGCACGCACCTGGGGGTAAGATATTTGACGCATCCGGCTGTGCACACCGCGCAGCCCGATGGACCTCGCCACGGGGAACGTCATGGCCGACATCTTCCTGAGCTACAACGAAAAAGACCGCCCACGGGTGCGCCAATTGGCGCAGGCCCTGGAACGCGCGGGCTGGTCGGTCTGGTGGGACCGCCGCGTGCCTGCAGGCCTGACCTGGCGCAGCCTGCTAGAGCAAGAGCTGCAGGCGATGCGCTGCATGCTGGTGCTGTGGTCGGCCAATTCGGTCAAAAGCGAATGGGTCTGTGAGGAAGCCACCGAGGGGCGGCTGCTGGGCCGCCTGATTCCGGTGTTCATCGAGCGCGTGCGCCCGCCCGCCGGGTTCCGCGAAGTGCAGGCTGCCGATCTGGTGGACTGGGACGGCACCCACGACACCATTGGCCTGCAACAACTGCTGGACGACATTGCCCATAAGCTGGGTGCCCCTGCCGTGGTGGCGGAAGGTGTTGCGCCCCCCACCCCTGTGGATCCGCCCCATCCGACACCATCGCCCTGGAAACCCTGGGGTGTCGCTGCTGCACTGCTGTTGGTGGCCGTGGGCATTTACCTGGGCGTGGGTGCCGTCACGCGCCGCGAGGCCGCCGTGCCGATGGCAAGTCCGCCCGCCACCAGCACCCCCAGCGCCACGGTGGTTGCCGAGCCGCCCAGCCCGGCTATGTCCACTGCCGCCGATACAGCCGCGGCCCCAACGCCTATCGCCATCGCCGCCAAGCCCAACGTCAAATTACCGCCCATCGCCACCGTAGCCACGCCAAAACGCCCGCTACCCGCCCGCTGCAACGCCATCCACGAGCGCCAGGGGCTGGGCGAGGCCCCGTCGGCGGCAGACCAGGCTTTTCTGAACCAGGAGTGCTGACCATGCAACGCCTCGCCCTCTGTACTGTGCTGACCCTGCTAGCCGCCTGCACCAATATGCCGCCGCCCGGCCTGCCAAAACCCCCTACCCCCGTAGCGTCCAACCCCACACCGCCCCCGGCCCCGCCGCCGCCCACCCTGCCCTACGACGAGGCCGTCACCACGGCCGCCACCGCCCTGCTGAAAAACGCCCAGTTGCCCGGTCCGCCGCGCTACGCCGTGGTGATCGACCCGCTGGTAGACGGCATGACCGGAGCCCAGTCCAGCGCCACCCGCTCCATGGGCCTGCGGCTGGCGGCCCTGCTCCGCGAGCAGTACCCACAGTTTGACCTGCAGCCCTTCACCGCCGCCAATGTGGCGCGCAGCCCGCTGGTGCTGATCGGCACCTTCACCGGTGTGAATGCCACGCGGCAAACAACGGGCGTGCGCGAGGCCTACCGCATCTGCTTCGCGCTGGCCGACCTGAAAACCGGCAAACTGGTCAGCAAGGGGCTGGCCTTCTCCAAACCCGAGGGTGTGGACAGCACGCCCCTGGCCAGCTTCCGCGACGCGCCCGCCTGGACCGAAGACCCGGCCACGCTGGGCTACATCCGCACCTGCCAGGGCACCAAGGCAGGCGACCCCATCAACGCCCTGTACACCGAGCGCATCGTGGCCGCCGCCCAGGTGGCCGAGGCCATGGAGGCCTACGACGCCGGGCGCTACCAGGAGTCGCTGGACCTGTACACCAGCGCCCAGCGCACGGCGGCGGGCGATCAGTTTCGGGTGTACAACGGCATCTACCTGGCCCAGTGGAAGCTGGGGCGGCGCGACCGGGCCGAGGCCGCCTTCGGCAAGATCGTGGACTTTGGCCTGGCGCAAAAACGCCTGGCCGTGAAGTTCTTGTTCCGCCCGGGCTCGACGGCCTTTGGCGTAGACAACCGCCAGACCGAGGCCTACCCGCTGTGGCTCAAATCCATCGCC
>NZ_JBDTEM010000043.1:0-1721 GCF_039922535.1 Rhodoferax sp. | reverse complement strand
CCGTGTCCGACGCGGTCAACAAGCGCGGCCTCAAAGACCTGGACAACGGCGAAAAAATCGGCATTTCGGGCCGCGACATCGGCGAGCCGCAGTTTGAGCACGGCAAGGGCGGCGTGTGGGAAACCGTACGCCCCGGCAATGACCGATTTTTGCGTGGCGACCAGGTGGAACGCCCGCCCAACGGCGGTGGTAAAGGCAGCGGCAAGGGCCAGGCCAGCCAGGACGGCGAAGGGCTGGACGAGTTTGTCTTCACCCTCACCCGCGACGAGTTTTTGGACATTTTTTTCGACGAATTGGCGCTGCCCAACCTGGTCAAGCTGCAGCTGGCCCGCATCGAGCAGTACCGCCGCATCCGGGCAGGCTTTGTGCAAACCGGGGTGCCGACCAACATCAACCTCAGCCGCACCATGCGCGGCGCGGCGCTGCGGCGCATCGCCATCGGCGGGCCGTATGCAGCGCAGATCCGGGCGCTGGAAGCCGAGCTGATGGAGCTGCTGACCACCCGCGCCGAGGATGACCCCGAAGTGGAGCAAGCCCGCCGCGACATCGCCAAGCTGCGCGCCAAGATCGAGGCTGTGCCCTTTGTGGACACCTACGACCTGCGCTACAACAACCGCGTGCGCGTGCCCCAGCCGACCACCCAGGCGGTGATGTTTTGCCTGCTGGATGTGTCGGGCTCGATGGACGAGGGCCGCAAGAACGTGGCCAAGCGTTTCTTCATGCTGCTGTACCTGTTTTTGACCCGCAACTACGAGCGCATTGAAGTGGTGTTTATCCGCCACCACACGGTGGCCACCGAGGTAGACGAAGACGACTTTTTCACCTCGCGCGAGTCGGGTGGCACGGTGGTGTCGAGTGCACTCAAACTCATGCACGAGATCATTGTGGCCCGCTACCCCAGCAATGCCTGGAACATCTATGGTGCGCAAGCCTCGGACGGCGACAACTGGCACGACGACTCCCCCCGCTGCAAGGCCTTGCTGGAAGAATCCATCCTGCCCCTGACCCAGTTCTTCGCTTACATCGAAATCACAGACGGCCCGCCGCAAAATCTGTGGGAGGAATACGAGCGCCTGGCCAACAGCAAGCAAGGCACATTCGCCATGCAGCGCATCGCCACCGTGGCCGACATCTACCCGGTATTCCGCGAGTTGTTTAAACGCAGGGCATAGTATGGAGAACACCCCCAGACTTGCCCACTGCGTGTGGCCGCCAACCCCCTTGCAGGGGGCGATGCCAGTGGCCCGGCAAAGCCGGTTCCACGGCATCTACTGGGCTCGTGGATCTCTATTTCGCCCGTCACGCGGCAATTTGGTGGAAACCTAATATGGCTGCAAAAAATCGCTTGCTCCCTACCGGCTCCGAATGGACTTTCGAGGCCATCGAAGAATACGACCAGGCCATCGGCGAAGTGGCCCGCCGTTACGGACTGGACGGCTATCCGCACCTGCTCGAAGTTATCAGCGCCGAGCAGATGATGGATGCCTATGCCTCCATCGGCATGCCGGTGTACTACCACCACTGGTCGTTCGGCAAACACTTTTTGGCCACCGAAAACCGCTACAAGCGCGGCCAGATGGGCCTGGCCTACGAGATCGTCATCAACTCCAACCCTTGCATCAGCTACCTGATGGAAGAAAACACGATGGCGATGCAGGCGCTGGTGATTGCACACGCCGCGTATGGCCACAACAGCTTCTTCAAAGGCAACTACCTCTTTC
>NZ_JBDTEM010000042.1:0-8654 GCF_039922535.1 Rhodoferax sp. | reverse complement strand
TGGGCACCGTGGTCGGTGGAGTCGGACTCCAGGATGTCCAGGTTCAGGAAGTTGCTACCGTATTTGTAACCGCTGGCATGGGTGATGTTGACGATGTTTTTGGAAATATCGCTCGGATTGAACGGTTCCCGAAAGCTGTTGCCGTAGCGGTAGCCGATGGAGGTGTCGCTCCAGTCCGCAGCCTGCGCCAGCGTGCCGGTGGTCAAAGCCGCTGCGGCCGCCAAAACAAGCGTGCCTGTGCGTGTGAATTTCATCGTGTGCCTTTGGTGGTTAAGTGAACTGATTGCCCACTTCCACAGTGCAAACACCATGCCAACAAACACTTACATTTTTTTCAAAAATAATAGCTGTCTGCGCAAGTGGGATATGCGCCAGAGGCCTGAAAACCTTGAAATGTAAAGTTGGTGCACCATCCAAAGGCAACAGGGCGGGATGGCTTCCACCATCCCGCCCTGTTGCAGTGCAGCATCAGCCGCAGTGCCGGATGCGTTTTAGGCCGCAGCCACCCGTTGCGCCAGGTGGGCCAGGGCTTCCTCCACCTGGTCCACCAGGATCAAACACAGGTCGCCCGGCTGCAAACGCGCCAGGGCGTGGTCGATGGCGATGAATTCGCCGTAGATCTCGTCCACCGTGCGGGTGCGCTGGGCGTTGGCCAGGCCTTCGCGCAGCAGCTTGACCACTTCGCCGTCGGCCCGGCCCCGCTGGCAGGCGTCTTCAAACAGGATCACGTCGTCAAATGCGTCACCCAAAATGACGGTTTGCTCACGGATGTCTTCGTCGCGCCGGTCCCCGGCGCCGCTGATGACCACCGAGCGCCGTTTGGCGGGCATGGCCTCGACGGCGGACACCAGGGCGCGCATGGCATCCGGGTTGTGACCGTAGTCGGCAATCACCGTGGCGCCCTTGTAGTCCATCACGTTGAAGCGGCCGGGGGCGTTGTCGGCATCGTTGGAGAAGCTCGACAGGCCGCGGCGGATGGTGTCCCAGTTCATGCCTACGCCCCAAGCGGCGGCTACAGAGGCCATGGCGTTGTCCACCTGGAAGGCGATGGTGCCAGCGCGCGTCAGCGGCACATCGCGCAGGGCGATCTGCTCACGCCACGAACCCACAGCGGCCACGATGTGGTCGCCATCGACATACACCGTGCGCCGCCCCTGGGCGCGGTGGGTGGCCATCACCGGGTGGTGGCGGTCGGCGGTGAAGTAGATCACGTTGCCAGGGCAGGCCGTGGCCATGGCGGCGACGATGGGGTCGGCGGCATTCAGCACGGCGTAGCCGGTGGAGTGCACGTTTTGCACGATGACGCGCTTGAGTACGGCCAGGTCTTCCACCGTGGTGATGTAGTTCAGGCCCAGGTGGTCGCCCGCGCCGATGTTGGTAACCACGGCGACCTGGCAGCGGTCAAAGCCCAGGCCTTCGCGCAGCATGCCGCCGCGGGCGGTTTCAAACACGGCGGCATCTACGTCGGGGTGCATCAGCACATTGCGGGCGCTTTTGGGGCCCGAGCAGTCGCCGCTGTCGATCTGGCGGCCATCGACGTACACGCCGTCGGTGTTGGTCATGCCGACGCGCAGGCCGCTGCTGGTGAACAGGTGGGCGATCAGCCGGGCCGTGGTGGTTTTGCCATTGGTACCGGTGACGGCCACCACCGGGATACGGCCATCGTCACCCGCACCGTACAGGTTGCTGACCATGGCTTCGCCCACGTTGCGGCCTTTGCCGAACGAGGGCGAGATGTGCATGCGCAGGCCGGGCGCGGCGTTGACTTCGACAATGCCGCCGTGTTGGTCTTCCAGCGGCTTGAGCATGCTTTCGCAGACCACGTCTACGCCGCAGATGTGCAGGCCGATCATCTGGGCCGCGGCCACAGCCTGGGCGGCGACGGCGGGGTGCACGTCGTCGGTCACGTCGGTGGCGGTGCCACCGGTGCTCAGGTTGGCGTTGTTGCGCAGGATGACGCGACGGCCTTTGTCGGGCACGGACGCGGGGGCCAGGTCTTGTAGCGCCAGCCGGGCGATGGCGATGTCGTCAAAGCGGATCTTGGTCAACGAGGTGGCGTGGCCTTCGCCGCGTTTGGGATCGGAGTTGACGATGTCCACCAGCTCGCGCACGGTGTGCACGCCGTCGCCCAGTACCTGGGGCGGGTCACGGCGGGCGGCAGCCACCAGCTTGTTGCCCACCACCAGCAGGCGGAAGTCGCTGCCGGGCAAGAATTTTTCCACCATCACTTCGCCGATTTCGGCGGCGGCCGCGAAGGCGACTTCCAGATGCGCGCGGTCCACGATGTTGACCGTCACGCCCTTGCCCTGGTTGCCGTCTTGCGGCTTCACCACTACCGGCAGGCCGATTTCCAGCGCCACCTGCCAGGCTTCTTCCAGCGTTTCCACCGGGCGGCCCAATGGCACGGGCACACCGGCGGCATGCAGCAGCTTTTTGGTCAGGTCTTTGTCTTGGGCAATGGCCTCGGAAACGGCACTGGTCAGGTCAAATTCGGCGGCCTGGATGCGGCGTTGGCGCGAACCCCAGCCAAACTGCACCATGCTGCCCTTGGTCAGGCGGCGGTAGGGAATGCCCCGGGCCACGGCGGCATCCACGATGGCACCGGTGCTGGGGCCCATGCGCTCGTCTTCGTCGGTTTCGCGCAGTTGGGCGATAGCGCTGTCTTTGTCAAAAGCGGTGTGGTCCAGCGCGGCCTGGATCAAGGTCTGGGCCAGTTCCAGCGCCTGGCGGCCCACGGCTTCTTCGCTGTACTCCACCACCACTTGGTAGATGCCGGTTTGTTCGGTGGCCGAGGTGCGGCTGAAAGTGACCGGGCAGCCCGCCTGGGCCTGCAGCGCCAGCGTGGCGGCCTCCAGCACATGGGCCAGAGACACGGTGCCGTGTTCGCGGTTGGGGCGCAGCGGCCCGATAGCCGGGAACAGGGCGCGCACGGCGACCTCGAACCCGGGAATCTGGGCGATTGCCTGTTCGGATTCCGCGCAGGCCACCACGGCTTCCACGGCGGTATGGCGGCTCCAGAGATTGGGGCCGCGCAGGGCCCGGATGCGTGAGACTTCCATCAGTCGGTCTTTCTATCTTCTTGTTCGGTACGGGGTCCAGCCGGGGGCAGCGTGGCGCGTACAGGGGACGAGGGGCGGACGGTGGGCAGGTCCAGTTCGAAAGTCTTGAGCCCGGCCACGATCAAATCGGGCGAAATATCCATCGCCCAGGCAGCCGCAATCGAGGCCAGGATGGGCTCCAGCTGCGCCGGGGTGGTCCAGTGGGCGGTGAGCCGCTCCAGATTGACCAGCGGCACTTCGGCGCTGCCGGTGGCGAGCATGATGTAGCCCTTGTGGATGATGACTGCTCTACTTTCTGTAGCGCGGTGTGCAATGGTGGCGGGCAGCAGCGGGTCAATTCCATACAAAATGGCAGAGCCGTCGCAGAGTTCGGCCATGGCGGCCACGCGCTCGTCAACGGCGTTCAGTACCGCCACGCCCTCGGCCAGCACCACGTCTACCTGGGTGCGCAGCACTTTCACCAGTTGGTCGTCTTCGGTGATGTCGAATTCAGCCAGCGCGGATGCGCCGCCCAGGTCGGTAACGATGCCGACGGTGCAGCGGTCGTAGGCCAGGCCGTCGCGCAGGATGCTGGCCGCACCGTTTTCGATCACCGCGGCTTCCATCGAGCGGTTGATCAGTAGCCGGTGGGCCGGTTCCCAGTGGGCGCAATCTTTGGTTTCGATGCGCCGGGTGTCCAGAAACAGGCCGTCGCGGCAGGCCAGGCCGACGCGCTTGCCGCTCAGGTGCAGCAGCCAGGCGACCAGCCGGGCAATGGTGTGTGTGCTTTGGGTACCGGCCACGCCCACGATGGGGATGCGGCCGGTTTCGTCTTCGTCAAACAGGTGGTCCACGATGGCGCGGCCCACCGGGCGGGGCGAGCCCTCGGCGGGCTTCAGGTGCATCAGCAGGCCGGGGCCTGCATTGACCTCGACAATCGCGCCGCCCTGCGGGCCCAGGGGTTTGGAGATGTCTTCGCAGACTACGTCCACCCCGGCAATGTCCAGGCCGACGATGCGCGCGGCCAGCGACACGATGTGGTCCACCTCGGGGTGCATCAGGTCGGTGCAGTCTATGGCGACGTTGCCGTTGCGCTGGATCAGCACCTGCTTGCCCGCTGCGGGCACCGCGTCGGGGGTGAGGCCCTGGCGCTGCAGGTCCAGCAGCACGGCCGCGTCTTTGTAGGTGTCGATCAGGCCCAGCGGCGCGTCTTCGTGGGTACCGCGGCGCGGGTCGGTGTTGATATGCGCATCCACCAGCTCGGCCACGGTGGACTGGCCATTGCCCGTCACCCAGGCGACCGAACCCCGGGCGGCGGCAACCACGCGGCCTCCCACTACCAGCAGGCGGTGCTCGTTGCCGCGCACAAAGCGTTCCACCAGCACCTCGCTGCCGTGCTGCTCGGCCACCAGGTAGGCGGCTTCCACATCGGCTTGGGTGCTCAAGTCCAGCGCCACGCCCCGGCCATGGTTGCCGTCGGACGGCTTCACCACCACCGGCAAGCCCACGTCTTGCGCGGCTTCCCAGGCGGCTTGCGGGCTATCGACCACCACGCCTTCGGGCACCGGCACGCCGCAGGACTGCAGCAGGGTCTTGGTCAGGTCTTTGTCGTGGGCAATGCCCTCGGCAATCGCGCTGGTGAATTCGGTTTCGGCTGTCCAGATACGGCGCTGGCGTGCACCGTGGCCCAGCTGTACCAGGTTGCCGTCGTTCAGGCGGATGTGCGGGATGCTGCGGTCGGTGGCGGCTGCCACGATGCAGGCCGTGCTGGGGCCGAGGTAGTTGTCGTCCACTTCGGCGCGCACGGCGGCCACAGCGGTGCTGACGTCAAAAGACTGGTCGTTGATAGCGGCCATCAACAGCCGGTGGCCTTGGGCCAGGGCGCAGCGGGCCACCTGCTCGTCACGGGCGCGGAACACCATGCGGTACACGCCGCGTTGCGAGGTGCTGCGGGTTTGGCCAAAGCCGGTGGGCATGCCTGCCAAGTTCAGCAGCTCGATGACCACGTGCTCCAGCACATGGCCGGCCCAGGTGCCTTCCACCAGCCGCTGCAGAAAGCCGCCGCGCTCGCCAACGCCGCAGTGGTGCTCTTCTAGAGCAGGCAGCAGGGCGACCAGGCGGTCGGTAAAGCCGGGTAGCAGGTTGGAGGGGAATTCTTCCAATTCCCCCAAATCAAGCCAAACTTCGAGGGCGGGCCGGTAGGTCCAGATGTTGGGGCCACGCAAATAATTGATGCGCAGCAGTTGGATGTCGTCCTTGGGGCTCATGTTTTTGGCGTAAGTAGTGGCCGGGCGACCCGGCTGCGGATGGCTAAAGTGCGCAGGTGCATATGGTAATTAGAAATGGACTTGGCATCGGCGAGAATCTGAGGCCCCGACGAAGCACTGGCGCTTGGCCAGGAATCCTTGGGTCTTTAAATACATGCAACACCATCATCCCGTCGAATCAAGCAGTGGCTTGCAATCGCAGCTCCTTCCCCATGAGAACGCCCTAGTCAGCCTGTCCGTTGACCTGGATGCCCAGCTACGCTTTGCGCCCGGACTGCTGGCTCTGACCGACCAGCGCCTGCTGAGCCACCACGACGGTACCTGGCAAAGCTGGCCGCTCACCCCTGATCTGGCTTTGCGCCACTCCGACCACGCCGGTGTCGGCACGCTGGAACTGCACAACGCCCACACCCGTCTGGCCCGCTGGCGCTTCACCCTGGCCGTCGACGTGCAGGCGCTGCGCTTGGTCAAGCTGTTTGGGCTGCGCCTGGCCCCACAGGAAGCCAGCCTGGACGAACCTGGCCAGTGCCCGACCTGTTTTGCCCCGCTGCCTCCCGACAGCGAGGAGTGCGCGGTATGCACCCGCGAGCTGAACACCCCGCCCAGCACCTGGGTGCTGCTGCGGCTGTGGCGCTTTGCCAAGCCCTACCAAGGCAAGTTGTTGACCGGTTTCCTGCTGATGCTGGCCTCCACCGCTGCCACGCTGGTGCCGCCGTACCTGACGATTCCGTTGATGGACGAGGTGTTGATCCCGTTCCAAAGCGGCAAACAGATCGACATTGCGCAGGTCAAATGGCTGCTGGCCGGGCTGCTGGGCTCGGCCTTGCTGGCCTGGAGCCTGGGCTGGATACGCACCTGGCTGCTGGCGCTGGTGTCCGAGCGGATTGCTGCGGATTTGCGCACTACCGCTTTTGAGCACCTGCTGGGCCTGTCGCTGGACTACTTTGGTGCCAAGCGCACCGGTGACCTGATCGCCCGCATTGGCTCCGAGACCGACCGTATCTCGGTCTTTTTGTCGCTGCACGCGCTGGACTTTGCCACCGACGTGCTGATGCTGATGATGACCTCGGCCATCTTGTTTTCCATCAATCCCTGGCTGGCGCTGGTCACCCTGCTGCCGCTGCCCTTCATCGCGTGGATGATCCACGCCGTGCGCGACCGGCTGCGCACCGGCTTCGAAAAGATCGACCGGGTCTGGGGCGAGGTCACCAATGTGCTGGCCGACACCATTCCCGGCATCCGCGTGGTCAAGGCATTCGCCCAGGAACGCCGCGAGGCCGGCCGCTTCCATGCCGCCAACCAGGCCAATCTGGCGGTCAACGACCGCCTGAACAAAACCTGGAGCCTGTTTACCCCGACTGTTTCGCTGCTGACCGATATGGGTCTGCTGGTGGTGTGGGCGTTTGGTATTTGGCAGGTGAGCAAGGGCCAGATCACCGTGGGTGTGCTGATTGCGTTCCTGGCCTACATAGGGCGCTTCTACACCCGGCTGGACTCGATGAGCCGCATTGTCTCGGTGACGCAAAAGGCGGCGGCCGGAGCCAAGCGCATTTTTGACATCCTGGACCATGTTTCTAACGTGCCCGAGCCCACCAACCCCGTGCCCGTGAGCAAGGTGGAGCGCGGGATGCGGGGCCAGATCGAGATGAAGCGCATCGGTTTCCGCTACGGCAACCGCGCCGTCATCCGTGACCTGGACCTGGTGATACGCCCCGGCGAGATGATTGGTCTGGTGGGCCACAGCGGCTCGGGCAAGAGCACGCTGGTGAACCTGATCTGCCGCTTTTACGACGTGACCGACGGCTCCATCCAGGTGGATGGCACCGACATTCGCCGCTACGCCGTGGCCGATTACCGGCGCAACATCGGCCTGGTGCTGCAAGAGCCGTTTCTGTTTTTTGGCACTATTGCCGAGAATATTGCCTACGGCAAACCCGACGCGACGCGCCAAGAGATCGTGGCTGCCGCCCGAGCCGCCCACGCGCACGAATTCATCCTGCGGCTGCCGCAGGGCTACGACTCGCTGGTGGGCGAGCGCGGCCAAGGCCTTTCGGGCGGCGAGCGCCAGCGCATTTCCATCGCTCGCGCACTGCTGATCGACCCGCGCATCCTGATCCTCGACGAAGCCACCTCTTCGGTGGACACCGAGACCGAAAACGAAATCCAAAAAGCGTTGGACAACCTGGTGCAAGGCCGAACTACTATCGCCATCGCCCACCGCCTGTCTACCCTGCGCAAGGCCGACCGCCTGGTGGTGATGGACCGGGGCCGCGTGGTCGAGGTCGGTCCGCACGAAGAACTGATGGCCCAAGAAGGCGCGTACTGGCGGCTGTACCAGGCGCAACTGCGCCGCACCGAGAGCGAAGACGAAGGCCTGAGCCTGTCGCGCCCCATCGAGCATTCAGCCCACCCTGCCGGAAACTAAGCATGACCTCCACCTCTGATTTCCTGCTGGAACGCGATGCTTTCGGCCGTCTGGCCGTCATTTTTACCAGCGGCGAGCGCCATGAAGGCGTGGTACCCGTGCGCGCCTTTCCGATTGCTGCGCCGGACGAGGGTGTGTCCCTGGTGGGCACCGAGGGCCATGAGCTGGTGTGGATTGACCGCCTCAGCGCCTTGCCGCTGGCCACGCGTAGCCTGTTGGAGGAGGAATTGGCTACCCGCGAATTTGTGCCGGAGATCCTGCGGGTCAAGGCGGTGTCCACTTTTTCCACGCCCAGCGTCTGGACGGTGGAAACCGACCGCGGCGATACCGAATTTGTGCTCAAGACCGAAGAAGACATCCGCCGCCTGGGCCGTGCCGGTCTGCTGATTGCCGGTGGCGCAGGCGTGCAGTTCGGCGTGCGCGACATGACCGCGCTGGACCGGGGTTCGCGGAAGTTGCTGGAGCGCTTTCTTTAGGCCACTGCCCACGGCGTAAAGTTTTTTAAATATTTTTAGAAATAGCCCTAAATAACCCTGCATTTCTGCCGTTAACCAAGTACGAGGTCTGAAAAAAGTATCTACAGACCGACTTACTTGGTGAACAAAATGCAAATCCCTCCTGTCGAACGTACCGTGAACTGGCCGCCCGCTGCGGCTGGCACGCGTTCTGGCGCGGGGTCTGCGGCGACCCAAGGGCCAGATACCCAGCCTGTGACGGCGGCCATCCAGGAGGAAACCACCAAGCTGGAGGCGGCAACCAAGCCCACGCCGTCGGTCAAACTGATTATTTCTACCACCCAGGAAGATATCGCCAAACTGGAGGCGGCGGCGCAGGCCCGTACGGCCGTGCGGGCTGTGCCCAGGGGCGAGGCGGCGGAGGCCAAGGCGGTGAAAGCGGTGGGCGGCGTGGAAGCCAGCACCCCCA
>NZ_JBDTEM010000041.1:0-17664 GCF_039922535.1 Rhodoferax sp. | reverse complement strand
TAGAAGATGCGCCAATCGGCCAGCGGGGTGAGGGCGACCTCGGCACGTTTGGCATCGTCGCTGGGGTTTTGCGCCCACAGCGCGGCGTTGCTCCAGGCCTGCGTCAGTTCGGCACGGCTATGTACCTCGGGCGACTGCCAGCGCAGCCACTGGTCGGTGCCATCCACCGTGCGGCGCGTCCAGGCCACCACCAGCGGACCGGTGGCCTGCGGGTCGCTGCTGCGCCGGGTGAGGCGCAGGCCGCGCCCGTCCCAGTCCAGAGCGGTGGTGTTGGGCTGCTCCAGCAGGGCATCCAGGTCGGCCGTCCACTGGCCCAGCCCGGCCTGCAGGGTCAGCACCTCGTCGGCGCGCTGCTGGGTTTGGCTTTGCGCCCGGGTCATGCCGTCTAGCCCGCGCCAGCTCAGCACCGCCAGCAGCGCCATCACCATCAGCGCGACCAGCAGTTCGACCAGGGTGAAACCGCGTTGGCGCGCCATTAAAACCGTCCCACTATGGTGGAGATGCGCAGGATGGGCGCGTTTCCATCAAACACCTGCGCGTCCACCCGCCGAAAGCTGGGGTTGGGTGTGGGCAGCACGTTCAGGCGCACCTCGTAGACGTGGCCCGACTGCTCGCAGTTCTGGCTGCTGTCGCCCACGCTGGGCATCTGGGCCGACAGGCGCATGGCGATGAGCTGGTTTTCGGCGCACAGGTGGGCCAGCAGCACATCGGTTTGCCGGGTGGCATTGGTGGTCAGCGCCTGGGTGGCCTGCAGCCCGGCAATCAGCGCAATCGACACGATGGCCAGGGCCACCAGCACTTCGATCAGGGTGAAGCCACGGACTTTCATGGCGTGACCGCTGGCACGGTCTGCACCGTAAAAGGCCGTGCGCCGTCGGTGGCGATGCGCAGGGCCTGGCTGGGCTGGCTGATGGACTGCAGCACCACTTCCTGGCGGCCAATCACCGGCTCGGGGCCGAGCAGCACCGGGGTGGTGTTGCGCGCCACGGTGTCGGTGCCCAGCCAACGCTCGGGCAGGGTCCGCGCAGGCAGGCCGTCAAAGGCAAAACCGTCGGTGGTCAGCCGCCAATGCACCGGCACGCCGGTGGCACGCGATTGGGCCCGGGCCGATTCAAACAGCGCCGCCAGCCGCGCCGCATCGCGCTCCAGCAGGGTCTGGCTGTTGTCGCGCAGGGCGAAGGCGACCCCCGCACTGGCGATGGCGATGATGGCCACGACGACCAGCAGCTCCAGCAGGGTGAAGCCTTTTTGACGCGAGATCAACGCCGTAGCGCCGGGCCGCCCCAAGCAAGGCACGGCCCCCTCGGGGGGCAGCGCACTACACGCAGTGAGAAGCGTGGGGGCCACATCATTGCCAACTGCCGATATCGGCATTTTTACCTTCGCCACCGGCCACGCCGTCGGCACCGAAGGACATCACGTCGATCTCACCTTGCACGCCGGGATTCAGGTACTGGTAGGGGCGGCTCCAGGGGTCGTTGGGGAGCTTCTCGACGTAGGGCTTCCAGTTGGGCGGAATCGGGTTGGTGCTGGGCTTGGTGACCAGGGCTTGCAGGCCTTGTTCGGCGGTGGGGTAGCGCTGGTTGTCCAGCTTGTAAAGTTTCAGGGCCTGGACCAGGTTGTTCACATCGGTCTTGGCGGCGGTGGCGCGGGCATCGTCGGCACGCTCCAGCACATTGGGCACGATCAGCGCGGCCAGCACGCCGATGATGACCAGCACCACCATCAGTTCAATCAGGGTAAAACCATGGTGCAGAAAACGGCGGGGGAAGAGTCGGTGGTGTGTCATGGGCAGCGATGATAATCAATCCATGTTAATAAACGCATCCGATTCCCTTACAGCACGCTGGGCACCCCGGCTGGTGACTTTTGTGGTCTGGGCTTTGGCGTTGGCCAGCGCGGCGTACTGGGGGCTGAAGTCCACCGCCGACGCGGCTGGCCCGCAAACCGCCGTGGCCACGCACACCCGCGCGCCCATCGATACGGCGGCCGTCGCCCACGTGCTGGGTGCCGTACCCCAGGGTGCTGCGACTGAGACCTTGGTGAACCCCTCGACCCGGTTTGTGCTGTCCGGTGTGATTGCCGGTCAGGGCCACGGTGGCGCGGCCCTGATCGCGGTGGATGGCAAGCCGCCCAAGCCCTTCCGGGTGGGCAGCGTGGTAGACGGCAGCCTGGTGTTGCAGTCGGTCGGCCCGCGCCGGGCCGAACTGGCTAACAGCCTGAATGGCCCGGCGGCGTTTGCGCTGGAATTGCCGGTTCGAAAGTAATCCATTCACCGTAGCCAGGCGCCGCGTGCGGCCACTGGTCGGCGCGGTCAATGCTGCGCATGCCCGCAGCCAGCAGACTACAGGCCCGCGCCACCCCGGCGTGCGTGATCCACAGCGTGGGCCGCGTGCCTACCGCATCCCAAGCCGCGGCCACCCGCTGCATAAATATCTGCACCGATTCGCCGCCGCCGGGCCGATGGTGGGCGAAGTCGGCCGTCCAGGCCTCGAGCGCGGGCTGGCCAATGGCATCCCAGCGCTGGCCTTCCCAGTGGCCAAAATCCATCTCGCGCAGGCGGGGGTCAAAAATAGGGGTTAAATCGGGCCTCAGCGCAGACAGCGCCTGCACAAGCTGCTCACATCTTTGTAGCGTGGAGCTGGTGACGAAAATCCCCAAAGGCAATGCCTCCGCCAGCGTGTGTGCCGCCGCCTGGGTGGCTGGTCCATCTGCCGCCACATCCAGCGCGCCGTAGCACATGCCGGGCTCTACCAGCGGCCGGGCATGGCGGGCCAGCCAGAGCGTCATGGCAAGGCCAGTGCCGCACCCAGGTAGAACGCGATCTCGCAGACCTGCTGCGTGGCACCCAGGCAGTCACCGGTAAAGCCCTGCAGCCGCCGCTGGAACATGCGTCCCATCCAGGCCAGTGCCACCAAACTGGCCAGCACGCCTGCTATTAAAAATGAAGCTGCCTGCGCAGATGCTACCAGCGCTAGAGGCATAAAACACCATATAGATGCCACGCTCAGCGCACGGCGGCTGATCTGGTCGGCCAGCGGCTTGCTTTTAGACGTGGCGGTGTCGCCCACGTGCGGCAACAGGCGCACCAGCACCAGTGGGCAAAAGCGCGACCACACGTGCCCGCCCACCAGCGCCGCCAGCAAGGCCGTGCCGCTGGTCGCGTCCAGCAGCGCCAGCAGGGCGACTTTGGCGGTGAGCGCCAGCACCAGCGCCATCGCGCCGTAGGCGCCCACGCGCGAGTCTTTCATGATCTCCAGCGCCCGTTCGCGCGCCACGCTGCCACCCAGGCCATCGGCCACGTCGGCCAGGCCGTCTTCGTGGAAGCCGCCCGTGAGCAGCACGGTGGCAATGGTGCACAGCACCGCCGTCACCAGCGCGCTGCCGGGCCGTCCGTGCAGCAGCGTGCCACTGATAGCCGCCACCGTGCAAGCCACCAGCGCCACCAGCCAGCCCACGCCGGGGAAATGTGCGGCGCTGGCCCGCAGCATCGCCGGGCTGTAGCCCACCCAGGCCGCCAGCCGCCCGGTGACCGGGATGCGGGTGAAGAACTGGACGGCTAGCAGGTAGTGGCGGACACCGTCCATGGGAGGCTTAGCTTTGCAGGAACAGCTGGTAGACCGGGTTATGGGTTTCTTCGACACAGGGGTAGTCCAGCGTGGCCAGAAATTTGTCGAAGGCTTTGGCATCGGTTTGGGGCACTTGCAGGCCGACCAGGATGCGCCCGTAGTCCGCGCCCTGGTTGCGGTAGTGGAACAGGCTGATGTTCCAGCCGGGTCGTACCAGGCTCAGGAACTTCATCAGCGCGCCGGGCCGCTCGGGAAACACAAAGCTCAGCAGGCGCTCGTCCTGCGCCAGCGCCGACTGCCCCCCCACCATATGGCGGATGTGCTCTTTGGCCAGCTCGTTGTGGGTCAGGTCCAGTGTCTTGAATCCGTGCTTGCCGAAGTTGCTGGCGATCTTTTGGGATTCGCCCTTGGCCGTGGTGGTCAGGCCCACAAATACATGGGCGGCATTGCTCTTGGCCGCGTCACCAATGCGGTAGTTGAATTCCGTCACATTGCGTGGCCCGCCGGGTAACTGGCCTATGGCTTCGCAGAAGCGCTTGAAGCTGCCACGCTCTTCGGGAATCGTGACGGCGAACAGGGCTTCGCGCTCTTCGCCCACCTCGGCTCGCTCGGCCACGAAGCGCAGGCGGTCGAAATTCATGTTGGCACCGCACAGGATGACGGCGTAGGTTTCGCCCTTGGTTTTGTGCTTGGCCACGTATTGCTTTACCGCCGCTACCGCCATCGCACCCGAGGGCTCGACGATGCTGCGGGTGTCCACAAACACGTCCTTGATGGCAGCGCACACGGCATCGGTATCCACGGTGATGTAGTCGTCCACCAGGCCGCGCGCCACGCGGAAGGTTTCTTCGCCCACCAGCTTGACGGCAGTGCCGTCGGCAAACAGGCCCACGTCGGACAGAGTAACGCGCTTTTTGGCATTGACAGACTGCAGCATGGCATCCGAATCCTCGGTTTGCACGCCGATTACCTTGATCTCAGGCCGCACCGCCTTGATGTAGTTGGCCACGCCAGAGATCAGGCCGCCGCCGCCGATGGCTACAAATACCGCGTCCAGCTTCTGTGAGCCCAGGCTTTGCAACTGGCGCAGGATTTCCATGGCAATCGTGCCCTGGCCGGCGATCACATCGGGGTCGTCAAAGGGGTGGACGAAGGTCAAGCCCTGCTTTTTCTGCAACGACAGCGAGTGGTTGTAGGCATCGGTGTAGCTTTCGCCAAACAGCACGACTTCGCCGCCCAGTGCCGCCACGGCATCCACCTTGAGCTGCGGTGTGGTGGTGGGCATCACGATGACCGCGCGGGCACCCAGCTTGCGGGCGCTCATGGCCACGCCCTGGGCGTGGTTGCCGGCAGAGGCGCAAATCACGCCTTTTTTGAGCTGCGCCGCGGTCAGGTGCGCCATTTTGTTGTACGCGCCGCGCAGCTTGAAGCTGAAGACCGGCTGGGTGTCTTCTCGCTTGAGCAGCACCGTGTTGTTCAACCGCAGGCTCAGGTTGCGGGCGGGTTCCAGTGCGGTTTCAATCGCCACGTCGTAGACGCGGGCGGTCAGAATCTTCTTCAGATAGTCGGCGGGGGTGAGCGGCTTGGACGCTTTGGCGGGCTTGGCGGGTGCGGTCATGGGTTTTCCTTAGTCTTTGATGATAAAGGGAGAGCCAACAGCCATAAAAAAAGCCCCGAGTCTTGCGACTCGGGGCTTAAATCCACCTTTTCAGAGGGTGGAGGAGACAATCGGGGTAACAAAGTAATTTTGTTACGATGGTTTGATTGTAGTCGTTTTCCCTTAGTGATGTTGCGATGCAGCATGTTGGTGTGGCGAAAAGCGTGAACAACTTGGCATCACGGGCAGAATCCGTCTTTTCATCCGTAATTTTGTTAAAGAAAGACAGCAGCATGGAATGCACAGTGAGTTGGACCGGCGCCGCGGGCACCCGTTCGGGCATGGGCTTTGTGGCCGAAACCGGCAGCGGCCACACCTTGACCATGGACGGTGCGCCCGATGCAGCCAAACCCGAAAACGGCGGCCAAAACTTGGCACCCCGCCCAATGGAAACCCTGCTAGCCGGTACCGGCGGCTGCACCGCCTATGACGTGGTGCTGATTTTGAAGCGCGGTCGCCACGATGTGCGCGGCTGCTCGGTGAAGCTGGTGTCTGAGCGTGCCGAGGTGGATCCCAAGGTGTTTACCAAGATCAACATGCACTTCACCGTGACTGGCAAGGGCATTCCCGCCGTGGCCGTAGAGCGCGCCATCGCCTTGAGCCACGATAAATACTGCTCGGCCACCATCATGCTGGGCAAGACGGCGGAAATTACCACCAGCTTTGACGTGGTCGAGGCCGCCTAAATCCGGTGCGCCACGGTGGTCATCACCTTGGCGGCCAGGGTCATCAGGCTTTTGACCGGCGCGGGCAAGTCCAGCGCGCCCGCCAGCAGCGCCTCTTGGGAATGGCGCTCTTCATCGTCTTTCATCTGCACCACGATGGCCCGTGAGGCGTGGTCGTCGGCGGGCAGGTGCTCCAGGTGGCTTTGCAGGTGCGCGGCGACCTGGTTTTCGGTTTCCACCACAAAGCCCAGGCTCCAGCGGTCCCCACCGAGCTGACCGGCCAGCGCTCCCAGGCCAAAGGCCCCGGCGTACCACAGGGGATTCAGCACACTGGGGCGGGCCCCCAGTTCGTCCAGCCGCTGGCGCGTCCAGGCCAGGTGGTCGGTTTCTTCGGCGGCGGCATGCAGGAAATGGTTGCGTAGCGCGGGGTTTTTCGTCACCAGCGCCTGTGCGGTGTACAGCGCCTGGGCGCACACCTCGCCGACATGGTTGACACGCATCAGCGCACCGGCTTGGGCTTTGTCTGCCGGGCTGAGTTCGGTGGCGCGCTCAGGTACCGTCGGGCAACTGCGGCTGGCGTGCGGCTGGGTGAATACCGTGCGCAGTGCGGTGTCCGCTGCGCGGCAGAGCTGGTCGAGGGTAGGAAGGCGGGGCAAGGATATGCGTGGGCTGGGTGAAGTCATCTTGCCACTGTAAAGCAAGCCCGCCTGCTTGCAGTCGCCCAAGAAAAAGTCCTCCACAGGGGAGGACTTTTTAGCAGATGCTGCTTAGGCTTTGGGGTCAGAACCGGTGGCGGATGCCAAATGCCACGTTGGTCGAATCGGTGCCTGCGGAGGCTGTTACACCGCCCAGAAAGCCGTTGCCGCCGGGAGCCAGTTGCGAACTGTTTTTGTTGTTGAAGCGCGTCAATACGGCGTTCAGGTCGGTCCGTTTGGACAGCGCGTAGGTGTATGCCACACCGTACGAGTCTCGGTCGGCATTGGACGCGGTCTTGTCGTTCATGGTGTTGTAGGCCACGGTGACCGTGTTGGCACCCATGGACATGCGGTAACCGATGTGGGCCAAGGTAGAGTTTTGCTTCAGCGCGGTGGTGAATGCGTTTTGCACCAAGACACCTGCGCCGCCACCGACCAAGGCGGCAATCCCCGAAACACCTGCAGGATTGTCATCTTTGATGGTGGCAAACATGGTGCTCAAAGTACCTGGGCCAATATCCACCGATGCACCCAAAATGCTGTTTGTCAGAGACTTTTGACCCACTTCGTTCTTCTGTGTGTTGTACCCACCTCCTACCGAGAAGCCAGCGCCCTTGTAAACCAACATGGTGCCTAACAAGCGGTTTGCCGAGTTATTGCCCGCCACTTCGCCCATGGCATACATGACCGTGGCGGTAACGCCATTGGTTTGGATTGCGTACTGCAGGGCGTTGCTGGTGCGGATCGTGAATGACACCGGCACCGACACCAACTGGCCCAGTGCCAAGCTAGATTCGGTATGCATGGAGTCAAACGTAGCAGATGCCAGGTAGCCAGGGGTGTACTGCCGACCCGCCGTGATGGCTCCTACCGGGGTGATAAGGCCGACATAGGCCTGGCGGTCAAACAAATTCTTATCAATATGGTTGACGCCCAGTTGCGCGCCCAGGCTGCCGGCTACGGCCGTCACCGCGGGCTGGAATGCCGCGGGTAGACCCATGAGTGTGGCGGTGTTCAAGCGGTCAGGCACTTGTGAGCCCGAAGCGGGACGGTTGCTTACCGACCCCGTGTCCAGCTCCACGCGGCTTTCCAGTGTGAAGATAGCCTTGTATCCGCCGCCCAGATCTTCATTGCCCTTGAGGCCCCAGCGCGAACCTTCCATGATGCCGCTGGCCAATTGCGTGACAGAGCCTTGTTTCAGACCTGTAACGTGATTGATACCTGCATCGGCGATGCCGTAGAGCGTTACGCTGCTGGCTGCAGGGGTTTCCTGTGCCATGGCGGCCGTGGCCAGGCAGCCCAGTGCGGCTGCGGACACCAAAGTCATTTTTTTCATAGTTGCTCCAAAGTTTTTCTCAAAATTACGCCGTTTAGCCTCTGTTTCCACCGCAAACCGCCGTCGTTTGCCAGGCTGCGTGAGCCCGCATGTTGCCAAATTACAGCCGTGTACAGGTCGCTTGTGCGACTTTTTTGGCAGGTGGAAACCCTGTGACTCCTATTTCACAGCAGCAAAAGCTGTCCTATGCCAAGTATCTGCTTTGTTTCTTTTAGGCAAAGTTGCAGAGGCCAATGGTGGCGTATGTAACAAATTGGGTGGAAGTTACTAGGTGGTTACTTTGCGCAAAAAACGTTGTTTATATTCAACATATGTAGTTTTGTGACAGGCTAGTCACCTAATGTTTATTCACCGTCTGGTGTAATCGCTTCAGCTTCTGAAACAGAAGTAACAGTTGAGGTGGCAGCCAGACTGCGAACCCGACACTTATCAATCTTTGGAGATACCTGAATGAAAAAATCCCTGGTTGCATTGGCTGTGCTGGCCGCTTCCGGTGCCGCAATGGCCCAGTCCTCCGTCACTCTGTACGGTGTTATTGACGTTTTTGTGGGTAGCTCTTCGACACAAAACAAAGGCAACCTACCCGTGGCATCGCTGCGCCAGACCGTCGAGACCTCCGGTTCCGTCAATGGTTCGCGTTGGGGCATGAAGGGCGCTGAAGATCTGGGCGGCGGTTTGAAGGCCATCTTTGATCTGCAAAGCGGTTTCAGTGTTGACACTGGAGCTTCTGGTCAAGGCGGTTTGTTGTTCGGTCGTCAATCCATTGTGGGTTTACAAGGCGGCTTTGGTAAGGTGGTTGTGGGTCGCGCAATCTTGCCGTTCTACGACAACGAAGGTATGAATGACTCGATGTTGAACGGCTCTTTGTCGGCCCAAAGCAATGTCATGCGTACTGCGAACGGTTTCAACACCTTCTATGACGCTAACCCCGCTGCTGGCTACGTTCTGCGCGGTAACAACACCTTCCGTTACGACACGCCTAACCTTGCCGGTTTTGTGGGTGCCGTTTCTTACACGCTGGATGAGAAGGCTGCGACCAGCCTGTCCACCACCGCTGGCATCCGTGTAATCTCTACGTCTTTGGTTTACGCCAATGGCCCAGTGAGCGGCGTTTTGGCTTACCAAACGGAAAAGCCTGTCACCTCCCCCGGCACTGCTACCGATCGCAACTTCACCCGTCTGTCGGGCCAGTATGACTTCGGTACGATCATTGCCAAGGCTGGTTATGGCCACGCAGGTAAGGTTGACTACGTCGATGGTGCTTCTACCAACGAATACCAGATCGGTCTGGACTTCAAGGTCACCGATGCGTTCTTGCTGACCGGCGGTGTCTCCCAGTCCAAGGACAAAAACCTGCTGGCTTCTGGTGATGTGAAGCGCACGGCTTTCGCCCTGGGTTACAAGTACACCATGTCCAAGCGCACCTTCCTGTACGGCGGCTACGAAGCTGGCGTTGGCAAGAAGAACAACGCTACGGCAGCTACGCCTGATGCCAAGCAAAACATTTTTGCTATGGGCGTTCAGCACCGTTTCTGATCTGAGGCTGGCACACGCCAGCTGAAGGTTTGAACCACAAAAAACCCACTGCGTCACAGCAGTGGGTTTTTTTATGGGTGCTTATAGGGGCGCTTACTCTGTGTCGGCCTGGATGGGGCCTTTTTTGTTTTTGCGTGCGTCCTTCTTGGCCTGGCGGGCCGCGTCGGCGGCCTGGCCGGTGGCCAGCCACTGGGTGAATTCTTCCGGGGTTTCCAGCGTCACACGGCCGAGCGTGGCCGAACGGAATTCGGTCAGCACGATCTCGGCGGCTTTTTGCAGATTGACCTTGCCACCGCCCAGCAGACCGCCGCGTTTGCGGGCGATCTCAGAAAGCACGCCAATGTCTGTCAGGCCCAGAATCGGGTCCAGCTTGTAGCGTTCTTCCACCTGCCCGGCGTAGTGCTTTTGCAGAATCAGCAGCAGCTCCAGCGCCACCTCTTCCTCGTCAAACGCATTGCGGCCAATGGAGCCGCAGGCGGCCAGGTGGTAGCCGCTTTGCTCGACGATGATGCGCGGCCACAGCATGCCGGGGGTGTCGTAGGCATAAAAGTCGTCGGCCATCACGATGCGCTGCTCCAGCTTGGTGATGCCCGCTTCGTCGCCGGTTTTGGCGGCGCGCTTGCCCTTCAAGGTGTTGATCAGCGTGGACTTGCCCACATTGGGTACGCCGCAAATCAGCACCCGCATCGGCTTGACCATGCCGCCGCGCAACGGGGCCAGCAGGCGGCAGGCAGGGATGAGGCGCTGGGCCGGCGCGGTTTCGCTGGCATCCAGGGCTATGGCGCGGGTGCCGGGCAGGGCGTTGTAATGTGCCAGCCACAGGGCGGTGCGCACGGGGTCGGCAATGTCCTGCTTGTTCAGGATTTTGAGGGTGGGCGTGCTGCCGATCAGCTCGGCCAGCATGGGGTTGGCGCTGGAGCCGGGCATGCGCGCGTCCAGCAGCTCGATCACCACGTCGGTCTCTTTGAGGCGCTCGGTGATGGCTTTTTTGGTCAGGTGCATGTGACCGGGGAACCATTGGATGGCCATGTTTTTATTACTTTCTATGGTTTTGTACTGCCGAAGGAGACTAAATCCAGTGGCAGGGCCGTGGTGGACTTGATTTGCTCCATGGAGAAGGCGGATGACACGCCGCTCAAAGGCACGGCCTGGATGAGTTTTTTGTAGAAGCGATCGTAACCGCCGATGTCGGTGGTCACCACTTTGAGCAAATAGTCCACATCGCCGCTCATGCGGTGCAGCTCCTGGATCTCGGGCAGGGCCGCGGCGGCGGCGGCGAACTGGGCCAGCCATTTCTCGTCGTGCTGGGCCGTGCGTATGCTGACGAACACGGTGATGGGCAAACCCACTTTGTGCCGGTTGACCAGCGCCACGCGGCCGCTGAGGTAGCCCTCGTCTTCCAGCCGTTTGAGGCGCTTCCAGCAGGGCGTGCTGGACAGGCCGACCCGCTCGGCCAGCGCGGCCACGGACAGGTTACCGTCGATCTGCAGTGCACCCAAAATAGCGTAGTCCAGACGGTCAAGTTCATTCATGCTGCATTTTTAAAATTAATAGTTTATTTGTTCTAAATTTTTGGAATATTCTAATATTTATAGAAGCCGTATTTCCGTATCGATAGGTAGGATTCACCGCCATGAATCCCACTATCTACCTTGATTGCAACGCCACCACCCCCGTCATGCCCGCCGCCCTGGCCGCTGCACAACAGGCCATGGGGGCGCTGTTTGGCAATCCCAGCAGTACCCACGCCACCGGTTTGCAGGCCCGGCAACTGGTGGATGCCGTGCGTGCCCGTGCGGTGCGGGTGCTGGGTGCAGGGGAGGGCGACGTGCTGTTCACCAGCGGCGCGACCGAGGGCATCCAGACGGCGGTGCTGTCGGCCCTGTGCGGCGTGCGGGAGCGGCAGGCGCGCGGCGAGCCGGTGGGCAAGCTGCTGGTGTACGGAGCCACTGAACACAAGGCGGTGCCTGAAAGCCTGGCGCACTGGAACCGGGTGCTGGGTTTGCAGCTGGAACTGCAAGTCTTGGCGGTAGAGCGCAGCGGGCGGCACGACCTGGCCGCCTTGCGCGCGCTGGCCCCGCAGGCCGCCTTGGTCTGCACCATGGCTGCCAATAACGAGACCGGCGTGGTGTCTGACTTGGCGGGGATCGAGGCCGTACTCCAGGACCTAGCCCCGCAGGCCTACTGGCTGGTGGACTGTGTGCAGGCCCTGGGCAAGCTACCTTTGCAACTGGCGCAGACCCGCATCGACTACGCGCCGTTTTCTGGCCACAAGCTGTACGCGCCCAAGGGCATTGGCCTGCTGTATGTGCGCCCTGGTGCGCCGTTCACCCCGCTGCTGGCCGGGGGCGGGCAAGAAGACGGCCTGCGTTCCGGCACCGAGAACATGGTGGGCATCGCCGCACTCGGCGCGGTGCTGCAGGCGCTGGAGGAAGGCGACAGTTTTAGCAGCCACACTCAAATGCTACAGTTTCGAGAGCTGCTCGTGCAGAGCCTGCGGGCGGCGTGGCCCGAAATCATCTTTAACGCCGACTTGGATGATGCCCTGCCCACCACCTTGAATTTCTCGGTGCCCGGCCTGCCCAGCAGTGCGGTGGTGGATGCCCTGGGCATCGTGGGTGTACACGTCAGCGCAGGCAGTGCCTGCTCGGCCAAGAAAGTGGCCCCCAGCTATGTACTGCAAGCCATGGGCGTGCCCGACGCCCAGGCCGCGTCGGCCGTGCGGCTGTCGTTCGGTGCCCTGGCCGATGCGGCCTTTATCGACACCGCCTGTGCCCGTATTGCCCGCTGCGGTGCTGCACTGCAAGCCCGCGCCGCTGCCGCCAAAGCGCTGCGTTGCGGTCCGCCCCTAGAGGCCGACCAGACCATGCACCTGCTGCCCAAGCAACTGGCAGACTTTTTACAACAGCATCCCAACGCCGTGCTGGTGGATGTGCGCGAACCCCACGAGCACGCCGCCGAACCCCAACCGCTAGGCTGCGGCCACACCGCGCTGAACGTGCCGCTGGGCCGCCTGGACACCCATCTGCCCCACTGGCTAGCCACACCGTCCGTTCCACTGTTATTCGTCTGCCGCAGCGGCCAGCGCAGCCAACGCGCCGTGCACACCCTGCGCCAACTGGGTTACGCCCAAGCCTGGCAGATGGTGGGTGAGGGTGCTATCTAAAGACTAGCTGTCAGCGCAGGTGTGATATGCGTAAGAGGCAAAAAAAGTATAAACCCAGCGCAATCACCATCCCTTCCAGAACAGCGTGGAACTGGCTTTGCCAGGCCACTGGTATCGCCCCCTGCGTGTCGTATCTGCTTTTCAAGCAGATACGAGGGGGGTTGGCGAAAGAAGCGAAGCTCTGAAGACTGGGGGGGGGCATCAATACCGGAACAGTTGCCCGTTGCCCATGCGCACCCGGTCGCCTACGCGCAGGTCGGTTTGGGGCGGCACGCTGAAATAGCGGTAGCTGCCGTCGTCGCCCTGCACGCTGACGCGGTAGGACTCGTGGACTTGGCCGGGCTGCTGGCTGCCTTCAATTGCATTGCCTGCGACCGCGCCGCCGACACCGCCGAGCACGGTGGCCGCGCCCTTGCCCACGCCGCCGCCGATCTGGTGACCGATCACCGCGCCGAGGATGCCGCCTATCAAAGCGCCGCCGCCGGTGGGCTGCGGACGCTCCTGCGTGCGTATCAACTCCATCTGGGCCACGCGGCCGGTGTCTACGCGCTGCACCTGTTGCACGGCGACGGGTTGTGGAGCCTGCTGGTAGGGGGCGACCACGCAGGCGCTGAGGCCGGTGGCGAGCAGGGTGGCGGTAAGGACGGTGGTAGTCAATCGCATGGCGGGATGTTCCTGAAAAAAGGGCACGTTACGGATGATTTGCTTCCTTCATACGACGCGCCAAGAGCTGGATGGTTGACAGGGTATCCCTGGCATTGGTTCCATCGGCTGCGTGAACCGGGTGTAAACGGCGACAATCGCGGCCTGCTTGGCGCAGGGCTCCGCGCCCCGATCCGCTCTGCACATCCCCATCGATCTTTTTGCCTCAAATCCCGCCCCATTGGTGGGCTGGGCCTTGTATTGCCAACCGTGAAACTCAAAGACTTCCTCCGAACCATCCCCTATCTGGCCTGGGTGGTGATCTACACCGCGTTCTGCGCGGGCATTTTTGCGGCCATTTTGGGGGCGATTACGCCCGAGCTGCGCGAGGAGCTGGACAACTACCAGCAGTTGGGCATTTTGATGATGGTCTGGTCCAGCGGCTCGGTGCTGGGGGCTTTGCAGGGCGGGCGCATGGCCCAAAGCTACCCGCCCCGGACCCTGTTTTTAAGCTACACCGCTGCTGCGCTGGCCTCGATTGTGCTGATCGTGCTGTCGCCCAACTTTGGCATGTTGCTGCTGGGATTTTTTGCCGTGGCGTTGGTGGAAACGGCCTTGTTCACCCTGGCGCACAGCATCCTGGCCGATGTTAGCCCGCAGCCAGAGCTGCGTGCCCGGCTGTTGAGCATGGTGGACGTGGCCTTCAGCCTGGGCAATCTGCTGTCGCCCCTGGCGGTGATTGGCGTGCAGAGCTTGAACACCAATTGGCGTGCGCCCTATGCCTTGTATTTGCTGCCCTTGTTGTGCGTGTTGCTGCTGTTCTGGCCGCGCCGCCACTTTGCCCATCTAGTGCCGTCCCACCATGCGGTGGAGGAGCAAGGCGGCGCGCTCAGCTACGTGCAACTGCTGCGTCGCCCGCTGGTGGCTTGGGTGGTCACCGGCGGCGTGCTGAGCGGATTTGTGGAGTGGGGGCAAAACTTTTGGTATGTGAGCTATGGCATCAGCGCCCAGCACCTCAGCCCCAACGCCGCACGGGTGGGGCTGCAGTTTTTTGTGGCCGGGATGGTGGCGGCGCGGCTGTGGCAGGCGTTTTTTCACAGCAGTTGGTCGATACGGCAGAAGCTGTGGCGCATGAATTTGCTGGCGCTGGCGGGCATGGCGCTGAACGTGGCGCTGCCCGGTGTAGGCGGCTGGGCGCTACCTGCTGTGGGCAATTTCATGCTGGGCTTGGGGATTGGCGTGGTGTTTCCGATCCTGCTGGCTATCATGATCGACGCGGCACCGGGGCAGACCTCCCGGCTGTCGGCGCTGCTGATGATTGGTTACAGCGTGGGTTCGCAACTGGCGGGCCTGCTGGTGGGCAGCCTGTCAGACCAAGTGGGCCTGCGCTGGGCTTACGGCTGCATGCTGTTGGTGGTGCTGGCCTTTACCGCCGTGGTCTGGCGCATTGTGGAGTTTGGCAAGGTGCGGGGGCTGGCGCCCCAGGGCTGAGGCATTCTTTTAAAATTTTGGCCAAATAGGGCTCTGGCGCAGGTTCTACCTGCGCAAGCAGCTATAAAAAGCCTAGCGTTATGCTAACTCAGCCAAACCCAGGATGGTCTTGACCAGCGCCTGGGCGCGGGGCACCAGCGTGTCCAGGTGGCAGTATTCCGCGTCGGTATGCGCCTTGCCGCCCACCGGACCGACACCGCAAAGCGTGGGTACGCCCAGCGAACCAGTCAGCCCCGCGTCCGAGCAGCCGCCGGTGGCCTCACCGTCAACGGCGAAGCCGACTTCGGCGGCGCTGTGCTGGTAGCGCTGCATCAGCGCTTGGCTGGAGTGCAGCTCAAACGGCATGGATTCGGACGTTTGGGTGATGCGCACCTGGGTGCCGGGCACCTGGGGCGGCTGCGCGACCAGTGCGTGGATGTGGGCAAACACGGCTTCGCGTTCCGCCAGGGTGCGAAAGCGCACATCCAGCTTGGCCTGGGCGGTAGGTGCCACGGTGTTGGTGGACATGCCGCCGCTGACCAGGCCCACATTGGTGGTGATGCCGGTGCTGTAGTCGGTGAGTGCGTGCAGCGCGATGACCAGATGGGCCAGTGCGGCGATGGCGCTGGCACCATCGGCGTGGTTCACACCTGCATGGGCGGCGCGGCCGGTGACTTCGATCAAGAAGGTGGCGCCGCCTTTGCGCTCGGTGACCAGGTTGCCGCTGACACGGCCGGGCTCTGAATTGAACACGGCACGCGCGCCGCGCGCATGGGTCTGGATGGCGACGCGCCCGTTTTGCGAGCCGATCTCTTCATCCGCCGTGAACAGGCCGCGCAGGGGGAAGGGCAGGGGCGGCAGCTTTTGCAGCGCCATCATCACAAAGCATTGCAGCACCAGGCCGGACTTCATGTCGGCCACGCCCGGGCCGTAGCCCAGGTCGCCCTCGACCCGCCAGGGGCGCTGGGCCACAGTGCCGGTAGGGAACACGGTGTCGCGGTGGCCCATCAGCACGACCGGTGCGGCCGTGGGGTTGGCACCGGGCAGGTGCGTCAGCAGCACGTCGCCGTCGGCGGGGGCACTGCGGTGTTCGGTGGCAATGCCTGCGGCGTTTAGCCAGCCGGCCATGGCGCTGGCGACCGCATCCGTGCCTGCCTTGTCATAGCTACCGGAGTCGATATTCACCAGCGTGGCAAGGGCCTCTTGCATCGCTGGGCGCTGGTCTGCGAGCCACGCGACGGCGGCGTTGGTTTCCAGCACGGTCATGCGGCTTCCTTCATGATGTCGGCACCTTGTTCGGCCAGATCCCAAAAGAGGCCGGCCATGACCTGCAGCGACTCACGGGTGGTGTCCACCAGAATGTGTTCGTTCGGGGCGTGCTGCGAGCAGGCGGGGTACGAGTGCGGCACCCACAGTGTGGGCAGGCCCAGTGTTTCGGCGAACACATCGTTGGGCAGCGAGCCGCCCAGATTGGGCAGCAGCGCCGGGCGGCTGCCGGTGCTGCGCTCTATAGAGGCCATGCCCCAGCGCACCCAGGGGCTGTCGGGGTCCAGGCGGGTTGCGGCCATGTAGACATTGGTGCTGCGCACCTCTACGTCGTCAAAGCCGTGGGCCAGCAGGTGTTGGCGGATGTGGTCCAGAAAGTGGGCTACATCGCTGCCCACCACAAAGCGCATATGGCAGTGGGCACGGGCCGTATGGGGGATAGCGTGCACCGGCATGGCGGGGTTGCCGGTGGTGAAGGCCAGCACTTCCAGGCTGTTCCAGCCGATGACGCGCTCGGCCGGTGTGAGGCCGGGCTCGCCCCAGTGGGGGTCGATCTCGGGGTCGCTCGCCCCGCCGCCCACTTCGATGTCTTGCAGCGCTTTTTTGACGCTCTCGGGGATTTCTTTGGGCAGCAGTCCCGGCACCAAGATGCGCCCGTGGGCGTCTATTAGGCTGGCAATGGCATGTGCAAGACGGATGCCGGGGTTGCGCAGCAGGCCACCCCAGTTGCCCGAGTGGTGGCCGCCGTCGCGCAGATTCAGCGACAGGTCGAAGTTGAACACGCCGCGCGAGCCCAGGAACAGCGTGGCACGCGAGGCCGACACGCGGGGGCCGTCGGAGGCCAGAAACACGTCGGCGGCCAAGGCTTCGCGGTGCAGTGCGCAGACTTCGTTCAGGCCGGGCGAGCCGTCTTCTTCGCCCATCTCCAAAATGATTTTGACGTTGTAGCCCAGGCGCCCGCCGCGCACGGCCAGTACCTGCTCCAGCGCGGTGAGGTTGATGGTGTGCTGGCCCTTGTTGTCTGCCGTGCCACGGCCGTACCAGCGGTTGCCGTCCACCACGATCTTCCAGGGGCTCAGGCCTTCGCGCCACTGCGCGTCGTAGCCGCGCACCACGTCGCCATGGCCATAGGTCAGCACGGTGCAGCTGGCGCCGGGCTCCATGCGTTCGGCAAACAGAAACGGGCTTTTGCCGGGCAAGGGGTTGTCCACGATGCGGCAGCTGAAGCCCATGCTTTCCAGCTGGGGGGTGATCTCTTCACGCAGATAGGCGTGCAGGATGGGGCCGCTGGCGGCGTCCTGGCTTTCGGTCTTGTAGGCGACGCGGCGGTCCAGCGTTTTCTGGAAGCGGCCGTCGTCAAAATAGGCGAGCGTTTGCGCCAAGGCTTGGGTGCGACTCATGGGAGATCTTTCTGTTTGGAATGAGGACAAGGGCTGTTCTTAGGCCAAGGCTTCGCGGCTGATGTCCGGGATGCCCAGGCCCGGCTCGGGCGTCAGCGCCGATGCCAGCAGCATGCGGGTGTAGGGGTGCTCGGGGCGGCTGAATATCTGCTCGCGGCTGCCCAGCTCCACGATGGCGCCTTTGTGCATCACGGCCACGCGGTCTACCAGGTGCTCCACCACGCCCAGGTCGTGGCTGATGAAGAAGTAGGTCAAGCCAAAC